>NZ_JBITCU010000023.1:20753-110027 GCF_044453545.1 Streptomyces sp. NPDC051664 | reverse complement strand
GGCAACCCCAACGCCATCAACAACTGGGACTCCAACGCCATGAAGGGCATCCCCTCCAAGGGCCTGATGCAGGTCATCGACCCCACCTTCAAGACCTACCACGTCGCCGGCACCTCGCAGAACATCTACGACCCGGTCGCCAACATCACCGCCTCCGCCAACTACGCCGCGCACCGCTACGGCTCCATCGACAACGTCAACTCGGCCTACTGATCCGGCCCGACGAAGCACCCCGGTCGCCCAGCACGTCCCGGGCGACCAGCGCCCGAACAAGACCCACCGGGCAAAGAACCGCAGGCCGCGTCCCCGCGACCGGCCTGCCGACGACAGCCGTTCCCGCAGCCACCGACGGCACGCCCCGACCCCGCGGCGCACAGGCGCACCGCAGCCGGGTTCACGCCCCCGGTACCTGCTGAGGGAAGCAGCGTCCACTCAGCGTCGAAGTGTCGACGCACACCCACCGGCCGACGCCCCGCGCTGCTGTCGTGACGGCACGGACGACGCTCGAAGACCCCCACTGAACGGCGCCGGGATCGAACTGCGCAGCCGGGGCGAGGGGTTCAGTCCTGGGCCACTTCTGCCAGGGCATCGAGACGGGACCGGTGACGGATGCGGACGCCAACGGATGTCGCGACGTCTTCCAGCCTCTCCTCGACGGCAGGACTCGCGGCCTTCACCGGCGACCGACAACGCCCCCCGCCGGCGGCCTGCGTGCGGCGTACGCTCCCGCGCCTGCCGCCAGCAGCACCACACAGCCCGTGAAGATCAGTCCGGCCTGGCGCAGCCCGAGCCATGTGGCCATGGCACCGACTCCGACGACCGGCACCGAGATCCCGGTGTAGGCGACGACGAAGAACGCCGAAATGGTGCCGCCACGATGCTGTGCCGGGGCGGCACTGCTGACGAGGGTGAGTGCCGCGCGAAAGGCCAGTCCCTGGCCGGTGCCGCCGCACACGGCACCCAGGACGAGCAGAAGCAGGGATTCGGCGATCAGTGACGACGCCACCAGCAGCAGGCCCACGACGAGAATGCCGCACCCCACGGGGAGCGCTAGGCGCGCGCCGATCCGTTGTGTCAAGGACTGTCCGACGGTCGAAGCCAGAAACACGGAGAAAACCACGGCGCCGGAGACAGCCAGGTTGTGCACACCCAGCGTCCGCGAGTCAAAACTCGGCGCGACCGCCGTGAACAGCCCGAGAAGCGCGAAGCCGGCGAACGCCGCCAGCGAGGCGGGCGGGAACACACCCTTCACTTCGGTAGGCACCGTGACTCCCTGCGGCGTCAGAGGCGGCCATCTCTTCGGCTCCGCCACGGTCTCCGGCATGAACCAGGTGATCCCCGTGGCCACGGCCACCAGCCCCAGGTGAACCAAGAACGGCAGCATCAGCGGCCAGGGCGTGTACTGCGCGAGAAGGCCGGAGAGCAGTGGCCCGCAGCCCAGACCACCCATGTTCGCCGCAGTGGCGGCGAAACCGGCACGCGCCTTCTGCCCGGGACCCGCCAACTCGATGACGGCCGCTGTTGCCGCGCCGCTCAGCAGGCCGGCCGCACAGCCGGACAGCAGTCGCCCCGCGAAGAGCAGAGGCAGGCCGCTCTGCAGGAGGAAGCATCCCGCGCTCGCGGCCGACAGGGCCATGGCGCACAGCAGCACAGGTCGGCGGCCGACCTCGTCGGAGTAGTTTCCCGCCACCAGAAGCACGGTGATGACCGCGACGGCGTACACGGCGAAGATCACGGTCACCATCAGCTCGGAGAACCCGATCTGTTCCTGGTAGAGCCCGTACAGCGGAGTGGGCAGCGTGGTCCCGGCCATCCCGATGGCGAACACCACTGCCGCAGCCCGATAGCCCGGCCGCCGGCCACCGCCTGCATTCCCTGCGCCGTCACGAACGATCACGCACGTCACCCTACGAGCGGCCCCGCACTGCAACGGCGACCAGCACGAGGTGGCGCGCCGCTCCGCAGGAACGTGAGCGCGGGGTTCTCATGTCGTCTCCCCCGCCGGCGGAGACACTGCCGTGACTCGTTGCACCGCTGCTCCATCCTGGCTTGACCGGCAGGGCTTCCCACAGCCGGGCGCTTCGAACCGGCAGGATCACGCCCATGGTGCACCGACCCTCGATCCCCTCACCCGAACCCGCCATGACCCTCGTGACAGGCGCTGCCGCCAACGTTGGCCGGATGGTGGTGGAACGCCTACGCGGCGACGGTCTCCCGGTTCGCGCGTTCGTGCACCGGGACGACGAGCGCGCCGCTGAGCTCCGCGACCTGGGGGCGGACGTCGCCGTGGGCGATCTGACGCGCGCGGCCGACGTCGTCCGGGCGCTCGACGGCTGCCGCCGGGTGTACTTCGGACTGAGCGTGTCCTCCTATTATCTGGAGGCGACCGTGACCGCGGCAGCGGCCGCCCTGGACCACGGGCATCTCGAGGTCTTCGTCAACATGTCCCAGCTGACGGTCTCCCAGATGACACTGACCAGCACCAGCGAATCCAGGCAACAGCGTCAGCACTGGCTCGCCGAACAGACCCTCAACTGGTCCGGCCTCCCGGTGACCCACATCAGGCCCACGGTGTTCATGGAGAACCCGATCTTCCTGATGGCCATGGCCGCCGACGTCGCGCAGGACGGCACCATCCGGCTTCCCTTCGGATCGGGCCGTACCTCCCCGGTCGCCATCCAGGACGTGGCCGAGGTGGCAGCCACCGTCCTTGCCTCGCCGGACGCACACGTGGGCCGCACCTACGGCCTGACCGGAGAGCGCTCCCGCGACATGACAGCCATCGCGGAAGAACTCACCGACGCATTGGGCAGGGACATCACCTACGTCGACGTCCCCTACGAGGAATGGGTACGCACCAGGCTCACCCCTCTGGGCCTGCCTGAGCACGTTCGCGAGCACCTCTCCACGATGGCGCGCCTCCACGCCGCGAACAGGTACGACCGAGCCACTGACGACGTGGAGCTGATCACCGGACACCCCCCGCTCAGCTTCGGCGACTTCGTGCGGAGCCATTCCGCGGCCTTCGCCGGCACCACGCGCGCACGCTGACCGGCCGCGACTAATCGAGGCGGGATACCTGGTAGTGACTGATGTACCAGCGGTCCTCAACGCGCTTCACCAGTACGCCGAGATGGAGGCCCACCGTGGGCCGGTCGGTGAACGAGAAGTCGACGCTCAGGTAGCCGAGCACGAGGCCGTCGGCGGGCTGCCTGGTCTCGAGAATCCGATACGCGGCCGTCATCCCGAGGGGTTGGGAGCCGTAGTAGTCGGCGACGCCCTGCCGTCCGATGCTGTAGGGGCGCAGACCCTGGAAGATCGCGTCCTCGGTGAAATGGGAGGCGACCCGCTGCGGTTCGTGCCCGTCGACGGCTGCTTTCCACTGGTCGAGGACACCGCGCAGGATCGCTTCGCTGTCCGTCGTGCTGTTCATCAAATTTCTCCTGTCAGGGGGAATGGGGACTCACGGCTTCCTGTCCGGGCGGGTCACGACTCCGCTTTCCATGTCGGCGCCGGGCTCGGGAACAACCATGACGGGACTGCCCGCAACGACGCCGCGTGCATGGCCAGGCGGATGAAGGCGCGGGGGCGGGGGCCCGAATGGCCGCCCCCTCTCGTGGCCTGCACGAAGAGCGCCTCGCCTTCGACCCTGGCACGGGTTGTCCGAACACGGCCTCGGCGCGCCCTGCTCGACTGCGAGCACCGCACGACGGGCCCTGCCCAGCGGGACACGGGGGAGACGGCAGACGTGCCTTCGGGTCAGCGGCCGGCGCTCTGGCCGCCGTCGACGTGGAGGATCTCGCCAGTGACGAACGGGGCGTTCTCCAGGTAGATCACCGCGTCGACGATGTCACTCAGCTCGCCCATCCGGCCGACCGGGTGCAGTCCGGCGAGCATCTCGTGGGTCTCCTCGGCGTGCATGGGGGTCTTGATGATGCCTGGAGAGACGGCGTTGGTGCGGATGCCACGCTTGGCGTACTCGATGGCGAGGGACTTGGTGGCGGACTGCAGGCCGCCCTTGGTCAGCGAGGCCAGTACGGAGGGGACGTTGGAGTCGGCGTGGTCGACCAGGCTGGTGGTGATGTTGACGATGTGCCCGCCGCCCTGGGCGAGCATGTGCTCGACGGCCAGCTGGGTGATGCGGAAGAACCCGAGCAGGTTCACGCCGGTCGCCGTCGCGTAGTCGTCCTGGGTGTACTCGTGGAACGGCTTGGCGACGAAGATGCCCGCGTTGTTGACCAGGGTGTCGACACGGCCGAACCGCTCGATGCCCGCGGCGACGACGCGATCGGCGGTGGCGGGATCGGCGATGTCGCCCTGGACGGTGACGACGTCCGCGTCCTGCGACTCGGCGACAGTCCGCGAGGTGGCGACGACGCCGTAGCCGAGGTTGCGGTAGGCATCGACGAGGCCGGCACCGATGCCCTGCGACGCGCCGGTGATGACTGCGACCTTCTGGCTCTGAGTACTCATGATGATCTTCTCCGAAACGGGATGTGTTCCGACCGATTACTAGCCGACCGGTCGCCTATTGAGAAGGTAGACGACCGGTCGAGAAAGAGTCAACGGACATCTGAACCGGCCCAGGACCGGCTTCCTCATTGCTGGTAGGCGCAGCCTCCCAGCCCAGGCGGGCCAGGCGTCGGGCTGGGGCTTGATGACGGTTCGCCGGAAGAGCGAGGCCGCCTACTGCCTTTGTGCGCCGCTGTCGGGCCGCCAGGCGCCCGGGGCATCGATTCCCAGATCGCCGACGCCGTCGCAGAGCGCGTCGACGACGGCACGTACCGCCGGGCGCGCCTCACTGCCGCGCCAGACCAGGAACCAGGGCCAGTACACCTCTGGCCCGCGGACCGGACGTTGGACCAGGTCGGGTGGCAGCTGGGCGGACTGCCCCTTGGGCGAGTTGATGACCGGGCGGCCACTACGGCGGACGTGGTCGAAGAAGGCGGAGCCGGTGATGCCGCCGTCGGAGATGTGTACGGGGCGGGCCCCGGTGTCGCGGGCCAATTGTTCGGCGTAGCGGTTCCAGGACGACCAGGAAGTGGTGTCGTCGTCGAGGAGGACGTCGGTGTCCCGGGCGAGTACGTCGCCGGTCACATCGCCGGTGGCGACGGCGTAGAGCCGGTCGGCGCCGATGAGCCGCGCCTGGAGGCCGTGCTGCTCCAGGTCCTCGGTGCGCACCCAGCACACCGCGAGGTCCAGGCTGCCGTCGGCGACCCGGGCGGCCTGCGCGTGGGAAGGCGCGATCCACGCATCGATGTGGAGTTGGGCCACCGCGGGGGTGCGGGCGACCAGGTCTGCCGGGAGCCAGTTGACGTAACCGAGCCGGACCCGCTCCGCTCCGGAAAGCCGGCCGGCTCGGCGCTGGAGGTCGTCAGCCCGTTCCAGCAGGGCGCGGGTGTGCGGGAGCAGGGCCGCCCCGGCCGGGGTGAGGGAAACCGAGCGGCGGTCACGGTCGAACAGGCTCACGCCGAGGTCGCGTTCGAGCACTTTGATCTGCTGGGACAGTGACGGCCCGGCGATCAGGAGCCGCTCGGCGGCCCGGCCGAAGTTCAGTTCCTCGGCGACCGCGACGAAGTACCGCAGTTGACGCAACTCCACGCCCGCCATGCTACGTCCGGTGGGAGGTTGCGCCTACGAGCATCGAGGATGCCGGTCGTGGCGTCGGCCCTCGTGACGGGTGGACGATGGCCGCATGGAAACCGTCCACACCAGTGGCGTACCGGCGCGAACCGGGCGCCCGGCCGAACGGAGCAGCAACATGCGCGAGTTTTTGGTCGAGATCACCACCACCATCCCCGAGGGCACCCCCCAGGACGAGGTCGACCGGCGTCGCGCCGCCGAAGCAGTCCGCGCCAAGGAACTGGCCGCCACCGGCCACCTGGCCCGGTTGTGGCGCGCGGTCGGCGAGCTACGCAGCATCGGCATCTGGCGTGCCGCCGACGAGGACGAGCTCCACGAGAAGGTGCTCGGCACGCTGCCACTGCGCTCGTGGATGTCGCTCGACGTCACCCCTCTCGAGTCCCACCCCAACGACCCGGGCCGGACCGACGCCACGCCGTGACCGGCGGGGCTCCCTTCCGACGACATTCACCGCCGCCGTCACGCGGTCGCAGCGATGAGCCGCGGCCCGCCCCGCATACGCGCACGGCCCCACGAGGACTTCGTCATGAGCTTGCGAACCCAGCGCCGCTTCTCCGCGCGATCCCGCGGCCCAGTCCGCTCGCCTTGGACCCACGTCGCGCAGGCCGCCGCAGCGCTCGCCGCGGGCATGGGGGTCGGCCGCTTCGTCTACACCCCGATCCTTCCTCTGATGCACACCCAGGCAGGACTGTCCTCCGCCGCAGGCGCGAACCTGGCCACCGCCAACTACATCGGCTACCTCGTCGGAGCGCTGCTGGGCATCGCGCTGCCCGCACTGGCCCGCTCCCCCGTAGTCCTGCGCGGTTCCCTGATGGTCCTGACCGGCAGCCTCGCCGGAATGCCCGCCGCTCACAGCACCAGCGTGTGGATCGTGTTGCGACTGCTGGCCGGCCTGACCAGCGCCCTGATCTTCGTCGTCGCCGTCAGCTCAGTCCTCAGCCACCTGCGAGATCACCCCGCTCACCTGCCCGGCTGGGCATTCGGTGGAGTCGGCGGAGGCATCGCTCTGTCCGGTCTGCTCGTTCTCGTCCTGCGCTCCGTGGCCGACTGGCGGGCCGCCTGGTGGGCCTCGGCCGGACTCGCCACCGTCTTCGCCGCTGTTTCGTGGAATCTGCGTCCCGAGGGCACGCCCGCGTCCGGCGTCAGCTCCACGACGGGCACTGCCCGCCGATCGGGTCCGCGCACGCACCGCTGGTTCACCGCCTTGTTCGCCGCCTACACCCTGGAGGGCATCGGTTACATCGTCGCCGGCACGTTCCTGGTCGCCGCGATCGAGCAGAGCTCCCCGGGCTGGGCGGGCAGCGGCGCCTGGGTGCTCGTCGGTCTGGCTGCCGTACCGTCCTCGGCGCTGTGGGCCTGGCTGGGCCGGCGCTGGTCCCGCCCCGACCTGTTGTGCGCCGCCCTGATCATCCAGGCGGTCGGCATCGCCCTGCCCGCGCTGATCGGCGGCGTGACGGCCGCCTTGATCTCCGCGCTGCTGTTCGGCGCGACGTTCCTCGGCGTCAGCACGATCGCCCTGGCTGCAGGAACCCACCTGCAGTTCCCCCGGCCGGTCGCCCTGCTGACCGCCGGCTACTCCGTGGGCCAGATCCTCGGCCCGCTGGTCGTGACCCCACTGCTTCACCACGGCTACCACCAAGCCCTGGTCCTGGCCGCCCTGGTGGTTCTCGCCGCCGCCGGTGCCGCCGCCGTCCTGCGGATCGGCTTCCCGCACCACATGGCCGTTGTGCGGAGCACGGTCCCCTGATGGCCGTCCGCACCGTCGGAAACCACGCCGGCTCGGACCGATTGCCCTTGAGGCCCCTCTTCGCCCCCCGTTCAGCCCCTGGTGCTGCCGGCCGCGCCGGGCGGGGGTGTCAGCTGCCGGCCAGTGCCTCCTGCGGTGCGCGAGCACCGAGCAGGGCCAGGCAGTTCGGCCACAGGGGGCTGAGCCGGTGGGTGTTGTTGTAGAGCTTGGCGAACAGCACCTGGCCCTCGAGTTGGGCGACGACGGACCGTGCGGCTTCCCGGGTGTCGGTCACGGTGACCTCGTCGCGTTCAAGAGCCTCGGTGATGACCGAGTCGACCATCTCGACCTGTGCGTCGAAGATCTCCTGCAGTCGGGTGCGGATGGCCTCGGT
Organism: Streptomyces sp. NPDC051664; assembly: GCF_044453545.1. Classification (NCBI taxonomy): domain Bacteria; kingdom Bacillati; phylum Actinomycetota; class Actinomycetes; order Kitasatosporales; family Streptomycetaceae; genus Streptomyces; species Streptomyces sp. NPDC051664. Next base: position 102,264 of record NZ_JBITCU010000023.1, on the reverse strand, counting down.
CTGGTTGCTCATCTCCAGGGTGAGATTCCCGAACAGGCAGCCCGAGACGGTGCCACAGCTCTGCTGGCCGGCGCGCTGGCCGGCCTCCGTCACCTCGAACAGCTGCCGCAGCCGGTCCAGTGGTTCTGCGTCGCTGCTCAGGATGCCTGTCCAGTCCCGCTTCTGGCCGGCCCAGTGCTCGTCGATCACAGCCAGAGCAAGGGCCTCCTTGGACTCGAAGAAATAGTAGAAGCTGCCCTTGGGGACACCGGCCGCCTTGCAGATCTCGGCCACGCCCAGCGCCGAGTACCCGCGCAACTCGATAAGCGACTGCGCGGCACTGACAATTTTCTCTTTGGCGTCACTGGTCCGTCCCATGGCGCGAGTGTACGACCGGTCGACCATCACTTACTAGACCGGTCGGCTAGTATCGGATGGTCACCGTGTGTCGCCCCAGGGGAGGTCAGCCCGTGCCCGCCAGGTCTCTGCTGCACAAGGGGCATCGCTCCTCGCCGTCTCAGGCGTGCCAGCCGAAGACGGCCGGTACCAGGGACTGCCCCTCCAGTTCGTCGCGGACCGCGACTCGGTACGCCCACACGCTCGCGATGTACGGGTGGTAGGCGTCGTGGAAGGTGGGGGAGGAGACAGGCGCCCCCGCAGCGACGGCGCTGCGCAGTGCACGAAGCTGCTCGAACATCGCCTGGCCCGCGCCGGCAACCGTCGCGCTGGCGTCGATGAACAGCCTCTCCCGTACCTCGTAGAGCCTGGCGTCGGTCAAGGCGGCGCGGCTGGCCGGCTCCAAGCCGGCGGCGGCCTCAGGGGCCTGCGCGAGCCGCGGCGCAGCCGCGTATGCGCGGCGCCCGCGGCGGCGATGAAATCGATGTATGCCTCGCGGCGCCGCGCGCCGAGGCTGCGGTCGGCCTCCTGTCGCGTGCGCAGGCGGTCGGCCAGAACGGTTCCAGATATCGCGATCACGGCGCCGCCCAGCGTCGCAACCAACGTCCCCCACTCCCCAAGCGCACTCCCCCTGCCCGCCGGCTCGGACGGCACCGTAGCACCACGCCGTGGACCGCGCAGGTGGCCACGGGGTCGGCCGTCCACGGCTGCCGCGGCTGCGTACTCGGTCGGCGCCGGCGTGGCGGGGCCGGCCGCGCAGCTCCTCAGAGCCGCCGCGCGTTCGGCGTCGGCGTGGACGAGCGGCAGCACGGTCGCGTCGGCGGAACTGGACGCCGACGCGACCTTGCTTGCGCGCGGCGGCTAGGAGGAGCGGGCGCTGCGGCCACGAACGATGGCCACCCCGGCTGCGACTAGCCCCAGAACGCCCGCGACAAGCCCGGCGACGCCGAGGCGGCGCGCGGTCGAGTCAGTGCTCGATGCCTTGGCTGTGGCCCTCGGCTCCGAGGACGAGGCGGACGTGGGTGCGCTCTCGTCACCCGCGGTACCGGCGGTGAGCTTGAGGACGGGCGCCGGGCTCTCCGGCTCCTCCGCACCCTTCTGCGTCTCCTCGATCCAACGGACGACCTTGCCGTCGGAGTAGGTCTGCAGCGTCTTGAAGCCCAACTGATCGGTGTCGTCCGGCAACTGGCCGAAGGCGACATCGAAGTCCTGGTACTCGCCGGATCGGATCCGTCCGCCGGACCAGGTGATCTGGGAGACGGCGTCGGTGATGGTGCCGTCGTCGGTCTTGACGGGGGTCTTGAGCCTGGTGGTCGTCACCTTCGCGGTCCAGCCGTCCTGAGGGGTGACGAGTACGCCCAGGACCGGATGGTCGGTGGGCAGGAAGACCTGCACCTTGGTGGTGTCGGCAGTGTCTTCCTCGTTGGGCACGCGGAAGGTGAGGACGCCGTCCGTGGCGCCCTTGGCGTAGCTGTCGGGGTGGACGGTGACGTGCGCGAAGGCGACGCCCGCGGCGGTCAGGACGCCGGCGGCCGCGAGGGCGGCAACGGTGCCTGCCCGGCGCAGGGCGGTGCGTGTCGAGGACATGACTGGAACTCCGTACTGGGGTCGATGGATTCAGGGCGCGAACGGGCTCTTGGTGGGCGGTCCTCGACGGTGGACGGCATGCCGCAGCAGCACCTGCCGGATCGGCCGCAGCTCACCTGCGATCCCGTGTACGAAGCCCACTGGGACCGGTGCGACACACAGCCCTCTCCGTACGTGCCACCGGACCACCAGCCCTGGTACCCACGCGGCCGCCCGGCGCAGCAAGGACCACAGCGCGGCCTCGCCGCGTCGCAGCCACCAGGTCACGAGGACGGACATCGCGATATGGACCGCGGTTGCGTGAGGCGTCAGCGCATGCTGATGGACCATGCGCAGGCCCTGCATGGAGTGCATGCCCTGCACGGCATGAGGCCGTCCGGTGTCGAATGTGACGTGCAACCCGCCCTGGGCCGCCAGCGTCCCGCCACCGATGCCGGCCAGCGACCGCTCCCGGCCGCCCAGCAGGCAGCCGCCCACGAAGACAGGCACGAACCCGACGGCCTGCACCCATACCGGTGGGGCGGCACCCGTCGCCAGCGCATGGCCCCCGGCAGCCAGCAACACGCTCAGCACGGCGAACACCACCGCGCGCACGCTCCGTACCGAAGGGGACGCCCTCATGGCGCCAGATACTCCCACGCGAAGCGAACGGCCTTCCCTGACTGCCGCATCCGCCTCGTCGTCTGTTCCGACGTACCGACCAAGGGGGTGGAGCTCCGTGTCGGACGAGACGGACGCCGCTTCCCTGCGGCGGGACGACCGTATCGTGACAGTGACGCCTCGCCGGCCGGCCTGCGGGCAGCGGAGGCACTGCGGTACCGGCGTTTCACCAGGTCGCTGACCATCGGCGCTGATGAACTACGAACCCTGGGAGCGGCCGCCGCTGTCCGAGCAGATACGGCTCGGGCGGGTCGGAGCCGAGGAGTCCGCGCTGTCTCGGCGACGCGAGATCGACGCCGACCGGTGTCCGGGCGTCGCCGCCGGTTCCCGGACAGATCGGTCCGGACAACAATTTCCGCAAGGAGAACCCCATGTCTGTGGAGCACGAAGACCTCGACCCGCGCCCCCTCACCGCCCTGGTCACCGGGTCCACCTCCGGCATCGGCCGGGCGGTCGCCGAGCGGCTGGCCGCCGACGGAATGTCCGTCGTCGTGACCGGCCGCAACGCTCAGCGCGGCGCCGAGACCGTCGACGAGATCACCGCCACCGGCGGCGAGGCCCGGTTCGTCCAGGCGGACCTCGAGGATCCGGCCGGCATCGACCGGCTCGCCGCCGAAGTCGGTGAGATCGACGTCCTGGTCAACAACGCCGGGCATGCCGTCTGGGCCCCGACCGAGGAGATGAAGGTCTCCGACTACGACGCGATGTTCGCCGGCAACGTCCGCGCGGCCTTCTTCCTCGTGGCGGCGTTCGCCCCGGCGATGGCGGCGAAGGGGTCGGGCAGCGTGATCAACATGGGCAGCATGGCCGGCAGCCTCGGCCTGGCCAGGGCAGCCGCGTACGGCGCGACCAAGGCCGCGCTGGCCTCCCTGACGCAGAGCTGGACGGCCGAGTACAGCGGCCGCGGCGTCCGCTTCAACACCGTCGCCCCCGGCCCGGTCTACACCCCAGGCGCGACCCGCGAGCTGTTCGACGCGATCGCCGAAACCACCGCAATGAAGCGCGCCGCCGAGCCCGCCGAGATCGCAGAGGTCGTCGCATTTCTCGCCTCTCCGAAGGCCGGCTACGTCACCGGCGCGACCGTCGCCGTCGACGGCGGCCGCACCGCCATCTGAACCCGCCCGCTCCGGGAGGACCGGGAGGAAACGCTCGTGAGTACACCGCGCATGGGCTGAGCGCCGTCGATGCTGCCGACGCCGAGAGCCTCGCTCGCCGCGCATGAGCACGACTCTGTCCATCGACGCGGTCGTGTCCGCCTCCGCGGGCGGCCTCCGAGCCGCCTTTGTCACAGCGCTTGCGCCGTGTCAGGTCAGGTCAGGTCAGGTCAGGTCACAGAAGGTGCAGGTCCACCCACGATGGCAGCATGTCGATTCCCCGGACGCGATCACGATCCATCGCGAGGGAGAGGCTTCGCAGGTGAGGACGCCAGCTCTTCGGTGACCGTGCGCTTGCCGAGCGGAACACCTCCGCCTCGGCGGGGAGGACGCTGCTCGCGCGTCAGCTCGGTACTCTCTGTCGGCATACATCGGAACGTGCACCGGTCGGTACAGCCGAACGTGCACAACGCACCTGCCGCTTTGGGCTGGTGCGGCCGCCAGGGCCACCCACTTCCTCCGGATGCGGGACAGGCGTCGCTGCCAGTATCTGTGAACAAACCCCCGGCCTCCGCGCCGCCGCGTGCCACCAGTGACCGCACGGGGCGACATCCGCTGCTCACGGCGGTGTCGAGCAATGGGAGCAGGCTGCTCCCGGACCAACCCCGCCCTTCGCTCATTGATTTCAGAGAATGATGAGCAGACGCGTATCCGGCTTGAGCTTCCTGTTCACCGAACGACTCTGCACGTACACCTCCAACTTGGGATTGTTCCCCGCCTTCACGGAGACGGTCCCCTGGACATCCGTACCGAACAATAGGCTGCGTGCCGCGTCGCCCGTATAGGCGCGGTCGGTGTCCTTCTCGACCACGATGACTTCCTTGTTCTGCTGAACCTGAGCTCGGGCGCCCAGCTGGTAGTAACACGAACCACGTTCGTACGTCACGCCCGGATGCGAGTTGACGAAGGGACGAATCTCGACCTCCTTGTCGACTTTCAGGAGCCGGTACTTGTCAGCCCGAATCGGTTCGAGGTTCGCCCGCACCTCGGCAACCGATATGTCCTGGCCGACGGCGAACAGGTTCTTCGTGCCGCGCACCCCCTGCTCGCGCCCGCGGAGGAAGCTGGTGGCGGCAGCGCGCACGGTGCCGATCGCCTCCTCGACGCCCTTCTGGGAATCCGCGTCCCATATGGCGATGTTCCCGGCCGGGAAACCGTAGTTCTGGGCGGTGCGCTTGGCCAGGGAGTTCGGAACGAGGATCGCCGAAGTCCAGTGGCCCGGAAGCCCGCTCATCTTCGCCGCGATCCTGTCGAGCCAGGGGCCAAGGATGGCCATGTCGCCGTCGTGCCGCCTGTCGCCGCCGGAGGCGTTCTCCTCACCATCCGTCACGACGATCTGGAGGAAGCTGTGCTCGCCGTACTCCTCCCAAATATGGCCCAGGTCGTCCAGGGACTTCAGAGAAGCCTCGATGAGGGCCGTAGCGCCATTGTTGACCTGGTACAGCCCTCGCATGGACGGCAGATGCTTCACGTCCATGTCCCAGACCAGATTCTCCACCTTGTGGTCGAAGGAGTAGAGGCTGATCCGTGTCTCGTGGCCGAGGCTGTCCGACTCGGCCTTCAACCCCGCGACGAACTCGTCCACAACTCGAATGAGTTGACTCTGGTGCGGACGCATCGAACCTGAACAGTCCACTACCAGCGCGACATGATTCACCTTGTGCTGGATCTTGTTTGCGGACACGTTTGTGCTCCCCCTTCGAGGCTCCCCGAGTGATGTCTTCACTTTATGGGGAGGCACTGACAACGGCGTTTGATGCTCAAACACCTGCCTGCATCTAAGGGCTGTGTCCGGCAGCGCGGGCTTGGCGGCCGGTGGCCATACGTCCTTCTTCCACAGGCTCACCGCGCACTCGTCGCGCCCCACAGCCCGGAGAGCGGGACACTGCCGGGACCGGCCACACCTGTGCAGCAGCCGCCACACCGCCGCCGGCGGGCAGTCGATTCGGAACCCCAGGCGATCACCACCCTGATCCGGGCCAGGGTCCACCGCCGGTCCTCCCAGCCATGCATGGCCGGACCCGGCGCCAACTCCATCTCCAGCTCGGCGAACTGGCCATCGGACAGCTTGGGCATCTACCGCACCGGCCGCAGGAAGTGGCAGCGGCGGCCGCACGCGCCGCACCTGGCCGGGTTGCGGGGCGCCGGGCCGGCTTCGGTATCCACCGGCGCCCTCACGGCCTCGCGGCGTGCAGGATCGCGGCAGATGCGTCGATCCGGTCGAGGAAGAACAGCGCCGCGATACAAAGAGCGATCCAGGCCGACAGCACCACAACACCGCTGACCAGCCCGTCGTGGTGGAAGTAGGCGATCCCGTCCAGTGCGCGGACGCCGACGCCCGGAGGCATCACCGAGGTGAGTGGTTTCAGCCAACCAGGAAGAAATTCGGGCGGCAGCACCCCACCGCTGCTGGCGTTGCCCATCACGATCATGAAGATCGACGCAAGCAGAACGCCGATCGCGCCGAAGATCCGGATCAAAAGTATGGTGGCCGCCGCCACGGCCCCCGCCATCAGCGCCACAAGCCCAGCGATGCCCAGAAAGGGACCGGGTATGGCTCCGAAGGCCGTACTCGCGATGAGTGCTGTCGCCAGCCCGCCAACGACCGCGAACAGTGCCAGACTGCTCACGCGCTGCCCGAAGGAGAGGCGTGGTGCCACTTGGTAGGTCAACTGACCGAAGAGAAACCCTGCCAGCACCAGCCCGAATGACGCATAGAAGACCGATAGACCCCGGTTGTCTCCACTCGACAGCGGAAGGATGTCGGTCACGGGCCATTTCTCCCCCGCCGGCCGACAGTCCGGGGCGCACAGACTGGCGAGCGGCGCCACCAGCGCGGACACCGCGGGACCGTTCGCACCCGCATACACGATCTTGGGCTCGCCGCCGTCGGCCAACAACGCGGCATACGCGTGGCGGTGCTCAACCGCCCAACGGGCTGAGGCGTTGTCCGGGTACCGGTCGACCTGGAAGCCGTCTGGCGAGACACGCTGCAGCCGGACGTCGAAATGTGCCGCGGTCTTGTCGGATGCGGCGACGGCGACCGGCAGCCGGTGCGCCTGGGGCGTATGGAAGGCGGCGAGGAAAACGCTGACGAAGACCAGGCCGATGGTCAGCACAGAGATCACGGGCTTGAGCACCGCCTGCGGACCGGTCAGCCCCGGCCGCTCGGGTGGGGCGTCACTCTGCGGACCTGGATGGTGGCGGTGTCGCCCCGGCCCCGGGTCGACATCAGGGCAAGGACTTTGACTTGTGGACGGAGTGCTGAGCATGGTTCCTCGGTTCGATCGTGTAAGGTGGCTTATATAAGTTACCTTACGCATGGAGGGGCATCGGTGGCGGTGAAGGATCCCGGTGAGCGCATCGGCTACCTGATTTGGCAGATCTCGCAGGCATACACGCAGCGCTTCGAACGGGCATTGCGCCCACTCGGACTGAGCCAGGCGCAATTCAGCACGCTCGTCCGATTGAGCCTGGACGGGCCTCTGTCCAGTGCCGAACTCGCCCGCCGCTGCGGCGTCACCGCACAGTCCATTGGCACAGCGCTGCGGGATCTGGTCGAGCGTGGACTGGTCGAGCGGCGACCCCACCCCACGCACGGAAAGATCATCGAAATGTGCGTCACGGCCGCGGGTATGGCCCTGGCACAACAGGGCGAGACCGCGCTCGAACCGTGCGAGCAGGAGACCCTGGAACCGTTCCTGCCTCAGGAACAGGAACAGGTGCGCAGCCACCTCCGTCGCATGCTCGGCGCCCTCAACGCCCAGGCGCTCGGACCGGGCAACGGGAATCAGCACGACGGGACATGAGTAGCGCACGGCTCAGCGCTGGAGGACAGGGAGAATTCGATCTTCCGGCCGCCCGCTCGATCTGCTTTGCTCCGAAGCATGGGCGCAACTGGTCGGCGTCTCGATGTACGACTCAGTTCGGTTCTCCACACGAGTGACTCCCCCGACACGTGCCTCAGGTCGACCAGGGCACATCCGGCGGAGTGGATAACTCTCCAAGGTGGGGAGACAACTGATTCCCGGTGCTGCGTGATGGAAGGGCAGCCCGCTCACCGATGCCGGCGTGAAGGCCGCGGGTTCGGCGCGGGTCGCCCTGCACCGGACCACCGGGGGCGGTCCGTACGGGGCAGTGCCAGCCGCCGCTGCCGCACCCATGAACGCGATGCGCGAGCGGACGGCGGCGATGGTGACGAGGAACATCGTGGACAGGGTCCGTCGGTTCGAAGAGACGTCTTTGGTCTTGGCGTATGCCGGTGAGGCGTGCGTGCGCACGAGGACGGCCCCGCATGCCCCGCACTTCCACACGCGGATGTGTAGGGGCTTGGGGCCGTCCTTGATGCCGCACACGCAGCAGACCTGAGAGATCGAAGGGTGAGCGTGAGCCCTCGGAGCGCGTCCCGTCTGACCGCCGGGTGGGCCCCAACCGGTCAAGCAACGGCTCACCCGCCGCGTCCGTGAACTCCTGGGCCTCGATCAGGCTCTGCAGCCAACAGCCGTCACCGTGCGCAAGCCGGGTCGGCGCCCGCACCCGCGCATTGCCGCGCCCTGCAGCAGGCGCTCCTCGCCCACCACCTCATCGGCCTGTCCGCCAGAGCCTTTGTGGAGCCCCGAGACCTCTTCGGTTTCTTTCATCAGCCACCGGACGCCGCTGCCGGAACCATGGGCGTCGCCACTTCGGTGAAGGCAGAGTTCAACTGCTGCTCTGCCACGGCGAGGGCCGCTGCCGGCGTATGCGTGCCTGTGGAGACACACAGCGTGTACGTGATGTCTTCCAGCCGACGTCGCGTCTCGAACGATCCTTGTTCCGCGTGCAGGACCTGCAGCGTCTCGTACTGTTCGACAAGATCCCGCAGTATCGCGGGGTGGGCCAGCAGCACAACAGTCCTTCTCTCGGATTTGTCTGACCACTTTTCCCGCCAAGGGAGGCTCTCCCTGTGGCCTCTGACGGTCGGTTCAGTCGTCGGTGAGCATGCCAGTACGGAGCTTGGTCAGGGTGCGGGCCAGGAGCCGGGATACGTGCATCTGGGAAACGCCCAGTTCCGCACCGATCTGGCACTGGGTCATCTCCTGGCCGAAACGCATCTCGACGATGTGGCGCTCCCGGTCGTCAAGCTCTTCCAGGAGCGGAGCCAGAGCGTGGAGGTCTTCCACGAGGTCCATGGCGTGATCGCGGTCGCCCAGGATCTCGGCATAGGTGGGGCCGGCGGCGGATCCGTCGTCGTTCCCGCCGGGGGCGTCGAGCGAGCCGGCCGTGTAGCCGTTGGACGCCACCAGGCCCTCAATGATCTCTTCGTCGCGCAGGTCGAGGTCCACGGCCAGCTCGTGCACGGTGGGCTGACGGTCCAGGACGGCTGCCAGCCGCTCTTTGGCCTTGGCCAGTTCCACCCGGAGTTCCTGCAGACGGCGGGGGACGTGGACGGCCCAGCTGGTGTCACGGAAAAACCGCTTGATCTCGCCGACGATGTAGGGGATGGCGAAGGAAGTGAATTCGACTTCGCGTGACAGGTCGAAGCGGTCGATGGCCTTGATCAGTCCGACCGTGCCGACCTGAAGGATGTCCTCCATCTCGCCGCTGCCGCGGCTACGGAACCTGCTCGCGGCGAAGACGACCAGGCTCCGGTTCATCTCGATCAGAGTGTTGCGGGCGTACTGGTACTCGCGTGTGCCTTCTTCGAGGACCTGAAGCTGGTCGAAGAACAGCTTGGACAAGGCCCGGGCATCCTTGGGCGCCACTTTGCCCGTGTCCTCGATCCACGGCAGGTCACCCACGATCCGCTCGGTGCGCGCCGACGATGTCGTCTGCTCCAGTGCTACGGACATTCCCATTCCCTTGGCCTGGATGGATACCACGTCGCCACCATTCGTCGATTAACTCCCACCTGCCCTCGATGTCCACGACGAACCCTTCCCCAAATCAAGCAGGACGTTTCCGGCCTTCCGACGGCCAGCTTCCGCCGGAGAACTGAGTCTGGCCGGTGAGGTCGCCGGCCGAGCTGTCGTTGGTGGGCGAACACCGCCGCGGTCATGGCGGGCTCTACGCGGCTGTGGTGCGTGGACGGGTCGATACCCGGCCGGCTCCGGCGGGCACTGGCCGGGGTTCCACTGCCGCGGGCTGCTGACGGCCGGCTGGTCCTGGCCGTCGATGTCACCTGCTGGCTGCGGCCCGACGTCCACACCTCACCGCAGCGGATCCTGTGTCACAACCTACGACCGGGGCAAGGACCAGCACTTCCCTGTCCCCGGCTGGCCGTACTCGATCGTCTGCGCGCTCGCGCGGGGCCGCAGCTCGTGGACCGTCGCTCAGGTGCCGCGTTCCTCGGCGCCTCTCCGCACCGCTGGGACACGTCACGGGTGCAGCTAGGGGCGTGCGTCGTTCACGCCCGCGACCGGCTGCGATGCCTGCAGTGCGCCGGCAGCTCCTTCCAGCGCAGTCTTCCGCTGCTCGGGCAACTCTGAGTGCCCATCAGTTCTACCTCTGCCGTCTCATGAGGTGGTGCCACGGCCGTGCTCACTGTGCGGTTGGATCCGCCCTCTTGCTGATCTTCCTTGCCTTGTTGTCGGCGGGGGCCGCCGGCTTAGGGAGGCTGGGCAGGAGCAGGCAGAGCGGGACAGCGGCGGCGGTGAGGGTCACGGACCACCAGAACGCGTGGTCAAAGCCGTTGGCCAGGGCGTTGGGGGTGTGGGCGTCGCCGATGTTCTGCTGGAGGATGACGATGAGGATGGCGATGCCCACTGCGCCGCCGATCTGCTGGGCGACGCGGGTGATGATGCTGGCGTCAGGGATCTCCTCGTGCTCCAGCCCGACGTAGGCGGCGCCCATGGGCGCGATCATGGCAGCGCCCAGGGCGATGCCGCGGATGAACAGCGCGGCCATGAGCAGGATTTCGCTGGTGTAGGCGGTGACGAAAGCGAACGGCACGGTGGACGCGGCGACGAAGGCGAAGGCCACGAGGGCCACCGCGCGCGGGCCGACGCGGTCCATGTACCTACCTGCCAGGCCGCGGGCGACGAGGGCGCCGACCCCCTGGGGGATGAGCAGCAGTCCGGCGCCGAGCGGGGTCGCGCCCCGGACCTGCTGGAAGTACAGGGGCAGCAGCATCATCGGCCCGAATAGGGAGATGCCGCCCAGGAAGAGCAGGGTGGAGGACGAGGCCACCGAGCGGTGCCGGAACATGCGCACGTCGACCAGGGAGTCGGCGGCCCGGGTGAGCGCCCAGGCGGTGAAGCCCCCGACCAGGGCGAGCCCGGCGAGCAGCGGAATGAGGACCTGGGCTCTGGCGAAGCCCGTGCTGCCGTCAACCTGGGAGAGGCCGTAGAGGAGGGCTGCGAAGCCCGGGCAGAGCAGGAGCAGGCCGGCGGCGTCCAGGCGGGCGCGGGGGTGGTCGGGTGCGGGTCGGTCGTCGGGCAGGTTGCGCCAGGCGAGCCACATGCCGACGAGGCAGAAGGGGATGTTGATGAAGAACAGCCAGCGCCAGTCGGCCAGGTGGAGGATGAGGCCGCCGAGGACGGGGCCGAGAATCGGGCCGAGCGCCGTGGGCACGGTGATGATGGCCATGACCTTGCCGATGTTGCGGCCCTTGGTCGCCTGCATGAGCAGGGTGTACATCAGCGGCATCATGATGCCGCCTGCGAGGCCCTGGACGAGGCGGAAGACGATAAGGCTGGTGGCGTTCCAGGCCAGGGCGCTCAGGATCGAGCCGCCCAGGAACCCGCCCAGGGCGACGATCCATAGGTGCCGGCCGCCGAGCCGTGACTGGGCCCATCCGGCGAGCGGGATGGTGATGAAGACGGCCAGCATGTAGCCGGTGCTGACCCATTGGATGGTCGACAGTGGGGCGTCGAGGTCTTTCGACAGGTCGTTCAGAGCGACGCTGACGATGGTGGTGTCGAAGACGACACCGAGGGCGCCGACGATGAGGGTGATCGCCATGCGCCACACGTCAGGGTCTATGCGGCCGGGATCGGCGGGGGCGGGCCCGGCCTGGTGGGAAGTGCTCACGGTCGGTACCTTAAGATAGAGAGGTCTTTCTTACTCTGCTCAAGGTAGCGGGTACGGCAAGAAAGACAAATCTATCTACGCCAGGGAGGGTGCGATGGCTCAGCGGCGCCATGGAGCAGCACTGGAGAAGGCACTCCTCGATGCGGCCTGGGATGAACTCACCGACAACGGCTACGCCAGATTCACCATGGACGCCGTCGTCAAGCGCGCGGGCACCAGCCCTCCCGTGCTGTACCGCCGCTGGTCAGACCGCGACGAACTCATCCGAGCGACCATCGTCCACGTCCTGAAGGAGTCCCGCCCCGGCGTTCCCGACACAGGAAGCCTGCGGGAGGACGTCCTCACCCTCATGCGGGAAATCGCCACCGCCCATGTGCAGCTGGTCACCGTGATGTACGCGCACCTGGCCAGCTACTACCGGGAAACCGGAAGAAGCCCCAGTGAACTGTTCGATCCCGTCGCGACGGGCCGCAAGGCAGCGCTCGACACGCTCTTCGACCACGCCGTCGATCGCGGTGAGATCAGGCCGGAGCTCCTTACCGAGCGCATCAAGACCCTCCCCTTCGTCCTGCTGCGCCATGAGATCCTCTCGACCTTCGCCCCGGTGCCCGATCACGTCCTCCAAGAGATCGTCGACACGATCTTCCTCCCCCTGGTGCACTGACCGCCCGCACAGCCCACGATCGATGACTTCGTGGCACCGACCTCATGACGCACCACACCTGGAGCGGCCCGGGAGACGCGTTCCACTCGATCGCGTTCGCCGTCCGCTCGCGGTGTCGGCCGGTGTCCGGACAGTGTCCGGCTGACCGGGAGAGGTCCGCAGCCGCTCGCTCGCCGGCGTTCGAGGGAGCCCGGACAATCCCGTCGCGTGCAAGCGGGGTGTCCGTGGCCCTGTCCGGGCGCGGTCACGACTCGGCCGCCAGGACGAGCCGACCGGGCCGGTGGGCTTCTCGTGGAGCGCTTCAGGGCAGTTCACGGTGCGGCAGCAGTCGTCGAGGTACGAGCCATGGGCGCAGCGGGCCCGGTTCGGCCGCAACGCGCTCTATCGCCACTACTCGCTCGGCTGGCGGGATGACGACGCGGCCCGGAGCATTGGGAGGGGAGAGCCCTGGACAGAGGGGACACCCATGGTTGCCTGGTACGAGCGCCACAGGTGGGTGCAGCTGCCCCTCGGCGTGAAGTTTCTTCTTGGCCTCGGCTGTTTGATGATTTTGGCGTGCGTAGCTGTCGATCTGGTGTCCGGGCCGGACAGCACCCTTTCCCCGGTCCTGATTTCGGTGCCGGTGCTGGCTGCGGTCGGCGCCCGGAGGGTTTGGGCTCCGCTGGCTGCGGGTGTTCTCGCAATCGTCCTGGTGTTCGTGCTCGCTCGGGCCAACCCAAGTGTGCCGACGGTGATCCACGTGAGCTCTGCGGGCTGCGTGGTGCTGGCCGCCGCCGTCACTTCGGGCGTCATCGCCCTGTTGCACAGAGAAGAGCAGGCGGCGGCCAGGCTGCACAACATTGCCGAGGCGGTTCAGAGGGCCCTGCTTCGCCCGCTCCCACCCCGGATCGGCCGTCTACAGGTGGCGGTGCGCTATGCCGCTGCGGAGCCGGATGCTCGAATCGGCGGGGATCTGTACGACCTGCTGGAGACCAAGTTCGGCGTCCGGGTACTGTTGGGCGACGTCCGCGGCAAGGGATTCGAAGCACTGGAGGTCGCCGCCGACATCCTCGGCGTCTTCCGTGACGTGGCCCGAACCGAACCCGGCCTGGACAGCGTGGCCACACGACTCGACGGCGCGATTGCCCGGCGCGGCCGGAGCGAAGAATTCGCCACCGCAATTTTGGTCACCACGGCACCGGATGAAGACCACGCGGCCGTCATCGTCAACTGCGGCCATCCCCCACCGCTGCTGCGCCGCCGCGAGGGAACCATCACCGAGGTATCACCCGAGGTGGCTGCGCCACCACTGGGGCTGTGCGAGCTGGCCGGCGGCTGTTATCGCTTGCAAAAGGTCCCATTTCATCCCGGTGACCTGCTGCTGCTCTTCACCGACGGCACCTCCGAAGCCCGCAACCGGCAGGGCCACTTCTACCCGGTCGCCGAACGCCTCCGAGGCATCGGCGAAAACGATCCGGGCACCCTGCTCGACCGCGTGCTGGACGACCTGCGCTCATGGACCGGCGGCCGGATCCACGACGATGTGGCCTTGATGGCACTGCGCTGCATGCGGTGGTGACGGCCCGCCGGGCCTTGACTTCCATAGACCCAGCGCCCCACTCGCGGGACGCTTCGGCGGCCTGGGTGCTCGGGCTGACCGGCTTCCAGAGCCCATCGGCAAGCACCGCCTCGCCGAGTGGCTGAAGAACCGTAAGGTCCGTAACTACAAGCTCGTCGCGGCCACCGCCGCCGAAGCCGCTGAGGCCCAGCACACTGCCGTCGCCGGGCAGAAGCCGGCCGCCATCATGGTTTCCGAGCTCGCGAGGCAGGTGATGGCCCTCGATGAGGAGATCGCCGAAACCGAGTCGGTCGGCATCCGCCTCAAGGGCAGCCGCCGCTGGGCCGACGTGCGGATCTACACCGGGGAGTCCGAAGTCGTCTCGGCGTACGCTCACATGTCGCGCACCGACCAACTTGACCTTCGCCCGGTTCAACGGCATCCGACTCGGCGAGAACGGCGAGCCCGACCGCGACGCCCTCCGGCCGGCCTGGCAAAGCGGCGCTCGAGCACTCAGGCCGACTCCGGTCAAGTGACGAAATGTATTCACCGGCGTGAACCGCCTGCGGGGGCTTGCAGGCGTCCAGGAACGCTTCCCTGGACCCGGGCCTTCCCGGTCCGGCTCAGGCCGGGGAGCCGGGTTCGGAGGGTGTCACCACCAGCGCGGCGACCAGGCGGCGGACCAGTTGGGGGTTGTCGGCCGGTTGCGCGCTGCCGTGCATCAGGAGGTGGTGGACCGTCCCCGCGAGGGCGAGCGCGAGCATCGCGCAGTCGGCGTCCGCGGCTACCCGGCCGAGCCGCTGCTCGGCCTCCAGGTAGCGGGCCATCGCGTCCTCGACCGCGCCCGGCCCCGGGGCGCCGTCGGCCCATGCGTGCCGCACTTGCTCCGCGACCCCGTGCCGCGACAGCGCCACCACGGCGATAGCCGGGCCGTTCGCGCCGAGCAGGGCGAGCGCCGCGGCGGTCAGGTTCTCCCGTGCATCACCCCGGCCCGCCTGCTCGGGTAGCGGGCGGACCTCGGCGGCGATCTGCTCGAAGCGGTCCAGGACGAGTTGCGCGACGAAGTCGTCCAGGTCGGTGAAGTGGTTGTACAGCAGCCCCTTCGCGCACCCCGCCTCCTCGGTGACGGCCCGGTTGGTCAGCCCGGCCGGCCCTTCCCGGGCGAGTACCCGCTCAGCCGCGGCAAAGAGCCGCTCCCGGACGTCGGGGATCGCTACGCCGCGCGGTGACATCGGGTCCCCCGAATCGAGGCTTGCCGGTATGGGCATCTGCTCATACCTTGATATGGGCAGATGCCCATACTAGCTCTCCGACAGGAGTGATCCAATGCGTGAGCTTGTCAACACCGAACAGTTCGAGGCATGGAACGGCGGCGAGGGGCGTCACTGGAGCGACCGTCATGACCGCTGGAACGCGGTGAACGAGGGCTTCAACCCGCCGCTGCTTGCGGCAGCCGCGATCGGTCCCGAGGACCGCGTACTCGACATCGGCTGCGGTGCCGGTCAGACCACCCGCCTGGCCGCCAGGGCCGCTGTCCGGGGCTCGGTCCTGGGCCTGGACCTGTCTGCCCCGATGCTCACCAAGGCCCGCGGCCTGGCCGCCGAGGAGGGCCTGGAACAGATCGCGTTCGAGCAGGGCGACGCTCAGGTCCACCCGCTCCCGACCGCCGCCTTCGACGTCGCGATCAGCCGATTCGGAATCATGTTCTTCGCCGATCCGGTCGCCGCGTTCGGCAACATCGGCAAAGCCCTGCGCCCCGGCGGCCGTCTCGCCTTCGTCTGCATGTCGGATCCTGCCCGCTCGCAGTGGGTGCACGTCTACGGCGCGGTCCGCGCCGCCCTGCCCCTCCCCCCGCAGGAGGCCACCGCTCCCGACGGCCCGGGAATGTTCTCCCTCTCCGACCCCTCGGTCATCCGCCAAGTCCTCGACGCAGCAGGCTTCTACGACGTGCACACCGCACCCGTCGAGGCCGTCGGCAACTTCGGACGGGACACCAACGACGCCGCCGACCACCTGCTGACCTCCGGCCCCGGCCAACACCTGGTGAGCCTGGCCGACTCCGCAAGTGACGGCGCCGGAGACGACCGGACACGGGCCGCGCTCTCCGCCGCCCTGGCCGCGTACGAGCGCCCCACTGGCATCCACCTGCGCACAGCCGCCTGGCTGGTCACCGCCACCAGCCGGTGAACACCCCACCCCTCTCGCCGCCCAAGCACTCTCCTAGCGCCTGCAACCGCACGCTCGCCCGACCGCACTGTGAAGGCCGGCGTGAGCGCGACGCAAAGGACGAGAGTGAGCGCCAAGGCGGTTCACGCAAACGCGCGACGTCAGAACGGCAAGGTCACCGCCGGGGGCGACAACGTCTACGGGCATGCCATTGTGCCGGGGTCGCGCGGCGCAGGCCGGTGCCCAACCGGGTGATGCCGGCAATCGCTTACGACGCTGCCCTGCGTCGTGCGGAGTTGTGCTCGCCTCGGAGCACGATCCGTGCCCGTAACGCCGGCCCCTGGGCGGTCGACCGACGCGACGCCCACCCCTGCAACGTCAACCGTTCAGCCTCCGAGAGCACAGCGGGGCCGACCTGGAATCTCCCATCCCTCCAGAGGACCGCCGACCTCAAGACCTTGGCGCCGACCCGCACGGTCGGTCCGGGGTGGTCAGCGTTCGAAGACACCGGTCAGTCGGCCGCGGGCCAGAACGGGAGCGGTGAGGGAGGAAAGAAAGGCGCGGGGCCGTGCCCGGTCGGGTGCGGGGCTGTCAGGGGCGGTGCCCATAGCGCTGGAGAGGGCGAACAGCTGGAAGGTGTAGTGGTGCGGTCCGTGGCCCTTGATGGGTGCGGGGCCCTGGTATCCGCGTCCGATGGTGGAACGCAGCACCTGTACTCCGGCTGCGGGCTGCTGGGCGGCGAGGGCGCCGGAGCCGAGGTGTTCCACTGCCGGATCGATCAGAGCCAGACAGTGCGCGGCGGGCCTGGCCAGGGGCACGTCGATGTCCTCGACGACCAGCAGCAATTGCGCGGTGCCGGCCGGCGGCGGGCTCCAGGCGAGGTGGGGGGACAGGTTCCGGCCGCCGACAGTCCTTGCGCCGTGCTCCAGCGGTATCGCGCCGCCGTCGACGAAGTGATGGCTCGTCACACTGAGCAGGTCGGGGCCCTGCAGGTGCGGCAGGTTCCATGCCGCGTGGACCTCGCCTGCTCTGCGGTTGCTCAGAAGCCGACCCAGCAGGGTCATCGCGCCCCCTCGACCATGTCGGTGATCTCGGCCGTGGTGGCGGTTTCGCCGGTCTTGGGGAAGATGCGCTCGATGCTGTTGCGGTGCGCGTCGGTGTCGGAGTCGCTCATGGCGTCCGTCGCCAGGACGACGTGGTAGCCGTAGTCGTAGGCCGCGCGTGCGGTCGACTCGACGCCGCTGCTGGTTGAGATGCCGGCGAGCACGACCTGGGTGACGCCCAGGTCGCGCAGGAGCGTGTCGAGCCCGGTGTCGTGGAACGCGCTGCGCCGCCGCTTGGTGATCAGATGATCGGTCGGCTGCACGTCGAGCTCGTCGACGAGGTCGGACCACTCGGGCGGAAACGCGACACCGCCTCCGCCGGACCGGCCCGAATCGGTACGTCCTGGTGCCCGCCCGGTGACGTTGACCAGGACCACCGGCAGGCCGCGTCGACGGAAGGCGGTCGCCAGCTGCGCTGCACGCTGCACGACCGGAGCGACGGGAACGTCCTTCCGGGGCGGGACGATTCCCTTTTGCAGGTCGATCACGACGAGTGCGGACGTGGGGTCGATCGTTGTCAGTGCCATGGTGCGCTTTCTCTGGATGTCGGCGGGTTGCCGGGATGTGGGGTCCGGGTGAGGGTGCGTCAGTCACCGCTGTCCTTGCGCCGCTGCATGTCAGCGAGGGCGTCTCCGGTCGGCAGGGCCGGGGCCGGGGCCGGCGCCGCGGGCGCCGTGGTGCTGGTGCCGGCCGGCGTCGTCGGTCCCTCCGCCGCGGGGGCGGAGTTGGTGCCGCGGAGTATGGAGGCGATCGCGGCCAGGAGGGCGAGGACGGCTCCGAAGGCGAACACGACGATCAGGCCGGAGTGGAAGGGCCCGGAGATCAGGTTCGGAAAGAACTCGCGTCCGGTCAGGGCCTGCTGCTGAGCCGTCGTCAACCTGGCCAGCACTCCGCTGGGTTGGAGCAGGTGCCGGACCGGGTTGACGCCCAGTTGGGCGGCGAACAGGGACGAGACCGGGGGCAGGCTGCCGACCTGGGCGGCGACCTGGGCCGGTACGCCCTGTTGCTGCAGGCCGCTGGTGAGCGAGTGCGGGAGGCTGCCGGCCAGCCCGGCGATCATGAGAGAGAAGAACACTCCGATCGATACGGCGGTGCCGGAGTTCTGGAAGGTGGCGCGCATCCCGGAGGCGACCCCGCGCAGGTGGGCGGGGACGCTGCCCATGATCGAGGAGGAGTTGGGCGAGGCGAACATCCCGCTGGCGATCCCGTTCAGCGCGATCAGCACCGCGAAGACCCAGTAGCTGAAGTCGATCGGCAGCAGCATCAGGCCCAGGAAGCTGGCACCGAACAGCAGCGCGCCACCGGTGGCCAGGCCTCGGGAGCCGATCCGGTCGGACAGGTAGCCCGAGACCGGCCCGGCGGCGAGGAACCCCGCGGTCAGCGGCAGCATGAAGATGCCTGCCCACAGGGGCGTGGCGCTGTAGTCGTAACCGTGCAGCGGCAGCCAGATGCCCTGCAACCAGATGATCAGCACGAACTGCATCCCGCCACGGCCGATCGAGATGCCCAGTCCGGCCAGGTTGCCGAAGGTGAAGGCGCGCAGGCGGAACAGACTGGGCTGGATCATCGGAGCGGCGACCCGGTTCTCGATGGCCACGAACGCCACAAGCAGCGCCAGGCCGCCGCCGACCATGCCGAGGACCAGCGGGTTGGTCCAGCCCATGGTGTGTCCGCCGTAGGGCTGCAGGCCGAAAGTGACCGCGATCAGGACCGCGCTCAGACCGACCGCGAAGGTGATGTTGCCCCACCAGTCGATCCGGCCGCCGCCACGCTGACCGCTCTCGCGCAGGGTGCAGTAGGCCCAGACCGTGAAGAAGACGCCGACGGGCACGTTCACCCAGAACACCGCACGCCAGTCCCAGGCCGACAGCAGCCCGCCGGCGACCAGGCCGATGAACATCCCGCCCAGCCCCGCGACCTGATTGATACCCAGGGCGAAGCCGCGCTGCTCCTTGGGGAAGGCGTCGGTCAGGATCGCGGCCGAGTTCGCCATCAGCATCGACCCGCCGACGGCCTGCAGCACCCGCCAGCCGATCAGCCACATCGCTCCGTGGCCGCCGTCGAAGGGGTCGAAGGACAGCAGGATCGAGGCGAAGGTGAAGACCGCGAATCCGGAGTTGTAGATCCGCACCCGGCCGAACATGTCGCCCAGGCGGCCCACGGTGACCACCAGGACGGCCTGCACCAGCCGGTATCCCATGATCATCCACAGCAGGTAGGCGATGTTGCCCGGGGCCAGCGGGTCCAGGTGCACGCCCCGGAAGATCGCCGGCAGCGCGATCAGCACGATGGAGCCGTCCAGCGCGGACATGAAGACGGCGGCGGTGGTGTTGGTCAGCGCCGTCCACTTGTAGCGGTCACCGGCCGGGCCCTTTGCGGCGTACGTCGCCGCGGGAACAGTCATCAGTGGTCACCTCCTCGGTCTTCCGTGCACGTCAGATGTTCCGGGCCAGCCGCTCCAGCAGCGGCGCGACCGCTGCGAGCTGCTCCAGCTCCACCGGGGTGAACGTGCCGGTGAGAGCCCGGGAGAGCAGTTCGGTCCGGGCGTTGCGCTTGTCGGTCAGCTCCTGCCGCCCGGCGTCGGTCACGGTCAGGATCACCCGCCTGCCGTCCTCGGGGTCAGCACGCCGTTCGACCAGGCCGCGTGCCTGCAGCGCGCTGAGGGTGGCTCCCATCGCCTGCGCGGTGATCTGCGCCTGCCGGGCCAGCTCCGAGGAGGTGGCGGGGCCGCCGCGGTCCAGCAGCGACAGCGCCTGCCGCTCGGGCATGGTGAGCCCGCCCTCGGTGGGGACCTGGCGGATCCGTCTCACCAGCAGGCTGACGCTCGCGAACAGGGCTGCGGCGATCCCGTCGGTGTCCACCTCATCACTCATATACTAAAGCTAACTTATCAATCTGCCTTAGTAAATATCGATGCGCCGCCACGAGTGAACTGTTCGACGGTGCCGTTGCCGAAGTTCCAGTGGTAGGCGAGGTCATCAGCTCAGCCGGCTCTCCGAGCAACACCGCACGGTCGGCTTCCGCGACTTCCTGGACACGATCGACCGCCAGGTCGAACCCGGCCCGGCGGTCCACGTGATCGGGGACAACCTGTCCATCCACAAGGCACTCGCGGTGCACCGGTGGCTACTCGAACACCCCCGCTTCACCCTGCGCTTCACCCCGACCTACTCGTCGTGGATGAACCAGGTCGAACGGTGGTTCGCCGACCTGGAACGACGCCGCCTACCACCAGCAGATGCGTGAACCGATCGAGCGGCTGATCGCAGCCGGGCAGCGGAAGGACGGCGCCCGGGAACTCCCACCAGGGATTACGGGACAGCCGTCAGCTCGGAGACATTGCGGCCTCGATGTGGGCCAGTTGGGCGGCGAGGATCTCTTCGAACGCGGCGCGGCGGTCCACCCCGAGGGGGCGGACGTCGCGGCCGAAGTGGGCCAGGGCCGGGAAGCGTTCGGGGTCGGCGCCGAGCACCGCGACGCGGAACAGCTCCATGCCCTGTTCGTACTCTTCGGGGGTGACGGTGCTGACTCCGGCCTCGGAGGCGATCAAGGCGGCGATGAGGACCGCGATCCGGTGGTAGCGCGCCGGGATCTGCTCGTCGGGCAGCCCCGACGCCCGCAGAGCCTGCAGCATCTCTTCCATGACCAGCCGGGAACCGGTTCCGCTTGACGCGTAGCGTCCCCAGACGGCGGCGAGCTGGGGCTGCTGACCGAAGGCCTCTCTCACGCGCAGGGCCAGGGCCGTGATGCGCTGCTTCCAGTCGCCCTCGGGGCGGTAGCTGTCCATGGCGGCCAGGAGGATCCGGTCGGCGACCGCGCGCAGGAGTTCGGTCTTGCTGCGGAAGTGCCGGTAGAGGCTGGAGGAATCGGTCCCGAGCACCGCAGCAAGCTTGCGCACGCTGAACGACTCCGCGTCGCTCGTGCGCAGCAACTCCGCCGCCGCATCCAGGATCTCCTCGGTCGACCAGCGCCTTCGGCCTGCCATGTCACCCCTCTCGTCGGGACTCAGCCTAACCTATGCACTTGGTGTTGCACGCACCGCGTGCATAATGGGGGCAGGAGCAACGCTGGCCCCGTAGCAGGCAGGTCGGCGTGCCACTCGTGCCCTGTAACCCGGGTCAGCGACCGACGTGGAGCACACCCGTGTCATACGAAAGGACGCATGTCGTGAGGAACCCACTGGATCCCGCGGAGCTGAACATCGCCATCGAGAACGTCCACCGCGCAGGTATGCCGGGCCTGTTCGCCGAGGTGCGTGACGGCGACCAGGTCTGGCGCGGCGCCGCCGGCGTCGCCGATGTCGCCACCGGTCGCCCCGTCACCGCCGACATGCGCCACCGTGTCGGCAGCATCACCAAGACCTTCACCGCCGCCGCGGTTCTGCAGCAGGTAGAGAGCGGTCAGATCCGCCTTGATACGCCGATCGGCCGGTACCTTCCGCGACTGGTTCCCGGAGAACGCGGTGCCACGATCACGGTCCGGATGTTGCTCAACCACACCAGCGGCCTCGCCGAGTACCTCCCTTTCGCCTACCGCTCCCTCAAGGCGTTCCCCGCCCTCGCGGACACCGGGCCCGAGAGTCTGGACGACAACCGGCTGACGCGGTTTCACCCCACCGAACTGATCGAGATGGGGGTCACCGCACCTGCCGTCGGCACCCCGGGCGGCACGCCGGGGGTGTACTCCAACACCAACTACCTGCTCCTCGGCGAACTCCTGGAACAGGTCACCGGCACTACGGCCGAGCGGTACATCACCCGGAACGTCATCGAGCGCGCCGGGCTCCGGGACACCGAATTCCCCGCCGGACCGTACGTCAACGGTCCGCACTCGCAGATCTACGAGGCGTGGTTCGGCATGATCGACCCGCCGCGCGACTACAGCGTCTACGACATGTCATGGGTGGGGCCGGCGGCCTCGCTGATAGCGACCGTCACGGACCTCAACCGCTTCTTCCGCATGCTGCTTGCCGGCGGCATCGTCAACCCGTCGTCACTGGCGCAGATGCAACGCACCGTCCCGGTCGTCTCCCAAGAGGGAAGGACGATCGACTACGGACTCGGCCTGCACCCGATGGAGACTCCCGGTCAGGGCACCTTCTGGGGTCATGGCGGCACGGTCTGGGGTGCTGGAGCGCTGGCCATGACCCGTGCCGACGGCAAGCGGCAGATGTCCGTCGCGGTGAACCTGCAGAGGTGGAACAGGCTCGACTCCTCGGGCAAGCCCCAGCCCCATCCCATCGACGACGCGCTTGCGGCTCTCTACCGCGTGGCGCTGTACGGCTGACCGGGCCGGAGAGAGTCGGCGGGCTCAAGCGCTCAGCCCGGGATGAGTGCATCCCACTGATCTCGGGTCGGACCGTCGTGCTGTGGCGAGAAGTCCGGGTGGGCAGCCGGCCAGGCGGTGACGTGTCGGTCGGACACCCGGCCCATACCGCGCGCCGGCTGTGATAATCGCTCTCCGATTGCCGGAACACGGCGATAGAGAGTCAGTGTGACAACCACACTTGAGTTCGCCGGCCTGCTGCGGCTGATCGATGAACGGTCGACCGCGTTCCGCGCCGCGGTCGCCTCCGCGCCCAGCCTCGACGTGCAGGTGCCGACCTGCCCCGAGTGGACGCTGTTCGATCTGGTGCAGCACCCTGGGCGAGAGGCGCCGCTCCTGGGCCGCCACCGTCGCCGCAGGACCTGCCGCCGCTCCCCCGGCCAAGTCCGCATCGGAGAGCGCCCCGGCTGCGCCTCGAGAGCGCGAGGCCTTGCCGGCCTGGTTGGCCGCATCGACGCAACACCTACTGGACGCACTGCGGGAGGCCGGCCCGGATCGCGGTTGCTGGACGTGGTGGGGTACGTCGGAGTCGCCGCAGACGTCCGGTGCCGTCACTCGGCACCAGCTCCAGGAGATCGCGGTACACACGTACGACGCCCAGATCACCTTGGGTGCCCCGCAGCCGCTGCCGGACGAGGTGGCATTCGACGGTGTCGACGAGTTCCTGTCCACCTGCTGTGCAACGACAAGTGCCTGCGTGATGAGAGCCGGAACGTCCCGCCAAGGACGCCTTCGGCGTCGCCTGCGGCTGACCTTCAGTCACCCTTGACCGGCCATTCCGGCTCTTGCTGGGCTGGTTATCGGGCGGCCTCTCCCGTGTGACGCCCTGTCAGCTTGCCTGGGCTTGTCCGGTCTGGTCCTTGGCGTGAGCGATGCGGTAGGACTCGGCGCCGGTCTGGCTGATGGCGCCGTTGAAGGTCAGCCGGTCGATGCCGGCCGCGCAGAGCCGCGAATCCGCTCAACACCCTCGCGCACTGACCGCGAGTCGTCGGCCGATGCTCTCGGCTCCGGATCGTGCAGCGCAGCGAGCTCCCCAGGTCGTTCCTGACCATGACCTGAGCGAGGCGTCCGGCGAGGGCCACGACTTCTGGCCAGGCGGCAGCCTGGAGATACTCCGTGTCGGTGTCGTTGGGCGCCTCGGCCGCAGCGGCGTTGAGTGCGACACGGAGATCCCTCATCAGAACGACCTCGTCCGCGACGTGCCCCCAAGGCAACGAGGCCGATCCCGATGGCGAGCAGCGATGACGAGCGGATACCCACGTCCGAGCTCATGAGGCTTCCCTGTGAACAGCGGGCAGGCGACAATGCAAATCAACAAGGGACCGCAGGACGGTTCTGCCGGACGAACGGGGGACCCATGATCTTTGTTGTTTCCATGGTGGTCGTGCTCGCGGCCGCGGTCGGGGTGTGCTTGGTCGTACTGCGGCGCAGAGGCGGCTCGGGGGAACGCGGGGCACTGGAGCGGGGGGCAGCGGACCAGGGGCTCGCACAAGGGCTGGCCTTGTGCCCCCATTAAGGAACTGACCAGCGGAGTCGAGTGCCGAGGGGAACCCTGGACCTCGCCTTGGCACCCGTAGTTGACCGCAGTTCCCCGCTCTGTCGGGCACGGATCAGGCACGGAAACCTTCTGATCCATAGCTCTAGCTGGTGCTGTGACCGGGAAGGTGTGTTCGTTTCCTCCCGCGGTCGGGGTATTCGAAGGGCAGTTGTCCCGCAGGGGTCGGTGTGACTGGTTGCTGCGGGACCACATGGTTGTCAGCGGGGCTGGTAGTTGAGGGTTCCGAGGGGCCAGTTCGTGGACAGCCAGGTCGTGACGGACGCTTGCAAGGCTCAGGGGCTGCACCTGGATTGGCCACGCCGCTCGCGCGGCGGGGCGGCCCCACCGGATGCTCTTCTCGCTGCGGATGCGGGCGCGTTCCCTGCGCTGGGCAGCCAGGATGACGGGGGTGGCGGGCGTTGGTGTTGCGCCAGCGCAGGTAGCGGTGCAGGGCCTGGGTCTGGACTGTGTGGTTGGGATGGTTGGGGTTCGCCAGGATGAATTGCCGCAGGGGTCCGAAGTGCGCCTCGATCGCGTTGGCCCAGGAGGCGTTGGTGGAGGTGAAGCACAGCTCCACCCGGTGCTTCTTCGCCCGTGTGCGGATCTTGGTGCCCTTGTGCACGGACAGGTTGTCCATGATCACGTGGATGGGGGCGCCGTCGGGCCGGGCGGCACGGATCGACTTCAGCGCGACCAGGGATTGAGCGGCGCCCTTGTGGCGGCGGTTCACGCCCCACAGCGTGTCGTCGCCGACCGAGTAGCAGTCGTGGAAGTAGGTCACTCCATGGTTGCGGTGGTAGGTCGCCGGAATCCGGTCGGACCGACTCTGTTGTGCCCGCCTCGTGTACGGGCCCGCGTGCGCGTGGGTCTGCGCAGGTTGAGCAATCCGGCGGCGATGCGTCCGGATTGATCCCGGCTCAGCCTTGGTGGGTGCCCCGGATACTCGGTGGCGGCACGTCCGCGGGTGCCCGCCTGGAGCAATCCACGATGTCCAGAAATCCCGGCCGGTCAGAACCTGCGTCCCTTGTGCCGCTGTTCGGCTGGTGGGCAGCACGCCGATGCAGGTGTCTGGCGTGCCGGACCGCTTCGCCCTGTTCTCGTATACCTACGGCCAGGTGGTGTAGCCGCGCTGCAACCGCTCTGGTCGTCGTTTTCCGCTCCCGAGGCATCTCGTCGAGCTGAAGGAAGGTTCTTACGATGAAGGAGATCAGCAAGTGCGAGGAAGTCTTGTTGCCGCCGGTGCCGTGGCTGTTGGCGGCGCTCTTCTGACAGCGGCCACGGGTCCGGTCGGTGCCGCTGATGTCCAAGCACTGTCCGCCGCCCCGACCGGGACGGTCTCGACGGACGGAACTGTCACCCTCTCCGGCACCTATCGCTGTTCGCCGCTGTCGGGCTCCGGGCCGGTCTTCGTGTCCTCCACGGTGCGCACCGGCGAAGTGCGGCACGGCATCGGCGGCACGGCAGCGACGTGCGACGGCGTCCAACACATGTGGGTGAACCAGGACAAGCCCGCGCAGGGAGCCCTGGTGACACCCGGGCCTGCCGAGGTCGAAGCGACCCTTGTGCACCTGGACACGAGAAGTGGCCTGCCCTTGCCACGCATCATCGCGACCCACCGAAACGAGATCGAGCTGCGCCCCACCAAGAGCTGACGGGGCCGGCCGACCGAGCGCTACACGTCACCTGGCCGTAGCCATACGGGAACAGGGGTACGCAGGAGCGCGAGGAGGGCCAGGCGGCCGTTCCCCTGCCGAGAGGCCGACGGTGTCTCGGCAGGGGAACGACGACGCCCTCACCGACAGAGGACCGCCCAGCTCGGACCATTGCGCCAGAGGCCTTTGCATAGGTGCATCCAAGGGTGCACGCGGTGCCGTGGGGGTGACGGCACCGACCGGACCCATACACGTCCTGCCACGAGCGGGACACGCCACCCCGGGCCCACCAGATATCCAGAACCTGACGCCGACACCTCCAATTCGTCAGCACTTAGCGGAAGGAGGCTTGCCCACGGGCGATACCCGCAGGTCAGACCCCGTGGGCAAGCCCAGGCCCACCCAAGAGGGGTTCACGTCTCCGGCATTACCTCCGGGTCGGTCACGTCTCGTTGCCGTTCTCCAGGGCACGCAGCCGTGAGCCTCTTCGCCGCGCCGCACGTTGGGAGACGAGCCAGTAGACGAGCGCTGCGGGTGGTGAGCAGCACAGCAGAATGATCAGCAGGCGGGAGTCGATCACATCAGCGGGTCGCTCGGGCTCTTCCACCCCGCCCGGCAGGTCCCTCACGAGGGCATCGAGTTGCTCGCGGGTGCGCGCTTCGTAGGCCACGACTACACGTTCTTCGAGTTCGGGCAGTGTCGGTCGGCCAACCGCGTAGTGGTGTTGCAGCCGCGCCTCGACGCGGTCGCGCTCGGCGTCCGAGGCCAGTACAGGCGCGCTGGGCTTGTGCTCCTCGCTGTCATTCATGACGACCTCTCAAGCAGGGCTGTGGCGTCCGATGATGGGCGGTCTTGCAGGTCGACGAGCGCGACAACCACCCGTGTCCAGACCCCGGGGGTGTCGCCCAGGACGTTGAGGTGCCTGCGACTGAGCGGAGACAGCCGGGCGATGCCCTCATCCCGGATCTCTTGGCTCTCGGCGCGGAGCTGTGCGACGGCGGCGGCGATGTACCGCGCGTTCCGAGCACCACAGCGTTCAGGACCGGGCCCAGCGAGCCGAGCTCGTCTTCGATGCCGTCCCGGCGCGCCTGGTGGATGGAACCGCGCTTGCCGTGGCACACGTCGCGGGCCGGCTTGTGCCGGGTGGCTCGAGAAGTACGTTCACCTCCACCGTGCCCAGGATGACGCTGTCGAGACCCGTGCGTAGCCTCATCCGCCCGTTGATAATGGCACGTAAATGTGCACTCGCAACTCGCGCTCAACGCCATCTCACCTGACAATGCATCAACACCGCACAGAACCGCCCTTCGCCGCCGTGAACCGCCAAGGTCAACGATTCGCACCACATGCCCTGACCTGCAAAAACCCTGCTCAGCAGCTCGCCTGCAAATCTCATCAGGAGGTACCCATGAGGATGCTGATCAACGTCCCGGAGACCGTCGTTGCGGACGCATTGCGCGGTATGGCCGCCGCTCACCCCGAACTGACCGTGGATGTCGACAACCGTGTCGTCATGCGGCGCGACGCTCCCGTGGCCGGAAAGGTGGCGCTCGTCTCCGGGGGCGGGTCCGGGCATGAGCCGTTGCATGCCGGGTTCGTCGGGCCGGGGATGCTCTCCGCCGCCTGTCCCGGTGAAGTGTTCACCTCTCCCGTTCCTGACCAGATGGTGCGCGCCGCCGCCGCGGTCGACAGCGGCGCCGGGGTGTTGTTCGTCGTCAAGAACTACACCGGTGATGTGCTGAACTTCGAGATGGCCGCCGAACTCGCCGAGGACGAGGGCGTGCAGGTCGCCAAGGTGCTCGTCAATGACGACGTGGCGGTGACGGACAGTCTGTTCACGGCGGGGCGGCGCGGGACGGGTGCGACACTGTTCGTCGAGAAGATCGCGGGGGCGGCCGCCGAAGAGGGTGCCCCATTGGAGCGGGTGGAGGCCATCGCCCGGCAGGTGAACGAGGCGTCGCGGAGCTTCGGGGTGGCGCTCAGTTCCGTCACCACGCCCGCCAAGGGCTCCCCCACCTTCGATCTGCCGCCCGGCGAGCTGGAGCTGGGGATCGGGATCCACGGTGAGCCGGGGCGGGAACGACGTCCGATGATGACGTCGCGGGAGATCGCCGACTTCGCGGTGCACGCGGTGCTGGACGATCTGCAGCCGACCTGTCCGGTGCTCGTGCTGGTCAACGGGATGGGGGCGACGCCCCTGCTGGAGCTGTACGGGTTCAATGCCGAGGTGCAGCGAGTGCTGTCCGAGCGGCATGTCTCCGTGGCTCGTACGCTCGTGGGGAACTACGTGACCTCTCTCGACATGGCGGGATGTTCGGTGACGCTGTGCCAGCTCGACGAGGAGCTGCTGCGGCTCTGGGACGCGCCGGTGGAGACACCCGCCCTCCGCTGGGGCCGCTGAGAACGTCCGCCCGTACACGCATGACGATGTTTCAGGGACAAGGAGCTCTTGTGCTGGACGCCGACTTCTTCCGCCGTTGGATGGCCGCAGCCGCAGCCGCGGTTGATCGCGAGGCGGATCACCTCACCGAACTCGACTCGGCGATCGGGGACGCCGATCACGGCAGCAATATGCAGCGCGGATTCGCCGCGGTGACCGCGGTGCTGGAGAAGGAGTCCCCGCAGACGCCGGGGGCCGTACTGATGCTTGCGGGACGGCAGTTGATCTCGACGGTCGGCGGGGCTTCGGGTCCGTTGTACGGGACGCTGCTGCGGCGTACGGGTAAGGCGCTGGGCGATGCGCCCGCGGTGACGGAGGAGCAGCTGGCCGAGGCGTTCGTCGTGGGTGTCGCGGCCGTCGCCCAGCTGGGCGGGGCGCAGCCCGGGGACAAGACCATGCTCGACGCGCTGCTGCCGGGGGCCGCGGCGCTCGGGACGTCGCCCGGAGCGGCCCGGGACGCGGCGGAGGCGGGCGCCGCCGCCACCGTACCGATGCAGGCCCGCAAGGGCAGGGCGAGCTATCTCGGTGAGCGCAGCATCGGGCACCAGGATCCGGGGGCGACGTCCTCGGCACTGCTGATCGCCGCACTTGCCGGGACGAACGGCGCAGGCGCGGAGAACGGGGGCGACGCATGAGCGGGGAGAAGCAGGTCGGGATCGTGCTGGTCTCGCACAGCGGGCCGGTCGCCGAGGCGGTCGCCGAGCTGGCCAGGGGGCTGGCGGCCGGCGGTGCGACGGCGCCGGTGGCCGCGGCCGGTGGCACGCAGACGGGTGGGCTCGGCACCAGTGCGGAGCTGATCGCCGAAGCCGCCCGTTCCGTCGACGGCGGCGTGGGGATCGCCGTGCTGGTCGATCTCGGCAGCGCGGTGCTCACGGTCAAGTCGATGCTGGCCGAGGGCGACGAACTGCCTGACGGGGCACGCCTGGTGGACGCACCGTTCATCGAGGGCGCGGTGGCGGCACTGGTGACCGCGTCGGCGGGCGGCGATCTGGCTGCGGTGGAGGCCGCGGCGTCGGAGGCGTACTCCTACCGCAAGGTGTGAAGGCACGGTGCAAGCAGCGGTCCCGCACCCGGCTCTCCGCGGAGGGCCGGGTGCGGGACCTGTATGTCCACACGTGGGTTGCGGACGGGGCCGTTGGTCAGGCCGCCGAAGCGGCGGCCGCCGCGGCGATGTGGATCTGCGTCCGCTGCGTCGTGCCGTTGACCGTCACCGCGAGGGTGACCGTGCCCGGCCGGAGCGCCGTGAGCGTGCCGGTGACCGGGTCGAAGACCGCCGCGTGCCGCTGGCGGGCGCCGTCCCGGTCGCCGATACGGACGTTCGGGGACCCGGTCCAGTCGGCGGCCAGCGGGAACGCGACCGGAACGCTGCGGGCGCCCTGGGTGACGGTCGCCGTGACCTTCGCGGTGTTCCCGGCAGCGAGGACGGACGGGGCGTCGAGGGCCAGCGCGTCGACATGCGCCCTGGTCTGAACGGAGACCCAGTCGGGCGCGCCCTGCCACGGCTTCTGCCGAGCGGCGGCCTGTTCGCCGCGCGAGACGTGATCCGCGCCGACGAGGGACCAGCCGGTGAAGCCGCCCTCGTCCGCCGGGCCGGCCGGCGCCTTGCCGGAGTTGC
This sequence comes from Streptomyces sp. NPDC051664, assembly GCF_044453545.1. Lineage (NCBI taxonomy): Bacteria > Bacillati > Actinomycetota > Actinomycetes > Kitasatosporales > Streptomycetaceae > Streptomyces > Streptomyces sp. NPDC051664. Next base: position 72,442 of record NZ_JBITCU010000023.1, on the reverse strand, counting down.
CGTTGATCAAATAGGGCACCCCGTCGACGTGCGAGGCATGGAAGACCCCGACATGGCTGCCGATGAACGCGGCTCCCTTGCCCGTCGTACGTCGGAAGTCGGCAAGCCACTGTTCGACCAGTGCCGCCTCCTTGCGGTCTCCCAACTGGCTGCCCTTCTGTACGGTCGGGTCGCGCGGCGGTACGTGTTCGATCAGCATCACCGAGTCGATGTCGCGGTCCTCGGCTGCCGCGTCGAGCTGGGCGCGCAGTTCCTTGATCTGAGCGAAGCCGCCTCCGCGCAGCGTGAGGCCGGAGGTGTCGAGTGTGATGACGCGGGTGCCCTTGTGGTCGAACGTCCGCTGGGCGGGACCGAATTCGGTGATGAAGTTGTCGATCTTCCCGCCCATCACCTCGTGGTTGCCGGGCACGTAGTACCAGGGCAGCGAGTCGCCGAGTTCTTCGGTCAGGATCTGGTGGGCGAAGGCGAGGTCCGCGGGTGATCCCTCGTCGACGAGGTCACCGTTGATGACCAGGAAGTCGGAGTGCGCGGCCTTGATCTCGCGCAGGGTGCGCCGGGCCTGGGCGACGATTGCGCTGTCCGGGTCGCGGGCGACGAACTGGGCGTCGGACATGACCGCGAACTGCCAGTCCCGGTGTTCGGTGACCGCCGCCGGATCGACCAACGGGTCGACGGGAGCCGCTTGTTCGGGCAGGTCGACGGTGGGCGGCACCTGGGCGGTGAGGTCGTCGACGACGATCTCACCGGTGTACTGCTGGGCGGCCGCCGTCTCGGCGAGGTAGAAGCGGTACACGCTGAGCGGCGTGGCCGCGCCCGCCGGTACGGCGAAGGTGACCTGCCGCCAGCCGGTCCAGGTGACGTAGGGCCCGCGGAGCAACTGGTCGGAGCCCGCGGCGTCCTTCAGGTGCAGTGTCGGCCACGCGCCCTTGCCGTCGCCCTTGATCCAGAGCTTGAACGACTGGGGCTGGCCGGGCACGGTGACCTGCTGGGGCGGCGCGGCGTAGGCGGCGCGCGTCGCGGTCGACTGGGTGAAGTCGTAGCTGAGCCTCAGACCGGTACCGGTGTGGCCGTCCGGGGTGGCGGAGAGGGAACCGCTCGCCCGGGCCTGGCTGAACTTCCAGGATCCGGCGTCGTCGAAGTCGGAGACGGCCTGCTCGGTGAGACCGACGCTGACCGCGAGGGCGGTGGTGGTGCCCGCGACGGTCGCCTTGATCTGCCCGGCGCCGTTGCCGGTGCGTGAGATGACGGTGAAGTTGCCCTGGCTGTCGTCGCGGACGTCGAAGAGGGCGTGGTCGTAGTCGAGGGTGACGTCGCGCGGTTCGACGGGGGCGCTGGTGCCGTGCGGGTCGAGTCCGACGATGCCGAAGGTGCCGATGGCTTCGGCGTCCGCGAGGCCCACCCGCCGGGTGGTCGGCTCGATCCGGGCCAGCTTGTCGAGGACGGTCAGCGTGGTGCTGCCGTGGGCGGTTCCGCGTTCGGCGCGGACGTCCGTGGTGCCGCTGTGGCGCGCGGTGAAGAGGCCGTTGCCGTCGACCGTTCCGGTGTCGCCACGGGTGGTGCGCCAGCGTGGGGTGCCGGTGGCGGGGCCGTACGTCTCGTCGTATCCGGTCGCGGTCAGGCGCCGGGTGAGCCCGGGGAAGACCCGCTCGGGGTGGCCGCCCTTGACCGGGTCCACTCCCGGTGCGGAACCGGCCGGTGTGCGGGTGTCGACCCAGAAGCCGTCGAGGCGGCCGCTGCCGTCGGGGGCGGTGAGTGCGAGACCGTTGGGTACGGTGCGTTCGGTGCCGTCGGAGGGGCTGTTCTCCACCTGGAGCGCGTCGCTGCCGGGCCGGCGCGCGACGAGGGTGGAGGAGCCGCCGCCGTCCAGGTTCAGTGCGCTGTACGAGCCGGCGCGCCGCATCATCAGGCCGAGTTCGGTGAGAGTGACGCCACCGCTGTCGGCCTGCCGGCCGTCGATGGTGAGGATCTGCATCGTGCGGCCGTCCTGGGAGAAGCCGACGGCGGTGCGGGGCGCGGCGGTGTTGTTGCCCTCGCCGTCGTGGTTCTGGGCGACGCCGTCGACGACGAGGAGTTCCCGGCCGCCGACCGCGGTGCGCGGTACGGGGCCGCCGTCGGTGCGTGCCCGGTAGGTCAGCGACACGGGGTCGCCGGGCTGGAGCGCCTTGATCGCGTCGGCTCCGGCCTCGCGGCCGACGAGGATCGTGGTGTCGTCGGGGACGGCTCCCGAGCCGGGGGTGGGGGACACGGACACGACCTTGCCGTCCCGTACCACCGCCTCGGCGACCGGTGTCGCGTTGTCCACGGTCAGTGCGCGGTCGGCGGTTCCCCAGGCCGAGGTGTACGCGCCCACTCCCCCGGCCGGCACATTGGCGGCGTTGTACGCGGCGAGCTGCTGCTGCCCGGACGGCACGGTGAGCGTGCCCTCGAAGTACAGGTTCAGGATGCGGCCCGCGCTGTCGGGGCCGATGCCGACGGCCCGGTCGACTCCGGGGGCCGGGGACTGGACGGTCGCGCCGTCCTTGATACCGACGCCCTCGGGAGCACCGGTCTGGTTGATGTCGAAGAAGTCGGCGTTGATCGCGGCGACGGTCCGGCGGCCGGGGCCCGCGTCGTGTCCGGCGGCAAGCTCGGAGACCGTACGCCGGTCGGACACCTTGCCGGTGGAGAGGTAGTCGGCCTGTGCGCCGCTGCCGTCGAGGTCGACGGAGAGGGAGTCGACCCGCAGCCACTTGTCCGACTCGAGCCGGTCGTAGGAGCTGAGGCGGATGCCGGGGGCGATCGGGCGGGATGTACGGGCCGTCTCGATGCCGTCGCCGTCCACGACGGATCGGGGCGTTCCGACGGCGTTGCTCGCGGCCGGTGGCGCGACGGGTCTGAGGACCTCGGCGGAGTTACGGGGACGGGGGTCGGGGGTCGAATCGGCGACGGCGGGGGCAATGGCTCCCACCGTCATCGCGGACACCGTCGCAAGCAGTACGAGGGGTCGCGTTGCTCTGCCGACTATGCCAGGTCCCACAGATCCTCCTGGAATGGCGGTGGTTGGGCGGGCAGTAAGCGCTGTCGGCGGACAGCATGGCCGCGCGTACCGCCCCGCACCAGGGGGCCTCGGGAACCTCGGGGGAAACAGGGTGCGGCGACTCGATGACACACGTGATCATTGGGGAGACTTGACGGTATGTCGTCTCAGAAGCGCAGTGCGGGTCTTCTGCTGTTCCGGTCCACGGACGGGGGCGCCGGGTTCGAGGTGTTCATCGGGCACATGGGCGGCCCGTTCTGGGCGAGGCGCGAGGCGGCGGCGTGGTCGGTCCCCAAGGGCGAGTACGGCCCCGATGAGGAACCCGAGGCCGCTGCCCGTCGGGAGTTCGAGGAGGAGTTCGGCCATCCGGCACCGGACGGTGTGTGGGTGCCGCTCGGTGAGTCCCGTCAGACCGGTGGCAAGTCGGTGGTCGTGTGGGCGATGGAGGCCGATGTCGATCCGGCGCGTGCCGAGCCCGGGACGTTCACCATGGAGTGGCCCCGAGGGTCCGGCGTGCAGAAGGAGTTCCCGGAGATCGACCGGTTCGCCTGGTGCACGCCGGATGAGGCGGCGGAACGTCTCGTCGCGGGCCAGCGGGTCTTCGTCGAACGGCTGGCGGAACACGTCCGGGACGGACGCCGAGAGGCTATGCGCCGGCCGCGCGGTTGATCTCCTGGCTGTGCAGGATGTGTTCGCCGGAGCCTTGCCGGCCGACGGCGGCGATCATGGCGCGCCCCATGTTGTCGGTGGTCGTCACATGGTTCGGCACGATCCGCCGGAGCACCGGGTACAGCCAGGAGACACCGCGGTACATCCAGCGGTACAAGGCGGTCTTCGACGTCGCGCCGTGCAGCGGCTGGATGTAGCCCGGCCGGAACATGTACGCGTGGAAGTCCATCGCCAGGAGCTCGTTCTCGGTGCGCCCCTTGACCCGCGCCCACGCGGTGCGGCCCTTCTCGCTCGTGTCCGTGCCTTCCCCGGACACGTAGGTGAAGGTCAGCCCCGGGTTGAGGGCGGCGACCGCCCGCGCGGCGGCCAGGGTGTACGTGTACGTGATGCGGGAGTACTCCTCCTCGCTCAGACCGGCCGAGGTGACGCCGAGGCAGAAGAAGCACGCGTCGAGGCCGGTGAGTTCGGCGTCGATCTCGGAGAAGTCCGTGAAGTCGCGGTGGACGACCTCACGGACCTTGGGGTGCCGCACGCCTGTCGGCGTACGGCCGACGATCAGGACGCTCTCGACCCGGTCGTCGAGCAGGCAGACCCGCAGTACGCCTTGGCCCACCATCCCGGTGGCGCCGAAAATGATCACTCTCACAGCAGCTGCTCCGGGGGCTCGTCTCGCGTCGGTCGTGCCGCTCGAACTCTACGTGCGGGTCCCGGCGACCGGTCGTCCGGCACGGAGCTCCAGTCCGTCGCCGGCGAACCTGCTGCGGAAGCCGCGGTCGTGGGACACCACGACCACCGCTCCCGTGTACTGCGCCAGTGCAGCCTCCAGTTCCTCCACCAGGTCGAGCGCGATGTGGTTCGTCGGCTCGTCCAGCACCAGCAGATCGGCCGGGCGGGTGACCAGCCGGGCGATGGCGAGCCGTCGTTGCTGACCGACGGAGAGGGCGGCGACGGGCACCATCAGGTCCTCCGGCCGGAACAGGCCCAGGGCGAGCAGGTGTTCCGACCAGGTTTCGGGGTGGCCGGGACGCCCGGCGGCGAAGGTCGCGAGGAGCGTACGGCGGGTCGGCCTGGCGGGAAGTTCCTGCGGGAGGTAGCCGATCCTGGCCCGACGTCGGACCGTGCCGCTGTCGGGGCGGAGGTCTCCGGCCAGGACCCGCAGCAGAGTGGTCCTCCCGGCGCCGTTGGGGCCGGTGACCAGCAGTCGCTGTCCCGGAGTCACCTGCCAGGCGGGCAGGTCGAGCCGGTCGCCGACCATGATGGAGTCGAGTTCGGCGAGCGGTCCCTGGTGCGGTTCGCCGTCCGCCGCCACGGTCGGTTCGGCGGTGAAGCGCAGCGGTCGGGGCGGGGCGGGCACGGGTGACCGCCGCAGCTCGTCCAGTCGGGTTCTGGCCGCAGCGACCTGTCCGGACAGCTTGGCCTCGTGCGAGCGGCGGTGCTTGCCCCAGCCCTCGTGGGGGTCCTTTCCGGTGCCGGCCAGCCGTCGGCCCACCGCGTCGGCGAGTTCCTGGGTACGGGTCAGCTCGTGCAGCCATGCCTGGTGGTCCTGGGCACAGCAGCGGCGGCCGGCGGCCTTCCCGCTGCGGTAGCCGTCCCAGCCGCCCCCGTAGCGGACGACGCTGCGCAGATCCCGGTCGACCTCCAGGATCACGGTGGTGGTGCGCTCCAGGAAGGCCCGGTCGTGGGTGATGACGACGAGGGTTCCGCGGTGGGCGCGCAGGTGGTCCTCCAGCCAGTTGGTGGCATGGAGGTCGAGGTGGTTGGTGGGCTCGTCGAGCAGCAGCAGTTCGGGGGCGGAGGCCAGCACGCAGGCGAGTGCGAGCCTGGACTGTTCGCCGCCGGACAGGGTGCCGAGGGAGCGGTCACGGCTGAGGTGGCCGATCCCGAGCCCGTGCAGCGCGGCGTCGGCCCGGACATCGGCCCGGTAGCCGTCGCGATCCTCATAAGCTGTCAACAGATCGCCGTATGCAGCGAGTTCGGCCTCGGCCGGGGTCTCGGACCTGGCCAGCGCGGCTTCCGCGGTGCGGATCCGCTGTTCCAGTTCACGCAGTTCTGCGAGTGCCGCGTCGACGGCGTCCTGCACGGTGTGGGCGGCGCCGAGCGCGGGGGTCTGGGAGAGATGGCCGATGCCGGCGTGGAACCGGACGGTGACGTCGCCGGTGTCCGGCTTCTCGGCCCCGGCCATCAGCCGGAGCAGGGTGGACTTCCCGGAGCCGTTCTCACCGATCACGCCCACGCGGTCGCCGGGGCGGACGGTGAGCGACACCCGGTCGAGAACGGTTCGGTCTCCGTACGCCTTGGAGACGTCCTTCATGGTCAGTCGGGCGCGATCGTCCGGCCTGCGGTGCTGATGGGCTTCACGGTGGTGACGACGGCGTGTGGGGGTGGCGCGGGGGGCGGTTCCCGGTCAGTCCGCGTGCGCGTCCCGGGCGCCATTGCGTACGGCGCGTGCCTGGCGGGCGAGGGCGAGCAGCCGCCCGGCGGTGGACCAGATGGCACTGTCGTCGATGACCCAGCCGCTGCCGGCGTGCTCGGTACGGATCCGGACCAGAGCCCACCCCTCGGCTGGTGCGACGTCCAGAGCGTCCGTGAAATGAACGGTCATCTCCGCGGTCGGCACCGGGCGAGGAGCGGTCCACAGAGCGAACAGCGCGGGCGGCAGGGCATCAGCGAGGACCACCAGCCTCTCCGCGTCCAGCGACCTGCGGTCGATGAAGCGCATCCAGGCAAGGAGTTCGGCCCGTTCTCCGCCGCCGAGCGGGCGGGCATCGGTGGCCGGGCGAATGTCCAGGTGGGCGGCGAAGGCTGCCAGGTCGCGCGGCAGGGTGAGCGGCGGGCACGCGCCGGGGCCCGGCACGGCAGGTGCGGTCAGATCGCCGTAAGCGGGACCGGCTCCTCCCCGTCCGAACACGGCCGAGCCGGTCAGCACCGTCGCACCGTCCTGCACCGCGGTGACCGAGGACATCGATGTGCGGCGGCCTTCGCGCAGGGCGGTGGCCGTGAAGCGCAGCGGACGTTCGTCCACGGGGGCCAGGAAGTGTGCGCCGAGGGTGCGGACCGGGGGGTGTTCCCCCGTCCTTCCGGTCAGGTCGTCCCGCATGGCAGTGAGGGCGAGGGCTGCCACGTACCCGCCTTGGGCACCGTCCCAGGACCGCCACGAGGGGGTGATGCGGACGGCGCCGTCGCTTGCGAGCCGGGTGGACACGTCGGTGATGGGGGTCATGGTGGTGTCCTTTTCGGGAGGTGATGAATGAACTCTCCGCCGAGCGGCCCGCAGGTGCACGGTGCAGTCGGAATTTCCGTACTGCGCGCACGAGAATGGATCGCGAATTCAGAAATGCCGGATCCGCTCTCACGGTGCGCAGCCGTCGTGGCGCGAACCGGGATCCGGGCGCGTGTTTCCCAGGAGGTGGCCCGAGACGCGCACGCCGGTACTGTTCCGGCTCGGGCATCGACACCGGCAGGCCGATGCAATGTTCCGCCGCTCCGATGCACACGTGCGATCCTCATGGGAGGGAGGTGCGCACCGTCCCCGCCGATCTCCTGCGACGCATTCGTCGGTGACCGGACGGACTGAGAACGGCGGCTCGTCCGGCTCGACGGATCGAGAATGGCGGCGGCTCCGGCGCGACGCATCCGCCGGGGCCGGCCAATCAGTGCCTGACACGGAGGAGCGTGGCATGTCGACGCTCGCAAAAATCGGTCGATTGCTGGATCTTTTCACTGCCGCGGCGCCGGAGTGGGGAGTGAGCGAAGTAGCCGCCTCACTGGGCATTCCTCGGTCCACCGCTCACTCTCTGCTCACCGGGCTCACGGAGATGGGGCTGCTGCAGGTTCGGCGTCGCGGCCGGTACGAACTGGGATGGCGGGCATTTGAACTGGGGGAAGTGCAACGTTCGTCCTCCGCCCTGATCCCTGCGGCACGCCCCGTCATGGAGGCTTACGTCCGTCGACTCGGGGAAACCATCTGTCTGGGCGTCTTCCTGCGTGACTGCGTGATGTTCATCGACAAGGCCGTGGGTGACGAACCCTTGTCGGTGATCGGGCCACGCTTGGGTGCCCGGTACGAGGCTCATGACTTTGCCTCCGGCCGGCTCCTGCTCGCCGACCGCCCACCGGCAGCGACGGAGCAGCAGTTGCGTGCACGGCCACTGCGCAGTCGGACCACTCGCGCGCTGGTTGACGTCGATGACCTGATGCGGCAGTTGGAGGACATCCGACGTAACGGGGTCTCTTTGGACCACGGCGAGGCCGTCCAGGACGTCGGATGCGCCGCAACGGGCATTCGCGGTCCCCACGGAGAGGTGATTGCCTCCCTCAGCATCAGCGCTCCCATGCGCCGCTTCACCCAGCACGAACCCCAACTCGTCGTCGCGATGCGGGGAGCTGCCGTACAGGTCGCGGAGCGATTGCGGGCAGCGGAGCACCCTGCCGGGTGGCGCGCACAGGATGCAGCGGCGGCACCGCCGGCGTGACCGGCCGAGCAGGCGGAACACAGCCCCCGTCGTTACCCCATGCCGGCCCGAACTCGATTTGCTCGGCGTCCCATGATGGGTTCGGAATGCAGACTCATTCCCGGGGCGCAGCGTTCCTGGTTCAGCTCCTGACACGGATCCGGCATTTCTGAATTCACGATCGATTCTCGTGCGAGTAGTACGGGAATTCCGACTACCCCGTGCACCGGCAGGCTGCTCGGCGGAGAGTCCATTCATCACCTCCCGAACAGGACACCACCACCATGAGCTCTCCCTCCGTCGTCGCTCCGGACCAGTTCGCCGCAGTGAGCGGCACTCACCTCGCTTTTCGCAGTCTCGGCCCAGCAGACGGCGTTCCCCTTGTCCTGCTGAGCCGGTTCCGCGGCACGATGGACGACTGGGATCCGTTGTTCGTCGATGCCCTGACCGAGGCACGACCCGTGATCCTGTTCGACAACGCAGGCATCGGAAGGTCTGGCGGTCAAACACCCAGCACCGTCACGGAGATGGCGGCGACTGCGGCAGCCTTCATCGCGACGGTTGTCGACACACCTGTCGACGTGCTCGGCTTCTCGCTGGGTGGATACATCGCCCAGCGCCTGACCCTGGCGCATCCCGAGCTGGTCAGACGGCTGGTACTGGCGGGAACCGGCCCGGGCGCCGGCGAGGGCATTCTGCCTTCGAAGCCCCAGGTCGCGCCCCTGAGGTCAGCGCCGCAGATGGACTGGGCCGTACTGCGTGCGTTGTTCTTCACCCAGTCCACCACCGGACTGAGCGCCGCCAGGGAAGTGTGGGAGCGCACGCATCAGCGTCCGAACCGCGAGCCGGAGGTGCCGCGGGAGTCTTACGAACGACAGATCGAAGCTATCGCACACTGGTCGTCGACCGGCGGTGACGCCGCCTACGGAGAGTTGGGGCTTCTCACCCTTCCGGTACTCGTCGCCAATGGCCACGACGACGTCATGATTCCCACAGTCAATTCATTCATCATGTCCCAGCTGCTCCCCAACGCCGAGCTGGCGATCTACCCGGACTCCGGGCACGGCTTCCTCTTCCAGTACGCGAAAATTTTCGCGCGCGCGTCCAACGCATTCCTCGGCCGCCCCAAGACGGCGGACGCTGCTTCATGATGCGGCCCCTCCGGGTGGCTCAGGGGCCCACGGCCACAGCTGCGCCGCGCCGCTGGCCGCGCACCTCGGGCCGGCCGTGGTTTCGATGTCCGAGCCCTCCTACGAGGGAACGTGCCTGATATGGAACGGTGCCGTGCACGGCCGGCCGGCCCTCGCAGTCTCCCCAGCAGTCGGCGAGCAATTGCCCCGGCCACAACGGTCGGCGCTCGCAGGAAAGGCACCCGCGCCGTGCGGTCTCAGCGCTGCGGGCTCTCGCCCTGCGCCACCTCGATGCTGCTGTGCAGATCATGTGTCGCGTCGAGCGCGGCCGCTCCGGACAGGGCCAGGCACGCCAGCAGTGCCGCCGCGGCCGCACGGCCGACACACGGTCGGCTAGTCGCCCGGCCGAGCAGCGCCTCGACCCGGCGCGGTACCGGCCCCGCCGTTGCGGCGAGCGCCACGCGGGGACGGCCCTCGGCTCCTTCGGCAGTGCGTGCGGCGAGCGCGGCTCGGCCGATCGCGCGCGCCGCGACCCGCCGGTCGCCGACCGCCGCGGCCGCCGCCTCGTCGGCGCAGCGCTCCAGCGCGTAGCCCATGGGTGCGCGCAGGGAGCGCAGCGCGGGGTGGCAGAGGGCGGCCAGTTCGGCTGCGGCGAGGAAGAGGTGGTGGCGACCCGCGAGGTGGGCGCGCTCGTGTGCGAGGAGGGCGTCGCGTTCGGCGGGGTCCAGGGCACGCAGCATTCCGGTGGTGACGACGATCCGGCCGGGACTGCCCGGGAGTCCGGGCAGCGCATAGGCGTCGGGGCGGCTGTCGCGCACAACAGCCAGTTCACCGTCCGAGCCGTCGGCCGGCACGGCTGCGCGATGCAGCTCCGCCCAGTGGCGGCGGGCGGTACGGACGACTGCGACGGTGCACCCGGCCAGCAGGGCGACTGCGGCGGCCGCGAGCGGGACGGTCACGTCGGGTGCGGCGTCGGCGAGCGGCTTCACGAGTTCGCCGACCGCGGCCACGGCGGAGAGCCGGGTCGCGCCGGGCACCACGAGCAGCAGCAGGGCGAGCGTGCTGAACAGAGCGAGGCCGACGGCCGTCGAGGCGAGCAGCCGCACGGCGCGCACGGGTGACAGGGCATCCGCCAGGCGGCGGGCCGCGGGGACCGCGACGAACGGCATCAGCAGCGGAACCCACACGGCGTAGATCATCGGGCGTCTCCGTCGAGCAGCTCCCTGAGCAGCTGCTCGTCCTCGTCGGTGAGCTGCGAGACGAATCGGGCCAGCACGGTGCTGCGGTCCTCCTCCTTCTGCAGTTCGCTGTGCATCCGGCGGGCGGTGAGGCCGGGCGCGTCCTCGGTGGGGGTGTACGCGAAGCCGCGCCCCGAACGGGTGCGGGTGACCGTGCCCTTCTCGTACAGCCTGGTCAGGATCGTGGTGACGGTGGTGCGGGCCAGGGGTGCGCCGAGGGCGCCCTGCACCTGACCGGGGGAGAGCGGGGCGTCGGCCGCCCAGAGGGCCGCCAGGACGGTGGATTCCAGCTCCCCGGCCGGCCGTCGCTCCGCACTCGGCGCCGCACCGGACTCCGGGCCCGGCCCGCCGTGCGGTCGAGGGCTTGTCTCACCGGGCCCGAGCGGGTCCGGATCCCCGCTCGATATCCCCTGCGCCTGGGACATGGGAACTCTCCTCCCGCTTCGGGCGTCTACAGTGATGTAGACCGTCTACATCACTGTAGTCAGTCGGGCGTCCCGCCGGACCGCCCGCTCACCATTATGGGAGGCCTTCCGCCGTGTCCGTATCCTCACTGGTGGCCGCGCCGCAAGCGGTGAACCTGCTGGACGCGGGGTCACTGCTCGCCGCCTTCGGCGTACTCGGCATCGCGGCCGTGCTGTTCGCCGAGACAGGGCTGCTCGTCGGCTTCTTCCTCCCCGGCGACTCCCTGCTGTTCACCGCGGGACTGCTCAGCGTGCCCGGCACAGACGGCCCGGTCCATCTCGCCCTGTCCCAGGTGCTCATCGCTTCCGTGATCGGCGCGCTGCTCGGCGCACAGACCGGCTACTGGATCGGGCGCCGCGGCGGCCGCGCTCTGCTGGCCCGGAGCCGGGCCAAGAGGCTGCACGAGGGCGCGAACCGCGCGGAGGAGCTGCTCGACAGATACGGCCATGCGCGGGCGATCGTGCTGGCCCGCTTCGTCCCCGTGGTGCGTACGGTGCTCAACCCTCTGGCCGGGGCGCTCAACGTGCCGGCCAGGCAGTTCACGCTCTGGCAGATCGTCGGCGGAGCGATCTGGACGGTCGGGCTGGTGCTCGCGGGCTACGGGCTGGGGTCATCGGTGCCCAATGTCGACCACTATCTCCTGCCGATCGTCGCCGTCGTGGTCGTCGTCTCCCTCATCCCCCTCGCTGCCGAGCTGCTGCGCTCGCGCAGCCGGCGGGCCGTCGAAGGAGACCGGAGCTGATGCTGCTCGCCTCGGCCGCCACCTCGCTCGACGGTGGCCTATACACCTCGATCACCGAGCTCGCCCGGCGCTCCCCCGCCGCGCTGGACTCCACGATCCACGCCTGGTCGGACTACGGTCTCGGGCTCTACGCCCTGCTGATGCTCGCAGTCTGGTGGCGGTCCCGCTCCTGGGACCCGGCCCGCGCGGCCGTGGCACTCTGTGCGCCCCTGATCGTGGTGGCCGCCTACGGGGCCAACGATCTGCTGAAGCTCGCCGTCCACGAACAGCGGCCGTGCCGGACCCTGCATGCAGTCACCGTGGAGGTATGCCCGCCGCTCGGCGACTGGTCCTTCCCCAGCAACCACGCCGCCATCGCGGCAGCCGCAACGATCGCGATCCTGCTGACCGACCGTCGGCTCGGTGCGGTCGCCGTCCCTGCGGCTCTGCTGATGGCGGTGTCACGGGTCTGGATCGGTGTGCACTATCCGCACGATGTGCTCATCGGGCTGGTCACCGGCGCACTCGTGGCCCTGCCGCTGACGGTCGCCGCCCGGCGCTGCGCTCCGGCCGTCGCACGGCTGCGCGGCAGCCGGCTGCGTCCGCTGGTGGCGGCGCGGTGACCGGGGAGACCTCAGCCATGGAGCAGACCCGTTTCGCCGAGGGCCCGGTCGCACCCCGCATCCGTACGGCGCTCGGGGCCGTACTGATCGGGGTCGTCGGACTCCTGGGCCTGACGGCGGTGGTCCTCACAGCCCGGCACGGGTCCGTCCTGCCGATCGACCGGGCCGCACACACCTGGTCCCTGCACCATCGGCCCGCCGCTCTCGTCACCGTGGCCGGGGTTGTCACGGCGACGGGTACCGGCGTGTTCCCGTACGCCGCCGCCGTGGCCGCCGGGCTGACAGCCGGCCGGGACATACGCCACCGCCTGGCGTACGCGGCAGGCGCCCTGACCTTCCTGCTGCTCGGGCAGGCACTGCGCTTCGGCCTGATGGAAGCGATCGGGCGCCCCCGCCCGGCGGTGGGCGACTGGGCGACGCACGCCTCGGGCTTCGCATTCCCGTCCGGGCACGCGACGACATCCGCGCTGATGGCGGGTCTGCTGGTGGCGGCGATCGGTCACCGGGCACGGCTGCGCCGGGCCCGTGGCGCCGCCTCCGGCAGAAGCACCGGCGCCGTAGCCGTCCTGCTCGGCTGCTGGGCCGCAGCCGTCGGAATGAGCCGGGTTCTGCTCGGAGTGCACTGGGCGACGGATGTGGTGGCCGGATGGCTGTTCGCCGCCGTCTGGCTGGGGCTCGGCGCCGCGCTGATACGAATACGCACGGCCCCGCCGGCATCCCGCTGACGGCCGGACGCACCGGGGCGGGTCCACGTGGGCCGTTTCTCCGGGATCACCTCGTTGCCTGGAGGAGGCCGCTACCGTGGGCCCATGCCGCACGCCTCCGCGCTCCTCGTGATCGACATGCAGAACACCTTGGTGGCCATCGCGTACCGGGCCGCGGAGACCGTCGCCGTGATCGCCGGGCTTCGCGAACGCGCCGGAGCCGCCGGCGTGCCGATCGTGACGATTCAGCACCGGGGCAACGGGATGGAGGCCGGCACCGAGGGCTGGCAGATCGTGCCCGAACTCGAGCCCGCCGCCGACGAGGCGGTCGTCCACAAGACCAGCGCGGACAGCTTCCTGGACACCGGCCTCGACAAGACCCTCGAGGCGCTGGGAGTCACCGAGGTGGTCGTCACCGGGTTCGCGACCGAGATCTGCGTGGACACCACGGCGCGGCAGGCGCTGAGCCACCGGTACGACGTGGTGCTGGTCGCCGACGGGCACACCACGTCCGTCCGCCCCGACTCCGGCGACTACGTCCTGCCGGGGCAGTCGATCGCGCACCACAACGAGATCTACCGGCACATCGACTTCCCCGGACGGAACATTCGCGTGCTGCCCGCGTCCGAAGTGGAGTTCGCCGCCGCTCCAGTGCTCTGAGCCGGGACGGATCTGTGGACGCCTCACGGTGGCTCAGAACGCCGGCGGCGAGCTCGTTCCTCTGCATCAACGGGAGTGGAAGACCCCACCGAGATCGGTGGCGACCACCCGGATGGGGACGAGGGGAGGCCGGTTGTCTATCGTTCGCCGAATGCCTGCGCGGCACCCCGCGCGCCCTCGCCGGCCAGTACGGGGCTGCGGCTCCCGGCCGGCGCCCTGCGCAGCGCGAGCACCGCGATGTCGTCGCGTCGTACGCCGCCGGTGAAGGCGTCGAGGTCCGCATGGAGGGCGTCCAGCACCTCGCGCGCCCCGCTCCCTGCCCAGCGGCCGAGCCGGGTGTCCAGCGGGTAGAAGGTGCCGACAGCGTTGCGGGCCTCGGTCACTCCGTCGGTGAAGACCAGGAGCGTCGCGCCGGACGGGAAGTCGAGCTGTTCCGCCACCCGCGGCTCGCTGCTGAGCTCGGCCATACCCAGCGGGACGGATGTCTGCCGGAGCGGCACCGGGGCGGCCGCGCCGTCATGCAGCAGCCTGGGCGGCAGATGGCCGCAGTTCACAGCCTGCACCCGGTCGCCGTCGTCGATGCCGAGGATCAGGGCGGTGACGAAACGTTCGGTCTCACCGGTCTGGGCGGAGAAGGTGTTGTGGCGGACGACCGCGTCCTCCAAGGCGTCCGCCACCCCGGTCAGGGTGGGCTCGCGGATGGCCGCTTCCCGGAACGCGCCGAGTGCGGCGAACCCCGCTCCGATGGCCGCGATCCCCTTGCCCTGGACATCGCCGATGATCACCCGTGTTCCGTACGGTGACTCGACGACCTCGTAGATGTCGCCGCCGACCAGCCGGTCCTCCTCGATCGGGGCGTAGACCCCGTGGACGACGACATGGCCGGTCAGGACGGGCAGCGGGCGCAGGATCTGACGCTGGAGAGCGACCGCCGCGGTGCGCAGTCTGGCGATCTCGGTGGCGTGACGAATCCGCAGCACACAGGACCCGACGCCCAGGCCACAGGCCAGCACCGTGAAGACGACGCCGCTGACAAGATCCCAGAACGACCCGCCGGACACCAGCCGGGAAGTGACGACGACGGCCATGACCCAGGTGGCGACGCCCACCGTCTGCCGGATGGTGCCGAAGACCGAGACAAATGCGGGCACGACAACCAGCAGAGGCACGATGCGCAGGTCGTTGCCGGTCATCACGTCGAGGACGAGGATCACAGCGGTCAGCAGAGCCAGGCCGCCGAACAACGCCGCGCTCCCGACCCGGGCCGCGGAGGCCTCGGCTTCCCCTGTGTCGGTCACCGGCAGCGCCGCACTGCGTACGGCTGCAGAGCGCTGGAGCCCGATCGTCACTGCACTGCCTCCTCCTGCAGGCGCCGGAGGGTTCCGGCACTCGCTTTCCAGTGCACCCGGAATCCGGCGTTCGGCACACGAGGCTTACGGCCTCATGGGCCGTGCCGAAAGTCCCGGGACGGGGCGGACCGACGGCATTCGGTCCGAAAGTCCCGGGCCGAAGGTCCCTTCCTTCGGCCCGAAAGACTTCCGGAGCCGGGCTGCAGCTGCAGGAACCGGGACTGCAGGAGAGGCGGCTCGACGTCAGCGCAACGCCTCCGCCCGCGCGTCGTCCGCGCCGCGGATGCGGTCGGACACCGGCAGGTTCGGCGGTACGACGACGGAGAGGAACGATGTCCGGCGCCGGAGCCGGTAGCCCAGCGATTCGTAGAGCCTGATGGCGTTGGTGTTCGTCGCCGACGCGTGCAGGAACGGCGTTTCGCCGCGCTCCCTGATCTCGTGTGCGACGGCGAGGACGAGCCGGGTGGCGAGCCCCTGGCCGCGCACGGTTTCGTCCGTGCAGACGCCGCTGATCTCGCTCCAGCCGGTCGGGTGCAGCCGTTCCCCGGCCATGGCGACGAGGGCCCCGTCGCGGCGGATACCCAGGTAGGTGCCGAGCTCGACGGTGCGCGGCAGGAACGGTCCGGGCCGGGTCCGTGCGACCAGGTCGAGCATCTCCGGCACATCGGCCGGACCGAGGCGGACGGCCTCCGGATCCGGGGCCGCTGCCACCCCGTCGTCGACGAGCTGGACGCCCTCCGCGCGGAAGGTGACCTCCCAGTCGCCGGGCGGCGGCTCGCGCAGCGCGGTGAGGGTGACGGACGCGCCGGGGCCGGCGAGTGCAGCGACGTCGGCCCAGTCCTCCGCATCCGGGAGGTCCGGCAGCGCGAGCCAGGGTGAGACGTCGGTCGGATACCGCAGAATGCGGCCCAAGCGCTCCGCGAAATGGGCGTGCGGTCCGGTCAGCGAGGCCCGGGCCGGATTGTCCAGCGGGTGCGCCCCGGGGACGGTGGGGTGCGCGGCGCTCATGCGGCGGCCACCTCGATCACGATCTTGCCGCGGGTGTGTCCGCTCTCCACTGCGCGCAGCGCCGCGGCAGCTTCGGCGAGCGGGTAGGTCTGCGTCACGTACGTCCTGAAGGCACCGCTGACGGCGAGGCGGGCCACTTCGTCGAGGACGGCGGCGGTACGGGCCCGGACGACAGCTGCCCCGCCGAGTTCCACGGCGAGCGGCTTGCCCCCTGCACTGATCAGCCGCTTCCGGTCGGTCAACAGCTCCGCGACGGCCCGCAGGGCGTCACCGCCGACCAGGTCGTAGACCGCGTCGACCCCGTCCGGGGCCACTGCCCGCACGCGGTCGACGACGCCGGGTCCCGACGCTACGTGCACGGCGCCGAGCGACTCGACGAAGTCCTTCTTGGCTTCGCTCGACGTCCCGATGGCCCGGACCCCGAAGTGGCGTGCGAGCTGGACCGCGGCCACACCGACGCCGCCCCCGGCGCCGTTGATCAGCAGGGTCGATCCGGGCGCGGCGTCCAGCTGGCGAATGCCGTCGTACGCGGTGGCCGCCGCGACCGGCAGCGCGGCCGCGTCGGTGAACGACAGGCCCTCCGGCTTGTGCGCGGTGACCGCGACGGGCAGCAGGGTGTACTCGGCGTAACCACCGGTCAGCGGATTGCCGAAGACCGCGTCCCCGACTTCGAACCCTTCGACACCGGGACCGACCTGCTCGACCACCCCGGCCGCTTCGCTGCCGAACACGGCGGGATATTGCGGCGCTGCGCTGCCGGGCCTGGTGTATCCGTTGCGCAGTTTCCAGTCGACCGGGTTGACCCCGGCGGCACGGACTACGACGAGCAGCTCCCCGGGCCCGGGGGTGGGCGTCTCCTGCTCGACGAAGGCTTCCACCTCCGGTCCGCCGCTGCGGGTGAATACGTACGCCTTCGGCATGAGCTCCCTCGCTCCGGTTCATGGCATCGGCCACCTCGGCAGCCGCTACCGGCTACAGCTGCAAGAGCTCCGTGCGGCATGCATGTATTCCCGGGTGATGGACTGTTCACAGGGTCGCAATGAATCCGGGTCGGGCCGGGTACGCACCGATCGGCCCCGTTCGGCCGCCGTCCACGGTCGATCTGCTGTTCGCCGGCCATGAGCTGGGCCGTATCGAGATCCACCGGACCCGACTGCACCCGCACGCACGGAGCCTGGTCAGCTCGCACGGCGCGGACCCGGTGGAGTGCATACCGGTCATGTCAGGCCAGGCGACGCCGATGGTGGACGACGTCCCTCAGCCGCCGGAGACTGGAGACGCGGCCCGCTTCTCGGGGCACCGCAGCCACCACGCGGCGCAGGACTCCCTCGCCGTCACGCACACCCTTGCCGGATACTCGCGCGCCTGACGGCGCCCACCATCCGGTCCGGGATCGATTTCCACTCAACTGCCCACGGGCACGTGCCGGTCGGGCCCCATTCGGTCGCCGCCTGTGGCAGGCTGGTGCCGACCGCCCCACCGGGCTCCCCCGTACCGGTGGGGCGGTTCTGCGCGGCTCCTGTCGCCGCCCCCTCCCCCACGTTGCGGCCTGATGAAATCAGGCGGGCGCCCGGGCCCCCGCCGTCGCATGACCGCCGGTCTCCGCGCACCTCCTGCGAATGGAGATGACTGCGCAGGTCAGAGGCCATGTGGGTGGCTGCAGAGCAGTGGGGTGACCGCCGACTGCTCCGGACCCTGTCGCCTCTCCGCGGACAGCGCAGCCGGAGTTGACGGCCTCCGGAGCCGCTGACACGCTCGCGACATGTCCGCGACTTCGACTCTCGTCTCGCGGCGCCACGTCGATCTGGGACGCGTAGCGTCCGCGGCGTGTAGCCGCGCTCTCCGCTGCGACCAGCTCCGCTGAACAGCTGACACACGCACGGACGTTGCCGCTGCGTCGACTCCGACTCCCATCCGGGCACCCCCGACGCACGGCCGTGCCCGCGTTCGCCCGTCACTCCCAGACACACCATTTCCGTATGGAAAGGGCTCCGCCATGACCTCCGCACCCGTTGTCGACCCGACCCACGACACCACCGTCGCCGCCGCCCCCGTCACCGTCACCGTCCAGAAGATCGGCGGGCGCATCGGAGCCGTCGTGTCCGGCGTCCGACTCGGCGGCGATCTCGAACCCGCCGTCGTGGCAGCCGTGCGCGCTGCGGCACTTGAGCACAAGGTGATCTTCTTCCGTGGCCAGGACCACCTGGACGGGGAGAGTCACGAGGCGTTCGGACGGCTCCTCGGTACCCCGGTCGCCCACCCGACCGTCCCGTCCGCCGACGGCCGCTACGCGCTCGGCATCGACTCCGACCACGGTGGCCGGGCCAACCAGTGGCACACCGACGTCACCTTCGTGCCCGCCTACCCGGCATTCTCCATCCTGCGGGCCGTGACCATTCCGCCGTACGGCGGCAACACCCTGTGGTCCAACACGGCAGCCGTCTATGCCGAGTTGCCCGAGCCGCTGCGCGCCCTCGCCGACAGCCTCCGGGCGATCCACTCCAACGACTACGACTACGCGGCCCTGCGCCCGAACGCCCTGCCCGAGGCGCTCGCCCAGTACCGGGAGGTATTCACCTCGACGAAGTTCCTCACCGAGCACCCGGTGGTGCGTGTCCACCCCGAGACCGGCGAACGGGTGCTGCTCCTCGGCAACTTCGTCCAGCGGATCGCCGGGCTCACCGGCCGCGACTCCCGGGCCCTGATCGATCTGTTCCAGTCCCACATCGAGCGTCCGGAGAACACCGTGCGCTGGCAGTGGCAGACGGGCGATGTGGCCATCTGGGACAACCGCGCCACCCAGCACTACGGCGTGGACGACTCCGACACCCACGACCGCAAACTGCGCCGGGTCACCGTCGACGGCGATGTCCCGATCGGCACGGACGGCCGCCCGTCCGTCCTGATCAGCCCCGACACCGTACCGGCCCCGGCCTTCGGGATCCCGTCCGGCGCCTCCACGGCCGCCTGACCTGACCACAACGCAACGCCGTCAACTACCTTCTGTTGCAGGGAAATTGCAGCCTCATGGCCATGCCGGAGGCAAGCTTCCGCACCCGTGCGACGCGCTCTACGGTCCGTAGCCAGTGCGTCACCCCCTGCCCCTCACCGTACTTCCGCCACAGATCTACCGTGCGAGGAACGTCATGAGCCAGCCCATCGACTCCGTCACCGCAGGACACACCCCCGAGGACCACGACCACCAGGATGCGGCCACGCAATCCGCGTGGTCCTTCGAGACAAAGCAGATCCACTCCGGCGCCGTCCCCGACCCGACGACCGGCGCACGTGCGGTGCCGATCTACCAGACCTCGTCGTTCGTCTTCCGCGACACCCGGCATGCGGCCGATCTGTTCTCCCTCGCGGAACCCGGCAACATCTACACGCGCATCCACAACCCCACCCAGGACGTCCTGGAACAGCGGATCGCCGCCCTGGAAGGGGGAGTTGCAGCTGTCGCACTGGCCTCCGGGCAGGCCGCCGAGACCCTCGCCATCCTGACGCTGGCCGGCGCCGGGGACCACATCGTCTCCTCCACCTCGCTCTACGGCGGCACGTACAACCTGCTGCGCCACACGCTCCCCCGGTTCGGGATCGAGGTGTCGTTCGTCGACGACCCCGACGACATCGACGCCTGGACGGCAGCAATCCGCCCGAACACCAAGGCACTGTTCGCGGAGACGTTGGGCAACCCGCGCGGCGACGTCCTCGACATCCGGGCGGTGGCCGATGCCGCGCACGCGGCCGGACTGCCACTGATCGTCGACAACACCGTGCCCACCCCGTATCTGCTGCGCCCGATCGAGCACGGCGCGGATGTCGTGATCCACTCGGCGACGAAGTTCCTCGGCGGCCACGGCACCACCATCGGCGGTGTGGTGGTGGACGGCGGCACGTTCGACTTCGGCGCCCACGCCGAGCGCTTCCCCGACTTCAGCTCGCCCGACCCCAGCTACCACGGGCTGCGCTACTGGCCCGATCTGGGGCCGAGCGCCTTCGCGGTGAAGCTCCGGGTCCAGCTGCTGCGCGACTTCGGACCCGCGCTCTCCCCGCACTCGGCGTTCCTGCTGCTGCAGGGCGTGGAGACGCTCAGTCTTCGGCTGGAGCGGCACACGTCCAACGCCCTGGCACTGGCCGAGTGGCTGGAGCGGCGCGACGAGGTGTCCGCCGTGCACTACGCGGGGCTGAAATCGAGCAAGTGGTACGAGGCGGGGCGGCGCTATCTGCCACGGGGCACCGGAGCTGTGCTCGCCTTCGAACTGCGG
The DNA here is from genome assembly GCF_044453545.1 of Streptomyces sp. NPDC051664. Classification (NCBI taxonomy): domain Bacteria; kingdom Bacillati; phylum Actinomycetota; class Actinomycetes; order Kitasatosporales; family Streptomycetaceae; genus Streptomyces; species Streptomyces sp. NPDC051664. The sequence continues at coordinate 52,143 of NZ_JBITCU010000023.1, read as the reverse complement.
GACGGGGTGGAGGCGGGCAAGCGGTTCGTGGACGCGGTCGAGCTGTTCAGCCATCTCGCCAACATCGGTGACGTAAGGAGTCTGATCATTCATCCGGCGTCGACCACGCACAGCCAGCTGACCGAGGAACAGCTGGCGGCCACCGGTGCGACCGCCGGGCTGGTGCGGCTCTCGGTGGGCCTGGAGAACGTGGACGATCTCAAGGCCGATCTGGAGGCAGGGTTCCGCGCCGCGAAGGCTGCGTCCTGAACGGGACGGCCACTTCGCCCCTCGCACTCCCCCTCCCGCCGGCCACCGGAGGCTGGCAGGAGGGGGATCCGCCGGGCCGCCGCAGCTGGGTGACGCTGGGGCGACCGGCGGCGCTGGAGTCCGGCGGCTCGCTGCCGGGTGTGCGGCTGGCGTACGAGACCTGGGGAAGCCTGGCTACGGACGGCGCCAACGCGGTGCTGGTGCTGCATGCGCTGACCGGTGACAGCCATGTGGCCGGTCCTGCCGGTCCTGGACATCCGACAACGGGCTGGTGGGATGCGCTGATCGGTCCGGGAAGAGCGCTGGACACCGACCGCTGGTTCGTCGTCGCCCCGAATGTTCTGGGTGGCTGTCAGGGCAGCACCGGCCCTTCGTCACGGCGTCCGGGCGGCGCCCACTGGGGCGGCGACTTCCCCGACCTGACGGTCCGTGATCAGGTCACGGCCGAGGCCGAGTTGGCCGACGAGCTCGGTATCGGACGGTGGGCGGCGGTGATCGGCGGATCGATGGGCGGCATGCGGGCGCTCGAATGGGCGGTGAGCCGGCCGGATCGCACCGGATCGTTGCTCGTGCTGGCCGCTCCGGCGGCCGCGTCGGCGGAACAGATCGCCTGGGGGGCCGTACAGATCTCGGCGATCCGCACCGACCCCGGATGGCGAGGTGGTCACTACCACGCGGCGTCACCGGGCAACGGTCCGCACCATGGCCTCGGACTGGCCCGGCGGATCGCCCATGTCACCTACCGCAGCGAGCCGGAGCTCGGTGCCCGGTTCGGCAGGCAGCCCCAGGCCGGCGAGGACCCGGCGCGAGGCGGGCGCTACCAGGTGGAGTCATATCTCGACCATCACGCGGCCAAGCTGGTGCAACGCTTCGACGCGGGCAGTTACGTGACACTCACCACGGCAATGAACGGGCACGACGTCGGCCGCGGCCGCGGTGGTATCGCACAGACACTGCGCCGTGCCCGGATGCCCGCCCTGGTCGCGGGCGTCGACTCCGACCGCCTCTACCCGCTCGCGCAGCAGGCGGAGTTGGCGGCGCTGCTGCCCGGCGCGGACCGGCTCAGAATCGTGGAGTCGCCCTACGGACACGACGGCTTCCTGATCGAGACGGGCCAGGTGGGCGCTCTGGTACGGGAGTTGCTCCCGGGATCCACCGACGGCCGGGCGTCGCCCTGAGATACCCGCCGTGCGACATTCTGCCCCGCTGCATCCCGACGCTGTGCCGGCCCAGTTGTTGTCTCCCCACCCTGGAGTGTTCATGAGATCCGTTCCGCCGTCCGAGGCCGCGTACGACCGGATGCGACTGCGCCAGTGGGCGCGCGGGGTCGCCCGGTCCGCCGGGATCGAGCGCCGTGATCTGCTGAGGTTCGTGGCCGCCGCATCGGTGACCGGTCTTGTTGCAGCGACTCCCGCCCAGGCGGCCGACTCACCCGCCCCCGGAATCGTGAAGCCGCTGCCACCCGAGCTCTTCACCGTGCGCGGCACCAATGCCGAGACCAACTTCGCGGCGCTGCGGCCCACCGGCCTGCTCACTCCGGCCGACCGCTTCTTCGTACGCAACCACACCGTCACACCAAGGATCGACGCAGCCGGCTGGCGGCTCACCGTATGGGGCAGCGGACTGACGGGCCCGGCCGTGGACTTCACGTACGACCAGCTTCGCGCCCTGCCGTCCGTCACCCGCACCGCGTTCGTCGAATGCGCGGGGAACGCCCGCAGCTTTTACTCAACGCAGCAGAACCAGCGGGTCAGCGGCACCGCATGGACCCTGGGCGCGATCGGTACGGCCCGCTGGCGCGGGGCACGGCTGGCGGATGTACTGCGGCGGGCGGGCATCGGCAGGAACGCAGTCGACGTGTTGCCGCGCGGGCTCGACAACGAGGTCGTCAGCGACGGGACGAACCTGGGACGGGTGCGGCGGCCGTTGCCCGTCGCGAAGGCGCTGGACGATGTGGTTCTCGCGTACGAGATGAACGGCGAGCCGCTGCCGTCCGACCACGGGTGCCCGGTTCGGCTGATCGTGCCGTCCTGGGTCGGCATCGCGAACATCAAGTGGGTCGGCGACATCGAGGTGAGTGCAGAACCCCTGCTCTCCCCGTGGAACACCGGTCTCTACCGGCTGTTCGGCCCCGCGTACCCGCCGGAGGGCAGCGCGCCGCTGACCCGGCAGACGCTGAAGAGCGCGTTCGAACTGGCACCCGGCGCGTCGGTGCCCGCGCATCGGCGCCAGGTACTCACGGTCGGGCGGGGCCCCGGTGCGTACCGTCGAGGTCAGCACCGACGGCGGCGCCCGGTGGCGACGCGCCCGGCTCCGCGACGAGCCCCGCAGCGGAAGCTGGGTCCGCTGGTCGGCCGACTGGCTGCCGAAGCAGCGGGGTCCGGCGGTCCTGCTGGCGCGGGCGACGGACCGGACGGGCCGTTCGCAGCCGGACGTCGCGGCCCACAACACGCAGGGCTATCTCTTCGACGCGGTCGTACGGCACGGCGTACACGTCGTCTGACGGGCACCGCGGTCGGCGGAAATGCTCTGGCACGGCCGCGACCGGGACTGATAGGACTTCGGGATGCCGAACAACTCCCGCGCGTCCCTTGACCAGTTGGAACTGATGCTCGCCGAGCGGGCCTGCGAACGTCTCGTCATCGAGTTCGTCCGCCGGCTCGACCTCGGGGAACCGGACACGGTCGCCGAGCTGTTCACCACCGACGGCACATGGGAATGGCCCGGCGGCGAACGTCGCATCGAGGGGCGCGAGGCGTTGCGTGACTATTTCGGCGGCCGGCCGGCAGACCGGCTGTCACGGCGGATGTGTACGAACATCCTCGTCACGGTGGACTCGGCGACGACCGCGTCGTCGACGACGTACTTCGCGACCTATCGGATCGACGGCAGGAGCGACAGCCTGCCGTCGCCCCGGCTGCCCGCCAACGTCGGGCACTACGAGGACACGTTCCGCAGGGTCGACGGGGTGTGGCTGCTCGCCTCACGCACCACGTTCCTCGCGTTCGGCGGGGCCACGGAGCGCGTGGCCCCGATTCCCGCCGCGGTCGTCGACGGTCAGTCGCCGGCCTGCTCCGCCGGACGGCCCGCGTAGTAGGTGGCGATCATGTCCTCGCCGCCGTGGCCGGCCGCCTCCGCGCGCTCGAACCGGTCGGCCGACGCGGCGACCAGGTCCAGGATCACCCCGGACCGTCCGGCGGCCTCGAGGATGAGGCGGGTGTCCTTGAGCGCGGTGGACAGGGCGAAGCTGGGGGTGAGGTCGCCGGAGAGAACCGCCGCGGACTTGCCCTGGAGGTAGGCGGAGTCCAGCGGGCCGCCCTTCATCACGTCGAGGAACGACTGCGGGTCGATGTCCAGTCCCTCGGCAAGATTGAGGCATTCGGCGATGCTGCCCACCATGTTGATCACCCAGGTGTTGACCACGAGCTTCAGTCGCGAGGCCTCACCGGGTGCCTCGCCGACCCAGACCGTGCGCTGCCCGATCGCATCCAGCACCGGGTCCACCGACGGCCGGACGGCGGACGGGCCGGAGACGAGGACCGTCAACGCGCCCTGTTCCGCGGGCTGCTTGGTTCCGGCGACCGGGGCGTCGAGATAGACGAGTCCCAAGTCCGCCGCACGTTGGGCGAGATCAGCGGTGGCGTCGAGTCCGACGGTGGAGCTCTGCAGCAGGATCTGACCGCCGTGCACGCCCGACGCGGCAGCGGTGAGCGCGGCGGCGACGGACAGGCCGTCGTTGAGCATGGTCACGATGACATCCGCGCCCCGTACGGCTTCCTCCGCCGTTTCGGTGACTGTGGCGCCGTCGGCGGCGAGAGGAGCCGCCTTGGACTGCGTCCGGTTCCAGGCGCGGACGCCGAGTCCCGCCCGGAGCAGGCTCCGCGCCATCCCTGATCCCATGATCCCGGTACCGAGGACGGCCACGGTCGGCCGCTTGCGGGTGACGTGGACAGGTGTGGACGTCATGAGAGCGTGGTCCCTTCGTCGGCCGCGCCCCGCGCCGGCGCGGGGCGGTGAGAGGTCAAGGTTGCCGCAATGCGCCGTCGAGCACGGCACCGTGCACTGCTCTGGCGAGTCGCGATCCCCACCGCGAGCGCGGGCCCGCGAACGGCTGCGCCGCGGCCCCCGGTCCGGGCTCGGGTGCGGCGACGCACACGGCGTCCGTGGGGGTGCCGGAGCAGTCGAGTCCTGCGTCCAGGAGCGCCTGGACCTTCGCCTCGGTGGCGGTCGCGACCGCGTTGACCAGTGCGGCGTCGGACAGAGCCACAGGGACCGTGACGACGATATTGACCGTGCCCGGTGGCGGTGGTCCGTCGGTGCCCGCAGCCGGGTCGGCGGCCCAGCCCCGTACACCGAGGCCGCTGGTCACGGTGGCGGTCACGCCCTCGTCGACAGCGACCGTGTACGCGCTGACATCGGCCGCCGTCATCAGTGCGGCGCCGGGGCCGGCAAGGGCCTCTGCGGCAGCGATCTCGGCGAGGTGGGCATCGGGGTCGAGCCGTGGATAGCCGCCGGGAACCTGCGCGTTGAGGATCCATGCGCGCGGACCGATGCCGCCGCCGAGCATGGCACTGCTGCACGCCCGCCAGCCGGGTCCGAGCCGCCAGACGAGGTGGTGCAGGGCGAGGCCGTCCTCCTGCCGGGCCAGCAGCTCGACAGGCTGTCCGGGCGGGCGGACGACTACGGAACGAATGGTGCACTCCCGGTGGCACAGAAGACGACGGTCGGCAACAGCCCGTCGATCATATGGGGCGCAGGCCGCAGCGCTGCGTGCGGTGTCCGGCCTCAGCCCGCGGCGGGGCCCGTGTCCGGGCGGAGCCGTACCGGCAGTGTCCGCACGCTGTTGCCGACAAAGCTGGCATGGCGCACCAGCTTCTCGTCGGGCACGGTGACGTCCAGCCCCGGGAAGCGGCGGAACAGCTGCTCCAGCGCGATCGTCGCCTCCATCCGGGCGAGCGGCGCTCCCAGGCAGTAGTGCGGCCCGTGGCCGAGGGAGAGGTGGCGGGCCGCCGATGTCCTGGCCGGCCGGGTGACGTCGAAGCGGTCGGCGTCGGGGCCGTGCACGGACGTGTCGCGTCCGGCGGCCGAGTATCCGGCGAGTACGGGGGTGCCCTGTGGGATGACGGTCCCGTCGAGGGTCAGGTCGCGGGTCGGATAGCGGAACGGGAAGTAGCTGACCGGGCTGTCCCAGCGCAGTGTCTCCTCCACCACGTCGGCCCATCCCGCCCGGCCCGTGGTGATCAGGTCGAGCTGGTCCCGGTGGGTGCACAGCGCGCGTACGGCATTGGTGACGAGGTTCAGCGTGGTCTCGTGACCGGCGATGATCATCAGGAGCAGGGTGCCGATGAGTTCGTGCCGGCCGAGCCGGTCTCCGCCGTCGTCGCGGGTGGCGATCAGCGCGCTGGTGAGGTCGTCGCCGGGCTGCTCGGCGCGGGCCGCGGCGACAGTGCTGAGCAGTTCCACCAGCTCCCGGTTGGCGGCCATGGCTTCGACGGGCCCGATGTCGGTGGCGACGATCTGGTTCGACAGATGGTGCAGGCGGTCCTGGTACCGGCCGTCGACGCCGAGGAGCTCGCAGATGACGCCCATCGGCAGGGGCATCGCGAACCCGGCGCGCAGGTCCACCGTCCCGTCCCCCTCCTCGGCCGCCGCGTCGAGCCGGTCGAGCAGCTCTGCGGTGAGAGTCTCGATGCGCGGCCGGAGCGCTTCCACCCGCCGGGCGGTGAACGCCTTGCTCACCAGCCCACGCAGCCGCCGGTGGTCCGCATCATCGGCGGTGGTCATGCCCTGCACGGTGGCGAACGTCCGCAGCGGCCAGCCGTCGGGGATCCGCCCTTCGGCCAGCGCGGTGAAGTGGCGTGCGTCCTTTGCGACATCGGGGTGGGCGAGGAACTCCTTCAGGGCGTCGTGCCCGAGCACCGCCACCCCCGGCACATCGCCCGGCAGCACGACGGACGCCACGGCGCCCCGGGCCAGCAGCCGGGCATTGTCGGCGTGCGGACACCCACCGGCCGGATCCATGCGGTGCGCGGTGGCCTGCCCCGGTATCGGCGAGATGTTCAACGGGCCTCTCCTGACGGTCGTCGGCTCCGGACCGGCGGCTGACGCAGCCGTTCGGGGCGGCCGATGGCGGGATGCCGATCCTACGTTCAACACGCCGGGAACGAAGGATGGTTGGGCGGACGGGCGGCTGTTCCGCGTGCAGGCACCATGGGGAGATCGACGCGGAGACGGACGCCTTCGCAGACCGGTGGCGGGCACGGCCGCCCTCATCGAGATCGCTCCGCCCGCGCGGACCATGCGTACCTGAGCCGGCGAGCGAGGTCTGCCCGGTGCGTGTGTCCGAATGTCACGGACCCGCGCGGCCTTACGAGGTCTCACCCGAACGGCCCAGTCCGCGGGCGGGGGCCCCACCGGTGTCGCGCTGCGCTCCCGGGGACGCAGCGGACAGCCGTGCCGGGCCGAGAGGTTGCACCGTCCATTCGGGTGAGGCGCGATGGAGTCCGGACGCGCCTTCCCCGGTGGGCCCGCCCACGGACGCGCCCGGGCGAGGAGAATCGGTCATGGCAGCCCCTGACGGTTTCACGGATCCCGGAGAGCTCGACGGCCTGACGGTGTACGACACCGCGGGCGAGAGGGTGGGCAGCGTGGGGCGGGTGTATGTCGACGACGACACCGGTCGGCCGGACTGGATCACGGTGAGAACCGGCCTGTTCGGCATGAAGGAGAGTTTCGTGCCGCTCCACGGGGCCCGCAAGGTGGGCTCCGACCTGCACATCAAGCATCCGAAGGACAGCGTCAAGCAAGCCCCCAGGGTGGCCGCGGACGCGCATCTCTCCGTGGCCGAGGAGGAGGAGCTCTACCGGCACTACGACCTCACCGGGAAGCTCGGAGGACAGGCGCGGTGACCTGGCGCGTGCGGTGTACCCGCGAGGCGAGGACGGACCCGCACCGTGCCGGGTGCGGCCGGCCCGCTTCGGTCACGCGCGAGGGACGCCGCGCACCAGGGCGTCCGGCTCTGAAGCTGTCAGCCACGACCGGGAGGCGCTCCACCGTCGGGCGAACAGCAACAAGCCGCCGGAGCAGCCCCGGCGATGCCGCAGGACCGCGCCGGTCACGACGTCGCGTTCGACGACGTCTTCCGCCGGTTCTGCTTGGCGAGCCGCCGGTACCGCAAGGTCTACGGGTGCTGGAGGGCGATCACGGCGTTGTGGCCGCCGAACCCGAAGGAATGGCTGACTGCGCGGCGGACCGGTTGCAGGAGAGGCGCCTTGGTGACGCAGTCGATGTCGAACTCGGCTGCCGGGGCGTCCAGATTGGCGATCGGTGGTACGACTCCGTGCTGAAGCGTGAGGATCGTCAGCCCGGCCTCGATGGCTCCGGCTGCCCCCATGCAGTGGCCCAGCACGCCCTTGGGAGCCGTGACGGGCGGCCGGTGCGGATAGACCCGGCCGATCAGGGCGGCTTCGGTGGCATCGCCCAACGGTGTCGACGTGCCGTGCGCGTTGACGTGTTCGACGTCCTCGGCCCGCCAGCCCGCGTCGCGCAGCGCCGCCTCGACGGCAGCCCGGGCGACGGCGCCGGACGGATGCGGGCTGGTGGGATGGTGGGCGTCGGTGGTGGCCCCCGCACCTGCGAGCAGTGCTCGCGGCGCCGCGCCCCGGGCCTGGGCGTCGTCCGCCCGTTCCAGCACCATGAGGGCGGCGCCCTCACCCATGACGAGTCCGGCACGATCGGCCGCGAACGGCCGGCAGAGACGGGCCGGGTCGCCGTCCCTGCGGGCGGCGGCGCCGGACCGGGCGAAGCCGGTCATGGCGACCGGGAAGACGATGGACTCGGTGGCGCCGGCGATCGCGATGTCGCACTGGTCGGTGACCAGCAGGTCCCGGGCCACGGAGAGCGCGGTGACCCCGGACGAACAGGCGGTGCACGGCGCCAGGCTGGGACCTGTTGCCCGCATCCGGATGGCGATCTCGGCCGCGGGCATGTTCGGGATGGTGAGCAGGATGCCGGACGGGGAGGTGGCCTCCGGCCCGCGCCGGTCGAGTGCGACGGCCTGTTCGGTCAGGCCGGCGGACCCTCCGCTGCTGGTGCCGACGACGACGGCCACCCGGCTGCCGTCCCAGTCGGCCGGGTCGAGTCCGGCGTCGGCGACCGCCTCCCGTGCCGCGAGGACGGCGAACTTGACGTACTTCCCCATCCGGAACGCCGTCCGGCCGCCGACCGCCTCGTCCAGATCGATGCCGGAGACCGTGCACGCGAAGTCGATCTCGCACCCTTCGAGTTCGGGGACGGTGCGGGCGGGCGAGATCCCGGAGCAGACCCCGTTCCAGGTGGTTTCGGTGTCGTTGCCGGCCGGGGTGATCATCCCCAGGCCGGTGACGACGACGGCGGGCCTGTTCATCGGGGGTTGCTCATCGCTGCCTCGCCGCTCGCCGCCGCCACGCCGCCGACCGTCTCGTCGAGGAACCGGGTGATGTCGGCCAGGGTGGCGTCCTTGTAGAGCTTGTCGGAGCCGGCGTCGACGCCCAGCTTCTCCTTGACGATGACGGCGAACTCGGCGACGGCGAGCGAGTCCATCTCCAGGCTGTCCATGGTGGAGTCCGGGTGAATCTCGGCGGCGGGCACCCTGAAGGTGCCGATGAGGATGTCGGTGATCTTGGGATGAATCGCGCTCATGATCTTCCTCTTCGGTCTGTGGTGCAGGTGCGTCGGGCCGGGTGAATGCACCGTCCCGACGCCGAAGTAACGGGATGACGTTCCTCCAGTTACGCCTTGCGGCGAACCGATTCGCCTACGCCCGTACGCGCGTTCGCACAGCGCCGGGCGAGAAGGGATGTGGTGCCCCAGTACGCCAGCAGCACGGCCCGCACACCGAGGGCCGCCGCGGCCTCCCGTACCCGGCGCGCCCGCCCGGCGGCCCGCGGGGCCGTCACCGCTCCCCCTCGGTCCCGGCGGCGGTCTGCCACGCCGCCTCCGGGTCGTCGTACGCGTCGGCGTAGTCGGCGCCCGCGATGGGCCAGTGTGCGAGCACCTCCTCCGGCAGCGCGAAGGATTCGATCAGGGTGGGCAGATGCGTGGCGACGTCCGCGATGAGTCCCTCGACGGCATCCGGCAGGGCGGTGACCTGGTCGATGGTCAGACGACCTGCGGCGAGCAGATCGCCGCTGTTGCGGTCCACCCACCGCAGGGTGAACAGCCGCTGCAGTTCCGCGAGTCGATCCCGTGCGGGCCCCTCGGGCAGTCCGGCGACCGCGTCCGCGTACGCCTCGGCCGCCTGCCGGTGGGCGTGGGCCTCGACGCCGCGCAGCGCCGGCCCGGACGCCGCGTTCCACCGGTCCAGCGGACCGTCTTTCCGGGCGCCGCTCATCCGCGCCCTGGCCCGGGCGAACCAGAGGTCCTCCACATGCGCGTGCAGCCGCCCGAGGAACCGGGGGTCGGCCAGATCTCCGGGCGCGGCATCGGGAGTGCAGTCCTGTGGGGTCTGCGGAGCGGCGAACAACATTTCGGCGGCGGCCTTGGCGTGGATGGCCAGGTTGTCTCCCTCGGCGGTGATCACGCCCTCCGCACCGGCTAGGAGGTCGGCCATTCCGTTGTTCTCCAACAACGCCTGCGCTCCGCACCGTTCACGGCACTCGACGATGACCGCGCGCGCCCGCCAGGTGATCCACCCCTTCGCCACGGCGACCAGCCGCTCCGCCTCGGCCCGCCCCGTCGCCGTGCCGGCCTGTGCCTCCCACCGGTCGAGGGCTCTGCGGTGCAACAGGCTCATCGCGAAGACAGTGGCCATGGCCTCGGCCAGCGGCCCGTGGTGGCTGCGGTGGGCGATCACCGGCACCGGCTGCGTTGCGCGCGGACCGGAGATGTACCGGTGGCCGCCGTAGCGGACCGCGACGGCCAGCGTCGCGCGCGCGGCGCCGACCGCGCAGGCGCTCATGGAGATCTTGCCGACCGTGACGCGCCCGATCGAGGTGAGGAAGCGACGCCTGCGGTTGCCCATGGCGCTGCTGAACTCCCCGTTGTCGCCGATCCGTCCGTGCTCGCCGCCGAGCAGCGCCTCGCGTGCCACGAAGACCTGGTCGAAGGAGGTCAGACAGTGGTCGACCGGGCTGCCCAGGCGTGCCGGGAGCCTGCGGACCCGCACCCCGGGCAGCGGCCGCACCTCGTCGGTGAGGGGCACCAGAAAGAGAAACACCCCGTGGTCGGTGCCGTCGGCCAGCAGGCGTGCCGCGACCAGTCCGGTCTTGGGGCCGCCGGCCGGGCTGGCGTTGGACATGAACTTCTGTGCCCCGGCGTGCGGGGTGTGCAGGACGAATCCGTCGCGTGCGCGGTCGTACGTCGCGGTCGTCTCGACGGCCACCGCATCATTGCCGTGCGCCACCTCCGTACAGAGGAAGGTGCCGATGCGCCGCAGTCGGAGGAAGTCCGAAAGATCGCGACGGGTGTCGCCGTCATGGTCGAGGAGGCTGCCGAGAAAGAGGTTGTAGTGGATGCCCGCGACGGTGGTGAGTGCCGGGTCCACCGGGCCGATCCACTCGTGCAGGGCGGCGAGGGCGCGCAGGTCGGCGGCCGTTCCGGCGGCGCTGTCGAGGGTGCTGTTGAGGATCCTCAGCCGTTCGTACGCGAGGGTGAGGCGCTCGTCGGGTGTGCGGTCGACGGGACGGCGGAACGCTTCCGTGGAGATCAGTTGACGCCATGAGCCGTGCTCCTGGCGGAAGTTACCCCCGAAGAGCACACCTTTGAGAAGGTCCGCGGTGGACTCGGTGGCGATGCTGTCGATCGTTGCGGTCATGAATACCAGAACGACCATTGAACGGCGAGGACACACTTCCTCGCCGTCCGTTGCACAGGCGGGACAACCGGTCAGGCACGCTCGAAGGCCAGCGCGACGTTGTGTCCGCCGAAGCCGAAGGAGTGACTGACGGCCCGCCGGACGTCCTGCCGGCGCGGCTCCTTGGTCACGCAGTCGAGGTCCCACCCGTCCGGCAGCGCGTCCAGGTTGGCGATCGGCGGAACGATGCCATGTTCCAACGTCAATACGGTCGCCACCGCCTCGATCGCACCGGCAGCTGCGAGGGTGTGCCCGATCACCCCCTTCGCGGCGGTGAGGGAAGGACGGTGCGGGAAGAGCCGGGAGACGAGCTCGGTCTCCATCGCATCGTTCAGCGGGGTGGACGTGCCGTGCGCGTTGATGTGGTCGACATCGCGGGGGGTCCAGCCCGCCTCGTACAGCGCCGCCTCCACCGCCTGTTGCGCACCGCAGCCGTCGGGTGCGGGAGCTGTGGGGTGGCGTGCGTCCGTACTGGCACCCGCGCCGGTCAGCAGCGCACGCAGCCGGCCGCCGCGGGCACGGGCGTCGGCGGTCCGCTCCAGTACGAGCATGGCGGCGCCCTCGCCGAGGACGAACCCGTCCCGGTCCGCGGCGAACGGCCGCGACGCGCCCGCCGGATCGCTTGTCCGGGTGGAGAGCGCCCCCATCTTCGCGAAGGCCGCCACCACCAGGGGGGTCAGCACGGACTCCGCCCCGCCCGCCACCACGGTGTCGCACCGGCCGCTGGTCAGCAGGTCGCGGGCGACAGCGATCGCGGTGGACCCGGAGGCGCAGGCGGTGGCGGGTGCGAGGCTGGGGCCCTGAGCGCGGAGCTCGATCGCGACCTCGCCGGCCGCCGCGTTCGGGATCATCATCGGCACCAGCAGCGGAGAGACCGCCTCCGGTCCGGCGTCGTCCATTTTGCGAACGTTGTCGACGAGCAGGGACACGCCGCCGACGCCGACGCCGACCACCACTCCGACCCTGGATCCGTCCCAGGTCTCCGGGGAGAGTCCGGCGTCCGCCACGGCCTGCCGGGCGGCGATCAGGGCCAGTTTCACGAACCGTCCCATCCGCCATACCGATCGGCCGCCCACCGCCAGGTCCAGGTCGATCCCGTCGACCGGGCAGGCGAAGTCGACCGGCAGTCCTGCCAGTTCGTCGCAGCGCCGCGCCATGGAGCGTCCCGCGCACAGCCCCTCCCAGAAGGTGTGTTCATCGGCGCCGGCGGGGGTCACCAGCCCCACTCCCGTCACCGCGACCCCCATGTCAGCCTGCGTCATGTTCTGTTCCCTCCGTCGCGCACCGTGCGTCGTTCGTGCGGGTTCCCGGCCAGCGAAGAGCGGCGGACCCCCAGGTCAGACCGCCTCCGAAGGCGGTGATCAGCATCTGGTCGCCGGCTCGGAACCGGCCCTCGGAGGCGGCGTCGGCGAGCGCCAGCGGAATCGATGCGGCACCTGTGTTCCCCACCCGTTCCAGGTGCGTGACACAGCGCCGCGCGTCGATGCCGACGCGGGCGGACACCGCCCGCAGAATCCGCGCGTTGGCCTGATGCGGTACGAAGTGGTCGACGTCGGCGGCGTCCCATCCCACCTTGGCCAGCAGCGCCCGGCAGGATCCCGTCATCCGCTCGACGGCATGCTGGTACACGGCAGGTCCTTGCATACGGAAGAACTCGTCGCCCTCGGCGGCCTGCTCCGGAGTCGAGCGGGACCGCGCGCCGCCCCCGGGCACGGTGATCAGGTCGTACCCGGTGCCGTCGCTGCCCAGGTCGAAGGCGAGCAGTTCACCGGGGTTCCCCGCCTGCCCGGCCCCCACGAGTGCCGCCCCGGCCCCGTCGCCGAACACCACGCCCGCCGACCGGTCGGCCGGGTCCAGCCAGGCCGAGTACACATCGGCGCCCACCAGCAGCACCCGGTCGTGGAGACCGGCGGCCACGAGTCCGCGGCAGACGGCGAGCCCGTAGACGAAGCCGCTGCAAGCGGCCCCGATATCGAATGCCGGGACCGTTCCCAGACCGAGCCGGGCAGCGAGGGCGGGGGCCGTGCCGGGACAGGGATGGTCCGGGGTGGCGGTCGCGAGCACGAGTGCGTCCACCGGCCCTGCGGCGGTCGAACCGCCGTCGCCGACCAGTCGCCGGGCGGCTTCGAAGGCGACATCCCCGGTGGCCAGTCCCCTCCCGGCCCGGTGACGGCTGACGATGCCGGTGCGGGCGCGTACCCAGGCGTCGTCCACGCCCCAGGCGGCGGGCAACGCGTCATTGCCCACCGGTTCCCCCGGCACCCACCCCGCGACGGCTTCGAGAACGGCGGTCCGTACGGGGGCCGGTCCGGGACCCTGGCCGGGCACGGTCAAGGGCCGGGCGGACAAACCGGTGAGCCGTTCCGTGTCCCGCTCCGTATCCGGCTGCACGCCGCCGTCGCGTACGTATCCCTTCGCCACTCACTGCTCCGATTCCGTGCTCGATCACGCCTGCCGGCTGTCGAACGGCAGTTGCCCCGCCGAGGATGCGCTTACTGGGCCGAATGGGGGCGCGTGAGGCCTGGAGTCGTGAACGGCGCACCCCCGCAAGCCCCCCAGGTTCCTCCTTTCGCAGCAACCCGCCGCGCCGTGCGGACGCGCAGGGCATCCCCTTGGGTCATGGCCACACCGGACCCCGATCACTTGGATTCCTCCGCCTCCCGTGCCGAGCTGGAAGGGCTGCGCGCACGGATGGCGCAACTGGAGGCGCGAGCTCCGGCGCGGTCCCGGCCCCGGATCGGTTCGTTCTTCGCCGTGCTGCTGATCCTCGTCGCGGCCGTCCTCACCCCACTCGGCATCGTCGCCGCCTGGGCCAAGAACGACATCGGTGACACCGACCGTTATGTGGCGATGGTGAAGCCCCTCGCCTCCGATCCCGATGTGCAGGCAGCGGTGTCGAACCGGGTCACCGATGCCGTGATGACGCATCTGGACGTCCACGCCCTCCTCGAACAGGTGGCCCCCGCGGACCGACCGGTCGTCGACAAGGCGCTGGGGCGGCTGAGCGGCCCGATCACCACCGGTGTCTCGAACTTCGTGCACGGGACGGTGGAGAAGTTCGTGACGTCCGACGCCTTCGAGAAGGTGTGGGTCGCCCTCAACCGGGACGCCCACGCGGCGGCCGTCAAGGCACTGACCGGCAGCGGAGGCGGGGCCGTGAAACTCACCGACGACACGGTCGTCATCGATCTCGCCCCGGTGATCGACCGGGTGAAGCAGCTCCTGGTCGACCACGGGCTGACGATCGCCGCGAAGATCCCCGAGATCCATACCGACTTCACCGTGCTGACGTCCGATGCGATCGGCAAGGCCAAGAAGGGGTTCCGGCTGCTGCAGATCGTCGGTTTCTGGCTGCCGTTGCTGACCCTCGTACTCGCCGCCGGGGGGGTGCTGCTCGCCGTGCGCCGACGCCGCGCACTGGTCACCGCGGCCCTCGCGGTCGCGGTGGGCGCCGCGGTGCTCGGCGTGGCGTTGTGGGTGTTCCGGGCGTTCTACCTGGACAGCCTCCCGGCGTCGGTGTCGCAGTCGGCGGCCGGTTCGATTTTCGATGCCTTGGTCGGCTACCTCCGCGCCGGGATCCGGATGGTGATCACACTGGGCGTGGTGGTGGCTCTCGCCGCCTGGCTCTCCGGCGAGGGTCGCGCCGCCACCCGGGTCAAGGCCATGTGGAACGGCGGCATCGGCGCCGTACGCGACGCGGCCGGGATCACCGGCGGTCCGGTCGGCGCCTGGGTGCACCGAGCGAAGGACCCGCTGAACTGGACGGTCGTCGTGGTGGCCGCCGTTGTGCTGATCGTGTGGGACCGGCCGACGGCGATGGTCACCGTATGGATCGCCGTCGCGGCGCTCTTCGCCCTCGCGGTCGTGGAGTTCCTCGACGACGACAGCACACCGCATCTGCTCCCTGCACCGCACGGGCAGGCGCACGGGTAATGACCGGGTGATGCGGGCTTCCTACCGTGCACCGACGTCATGGTCCGGCGCACGGAGGGACTCCGGTGGCCCCGTCAACGGTGGAAGACGTCACCATCCGCGTGCTCGGCGGATTCCGGCTGGAGTGCGGCGGCGACGAGCTCCCGGCCGAGCGGTGGTCCCGGCCGAGTGCGCGGCGGCTGCTCAAGGCCCTGGCGCTCGCCGAGGGCGGCCCGCTTCGAACACCGCATTCCCTCCCTTGCCCGGCACGGTCCGCGTCGGACTCGCGGGCTTCACGGGTGTTCGGAACCAGGTCATCAACTCGGTCGGGTTCGCAGTAACGCCTCAGTAACGGCAAGCCGGTACACACCGGTCGTGCAGCGACCGTTGACCGTTGAAGGTGTGCGCCATGACAGGACCCGCCGAACCCCCGCGCGCTCCTCGGCTGTCCCTGCACCTCCTCGGAGGGTTCGCGGCCGTACGTGACGACGGGGTTGAGATCCCGCGCAGGTGGCGGCGCAGCACCGCGCAGACCCTGGTGAAGCTGCTCGCGGTGGCTCCGGGTCTGCGTCGCCACCGCGAGGAAGTGATGGACCTGCTGTGGCCGGACGCCCCGATGGATACTGCGGTACGCAATCTCCGGGTCACCCTGCACGCCGCACGCCGCGCACTGGAGCCGGAGCTGGCTCCCCGCGTTCCGTCCTCCTACCTGGTGGCGGAGGGCGATCTGCTGTTTCTGGCCACGGACCGGGTACGGGTCGATGCCGACGAGGTGGAGAAGATCGCGCGCACCGCGCTCGCCGCGGGGGAGGCCGATGCACTCGGCGCCGCACTGAGTTCGCTTCGGATGGAGTTGCTGCCCGAGGACCGCTACGCGGATTGGGCCGGTGAACCCCGTCGCCGTATCGAGGTCCTGCGCGAACAGCTCGTCCCGGCCCTCGCCGGACGGCTGCTGGACGACGGCCGCACCGACGAAGCCGTGGGAGTGCTGCGGGACGCGGTGGACCGCTTCCCCGCCGACGAGGCCCTGCATCTGCAACTGGCCCGCATCTGGTGCGACATGGGCCGGCCGCGTCAGGCCATTCGCCAGTACCACGCCTGCCGTGAGGCGCTCGCCGACGAGCTGGGGGTGCGTCCCGGTGCGGAGCTGGAGACCATGCACCGTACGGCCCTGGCGGCGCTCGATGCCCTCGGCACCCCGACGCTCTCCCGGATCCCTCCGGACCCCGCGCCGCTGCCACCCGCGATCCGCCGCCCGGAACGGCTCCCCCTGTTCGGCCGTGAACGTCCGCTGGCGCTCCTCGCCCAGCACACGTCGGCGGCGGACGGGGACACTCCGCTCGTCGTGGTGCGCGGTGAGGCGGGCATCGGAAAGACCCGGCTGGTAGCGGAGGCGGCCCGGCGGGCGGCAGCACAGGGTGTGTGCGTGCTGTGGGGTACGAGCCACGAGGCCGAGGGGCAGACCCCGTACGGGGTGTTCGCGGAATCGCTCGACGGTCACCTGGCCGGGTGCAGCGCCGCTGAACGCTCCCGGGTGAGCGCCGAACACATCGGGCTGGCTGCCCTGTTGCCCTCCCTGGGCGGCGGTCCGCCTGCCGCGGCGAGCCCGGAGGAGGAGCGCGCCCGGCTGTTCCGGGCCGTCGCCGGATTCCTCACCGATCTCGCAGCATCCCGACCGGTCCTCGTCGTGCTCGACGATCTGCACGCCGCCGACCCGGGTTCGCTGAGCCTGCTGCATCACCTCGTGCGGACCACGCAGGCCAGACGGTGGCGGTTCATCGCCACCTGCCGCGACGACAGTCCGGACCCGAACGACGCACGGCGGCAGGTGCTCGACGCGATCCTGCGGCAGCGGATGGCGGTGGAGGTCGATCTGCTCCGTCTGAGCCGCGCGGACTGCGCCGGTCTCGCCGCGGCGGCGGCCGGGCTCGGCGGGCGCGCCGAGGACCGTCGCACGGCCTCACGCATCTTCCAGCTCTCTCTCGGGAACCCGCTGTTCGCCCTCGAACTCACCAGCAGTCCGGAGGCGGATCTGGAGCGCATGGGACCGCGGCAGCGCACCACCGCCGAACCGAACAGCGATGCCGTTCCGGACAGCGTCCGCCGGCTGGTCGCGGGCCGACTGGCCCGGCTGCCCGCGGACGCCCGGCGCACACTGGCTGCCCTGTCGCTCGCCGGCGGAACCGCGGTGTCGCTCGCCGAACTGGAGGCCGTCACCACCGCCGGTCTGCACCCACCCTTGGACGGCCGCGAGGTCACGGCGGCGCTCGACGCGGCCGCCGGTTCGGGCATCGTCGAGGAACGGGACGTCGTCCTGGGCGGCCGGCCCGCCCTCGGCTATGCATTCCGGCACCCCCTGGTGCGCCTGGCCTGTGCCGAGCAGCTGAGCCGGGCCGCGCGTCGACGGCTCCACCGGGCCTACGCGGACGCGGTGCTGCGTCTGCGTCCCGACGCCGTCGACACCATCGCCTTCCATTTGACGGTGTCGGACGACGCCCGTGCGCCGGTCTTCCTGCGGGCCGCCGCCGACCGGGCGGCCGCCCTGTACGCCAATGACAGCGCCTGCGACTACTACCGGGAACTGGTGGCCCATCTGGATGCGCTGGACGGGGCCGGGGCCGCCGATGCGCGGCTGGCCTGGGGCCAGGTGCTGCGCCGCGCGGCCCGCTACCCGGAGGCCGAAGAGGTGCTGCGCCGCGCGTTGCGGGATCTGGCGTCGGCCGCCGATCCCATCGGTGCACTGCGGGCCGCGGTTTCCCTGGCCGAGGTGCTCGGCCGGGCCGGTCGCCCGCTCGAAGGTCTCGCAGTACTCCGTGCGGCACCGGCGCCGAGGCGGTCACCGGTGGTCGACCGAGCCGGGCTGCACCTCGCCATCGGTGCACTCAGCTTCTACGCCGGACAATTCGAAGAGACGGTGTCCGCCCTGCGCCGCGCCGAGCAGGAGACGGCGCGGCTGCCCGACGCGGGCCGTGATCCGTTGCTGTCCCGGCTGTTCACGATCCGTGCCGCCTCTCTGCTGGTCTCCGGGCAGGTACGCGAGAGCCGCGAGGCGGCCGAGGAGGCACTGCGGACGGCCGAGCGGACCGGAGACGCCGCGCTGCTCTCCAGCGCACTGTCCGTGGTGGGTGAACTGGCCCGCGAGGAAGGCAGGTCGGAGGCCGCACGGGACTGTGCCCGGCGTGCCGTGTCGGTCGCCCGCCGCACCGGTGACCCCACGGTGCTCGCCTTCGACCAGAGCAACCTGGCGGGTGCCGAACTCCTCGTGGGCAATCATCAGCGGGCGACGGCGCTCGCCAACGCCGCGGTCCGGCTGGCCCGTTCGCTCGGTACGTCGTGGGTGTTGCCGTACGCGCTGATGGGGCTCGCCGAGGTCGAACTGCGCTGCGGTCGGCTGGCGCAGGCGGATACGGCGCTGCGCGAGTGCGCCGACGCGGTGTCTCTGGCGCGTGACCCGCAGGTACTCGATGGCATGCGCAGGCTGACGGAGGAACTCGCCGCCGCCCGGGCCGCGCAGCCGCCGACCATGTCGTAGCAGCGGTAATTCGCGGGTAACGGGGCTTCCCTACGGTCCTGGTCGACCCCGGAACCCCGGGGTGTGCGTGCCCCGTGCTCTCCCTGCCGAGGAAGAAATACCCATGTGTGCTGCCTCGTCCCCCGCGTCGTCCGACGCGTCGGTTCCGGACGACTCGGTCCGTGCCGTCGTCGACGCGGGCGGCGAACCTTGGGAACGCATCCTCGACCTGCTGGAACGGCGCTGCCGCGAGCTGCCGGTAGGCAGCGTGCTGGAACTGCACAGTGCCAATCCTCGGGTCCGCTCGTCGCTCCGCGGTTGGTGCCGGCTGACCGGCTCCACTCTGCTCACCGACGAGGAGACCGGCGAGCAGAGCGCGTACCGCATCAAGCTGCCGCCGCCTCCCGCGCCGGGCATGCCGCATCCGTCCCCCTTCCAGAAGCCGGAGTCCTCATGAGACCCCTTGCCCGCGCCAGACTTGTGGCGGCGATCACCGTCGCCGCCCTGTGCTCGCCCGCGGTCGTGCCGTCGGCCGCCGCCGGGCCCGCATCGGAGCCGGCCGCCTCCACGTTCGGCACCACGTCGAGTCGCACGGTCACCCTGATCACCGGTGACCGGGTCACCGTCACCACCACGGACGGCAAGAAGTCGTACAGCGCGGTGCCCGCCGCCGATTCGACCCCCGGCACGATGCTCGCCCGTACGGACATCGACGGCGACGCATACTTCTACCCGACCGACGTGATCGGCAAGGTCGGCTCCCTGCTCGACCCGCAGCTGTTCAACGTCGACGGTCTGATCCGCGACGGCTACGACGACTCCCACGTCGACTCGCTGCCGCTGATCGTGCGCCGGACCGGCGCGGCCCGCCCCGAGGCGCTCTCCAGCGACGGACTGCTCCCTGCCAAGCGGGACTTCCACGCGCTGAAGGCCAGCACGGCGGTCCTGGACAAGGACGACGCGGACGAGGTCGGTGAAGCGCTCGACACCAAGGGCGCGTTGAACGGCGTCGCCGGCATCTGGCTGGACGGCAAGGTGCACGCCGACGCACTGGACCGCAACCTCACCCAGATCGGCGCGGACAGCGCCTGGCAGTCCGGCCGCACCGGCAAGGGCGTCAAGGTCGCCGTCCTGGACACCGGCGTCGACCAGACGCACGCCGACCTCGCGGGCCGGATCAGTGAGACAAAGGACTTCTCCGGCAGCGGGAACACCCTCGACAAGGTCGGCCACGGCACCCACGTCGCGGCGACCGTGGCAGGCAGCGGTGCGGGCGCGCCGGGGATACGCTCGGGTGTCGCGCCGGATGCCGACCTGATAGTCGGCAAGGTGCTCGGTGACGACGGCTCCGGTTCGGACTCGTCGGTCATCGCCGGCATGGAGTGGGCCGTCGCGCAGGGCGCGAAGGTCGTCAACATGTCGCTGGGCAGCGGTCCGACGAACGGCCAGGACCCGGTCACCCAGTCCCTCGAAGCGCTGGCCACCTCGTCCGGCACGCTGTTCGTGGTGTCGGCGGGCAACAACGGTCCGAATGTCAGCACCGTGTCGGCCCCGTCCATCGCCCCGCACGCGCTGTCGGTCGCCGCGGTGGACTTCGCGGGCGGCACCGCCTCGTTCTCCAGCCGTGGCCCTTCCTTCAACGGCACGGTGAAGCCCGAGATCGCCGCCCCCGGCGTCAACGTCGTCGCCGCGCGGGCCACGGGCACCAACATCGGCACGGTGCAGGCCGACCCGGCTTACACGGCCCTGAGCGGTACGTCAATGGCCGCCCCGCACATCACGGGCGCCGCGGCGCTGCTGGCCCAGCAACACCCCGACTGGACCCCGGACCAGTTGAAGCACACGCTGATGGGCACCGCGACCGCACCGCAGAGCAGCCAGTCGGTGTACGACGTCGGCACGGGTGTGGTGAACCTTCCGGCCGCGCTGAAGCAGTCCGTCGTGGCGGACACCGGCGCCGTGGACTTCGGCCGCCTGGACGTCTCGGACGGCACCGCGACCCGAACCGTGAAGCTCACCAACACGGGCGACGCCTCCGTGACCCTGAGCCTCACGGGCACGCTGGCCGCCACGGGTTCGACCCCGCCCGCCGGCCTGCTCAAGCTGTCGGCGTCCACCGTCATGCTGGGCGCCGGTGAGTCCACCGATGTCACGCTGACCGTCGACACGGCGGGCACGCCGACCGGCACGTACAGCGGCTCCCTGACCGCGGACCCGGCGGGCGGCGGCCAGGCGCTGCGCATCCCACTCCTGCTCGACCGCGCGCAGACCGTCAAGGTCACCACGCTCGACCGCGCGGGCAAGCCCGCACCTGCCCAGATCTCCCTCCTCAACGCCGACAACGGCGCGGCGATGAACGCGGAGGTGCGCGCGGAGGGCACCCGGGACCTGCGGGTGCCCGAGGGCCGTTACATGGGTCTGGCGATGATCAGAATGATCACCGACGGGGTCCCGCAGATCGCGATCGTCAGCGCCGACCTGAAGGCCGGATCGAACGAGATCGTCTTCGATGCCCGCAAGGCCCGCCGTTGGACCGCGTCCATGGAGGGCAAGGACACCAGGCCCGAGTTCATGGCGGGCAACCTGACCCGCACCACGGACGACGGTCAGTTCGGCATCCGGCACAGCATGGTGGCCGGCGGCGCCTACGGAGCCTTCCCGCGCGACGCACTGTGGATCACGCCGACTACGGAAGCCCACCTCGGCAAGGTCGCGTTCAACGAGCGCTGGCGCCTCGCCGACGCCGACAGCGACACCACCGTGGGCGACACCTCCACCCTCTACGACGCGGCCTACGCCCAGGACGATGTCAGCGACAACCCGGAACGACGGCTGACGCGCGGCGAGGTCAAGAGGTTCGCCAAGGTCCGCATGACGTACAGGGGCATGAACGAGAAGCTCCGCTACCAGGAGGGGAGCAGCGTCTACGGGACCGGGCTCAACGGCCTCAATGTGTCGTCACCGTCCTACCTGACCGTCCCCCGGGAGCGCACGGAGTACATCCAGGCCGAGGACAGGACGTGGCTGCGGTTCACCTACCGTCACCGGAGCGGCGTGGAAATGGACTACGAACCACGCCAGTTCACCTACGAGCCGGGCAGCTCGACTCATGACACCTGGTTCACCGGACCGTTCTCGGCCGGCGCTTCGGGACAGGCCACGGGCGCCCGGCTCCAGCTGAAGCTCGACGACAACGTCGACCCGAAGGGGCTCGTCGGCGAGTTCTCCGACTTCAATTTCCCGCAGCGCTTCCAGGCGACGACGCGGCTGTACCGCAACGGCGCCCTGGTCGCCGACCAGGGCTCGTTGATCGACAAGACATTCACGGACGCCGACAAGGCTTCCTACGAGCTGAGCCGTTCCTTCACCTCCGCCGGGATCTTCCCGATGGGCGGCGAGGCAAGCTCGAAGTGGACCTTCACCGCAGGTGGCACGGGTGACACGGCGACCCCGGTGAAGTTGCTCAATGTGTCGTTCGACGCTCCGCTGAACAACCTGAACCAGGCACGGGCCGGTCTGCCGCTCCTGGTGAAGGCCGATGTCACGGGCGTGGCGGACGGCCTGCGCAAGGTCCGCGCCTGGGTCACCGCCGACAACGGCGTGACCTGGAAGCAGGTCCTGGTCCTCCGTACCCACGAAGGCGAGTACCGATTCCTCGCGCCGCACTCGGCGCTGGTGAAGGGCGGCTTCCTGGGCCTCCGTGTGACGGCCGAGGACCGGCACGGCAACACCGTCGACTCGGCGCTCCCCCGGGCCATCCCGGTCGGGTGACCCTCGCTGAGGGCAGGACATGACGGTGCCACCGTTCCCGCGGGGGGGGCGGTGGCACCGTCATGTCGGGACCCTGTTCAGAAGCGGGTGAGCGCCTCTGCCAACTCCGCCTCGTCCGGCGGGTTGGCGCCCGCCCGTGCGACGGTCACAGCGGCCGAGGCCGCCGCGTGGCGCAGGACACCGGTCACGGTGTCCCGGTCCAGCGAACGCAGCCGCTCCCGGCCGCCCGCGCCGAGCAGCCCTCGCGAGGCGAGCGCGTGCAGCGTGCCCGACATGAAGGCGTCGCCCGCCCCCACCGTGTCGACGACGTCGGTGGGAAGGGCGTCGACCGTCACGTGTCCGCCCGGGAACACGGCCAGCGCGCCGTCGCCCCCTCGGGTGACGAGGACAACGGCCGGGCCGGTGGCGCGCCACCGCTCGGCAACCTGCTCCGGCTCGTGGCCCGGATACAACCACTCCAGGTCCTCGTCACTGGCTTTGACCACATCGCTGAGTGCGACACAGCGCTCGACCTTGCGCACAGCTGCATCGTGGTCCCCCATCAACTCGGGGCGCACATTGGGGTCGTAGCTGACCGTCGCGCCCGCCCGCAGTGACTCGACCGCACCCAGGACTGTCGCGTTGCCAGGGTCCATCACCGAGGCGATGGAACCCGTGTGCACATGGTGCGGCGGCCGGTCCAGGGAGACCGGGTCCAGCGTCCAGGTGATCGCGAAGATGTACGCGGCCCGGCCGGCGCCGTCCAGGGTCACGGCGGCGGACGGGGTGGGCGCCGTGGCACCGTCCGTGCGGACCTCGACCCCGGCGGTGGCCAGATGGTCCCTGATCAGCCGCCCGTTGTCGTCCGGGCCGAGTTGGGTGAGCAGGGTGGCGCTGCGCCCGAGCCGGGCCAGACCGTACGCGACATTGGCCGGGCTGCCGCCCGGGTGGACCTGATCGGCCGCACCCGGCAGCCGGACGATGTCGGCGACGCATTCACCGATGACCAGCAGGTCGAGTCTGTCGAGCATGAGGGTGGGATCTCCTAGGGTGCGCGAACGAAAGTGCCCTGGTAGGCGGTGCGGCCTCCGAACACCTTGAGCCCGATCCTGCCGTGTGCATAGCGGGTGTCGGTCACATCGATGACCGGACGGCCGTCCATGAACGTCTCGATGCGCCCGCCGCGGACCCACAGACGCAGCGGAAGGGGCACCCCGGTGCGGATCAGGAGGGGCACTTCGGCGAGTACGGTCGTCCGACCGTCGTCCTTGCGGAACAGCCGGGCCGTCCTCAGGTTCGAGTCGAGGTTCACGGCGGTACACGGTCCGGTAGGTGTCCGTGTTGTATGTCTGCGGGGTGCGGGCCCTGACGTCCTGGAAGACGGCCGCGCCACCGGTCGCAATGAGCCCGACAGCGGTTCCGCCGTGCGCGACACGGTGGCGGTGAGGACCTCGACGCCGTCCACGGCCACGGTGACGGTTGCGCCCCGGCCCGGATCTGGTCCGGTAGGTGCCACCCGCGGCGATGGGCCGGACCGGCGGCGCGGCTCGGCCGAGTTCGGTGGCGTTCGTACGATCCAGGAGCCTTGCGCCGGCCGTACCTCGTGGCCGCAGGGTCAAGAGGTGCGATGGCCGGAGTCCCCCCGACACGCCCGAAGGGCATACGGGGGCTCCGAGCGGTGGTGGGTCAGGAAGCGTCCTTGCTCCCCTCCTCCCCGTACCGCCGCTCGAACTTCGCGACCTGCCCCTCGGTGTCGACGACCCGCGCCTTGCCCGTGAAGAAGGGGTGGCTCTCGGCGGAGATCTCCACGTCGATGACGGGGTAGGTGTTGCCGTCGTCCCAGTCGATGGTCTGGTCGCTGGACGCGGTGGACCGGGTCAGGAAGGCGTAGCCCGCGGAGCGGTCGCGGAAGACGACGGGACGGTAGGAAGGGTGCTTGTCCTGCTGCATGCCTGCTCCTGGGGACGTACGTACGGACTCGGCTCAGCCCAGCCTCGCGAACGAATCCGGTGGGCGCGATCGCAGACGGTCCGTACGGGGCGCGAGGCATCGCCCCGTTGCGGGGCCGCAGGCATGGAGGCGGCCTGACCGGAGCCCGAGCCCGGGGGCGGCGGCCCAGGAGACACGCTCCGGCACGGCTGCCGGGCGGGTCGCCGCCTCCGATGATCCGCCGGCGTCAGGAGGTACGGCGCCCCGGCAGGACCTGAATCGTGTCGCCGACGGCGCGTTCACCCGTGGCGTCCGAGGTGACGTTGACGAGGGAGCCCTTTACCGCCATCGCGGAGGACCCGCCTCCGTCGAGGTTGAGAGCCTGCACCGCGCCCAGCGACCGCATGAAGCGCGCGGCCTCGCCCAGCGTGAAGCCCTCGCTCACTCCCGGCTGCCGCCCGTCCACCGTGACCAGCAGCAGCCGTCCCCGCCCGTCGATGCCGGCCAGGGTACGGGGCTGGCGAACGTTGGACCAGGCGAATCCGAACGACAGGTCCTGCGGGTCGAGCGTGCCTTCGGTGGCGGCATCGATGTGGATGCGGCTGTCCTCGACGAGGGTGGGAGCCGCACTGACGATGCTGTCATCGGGACCGAGCCTGACCTGCCGCCCCGAGGAGTCCCGGACGATCTCACGCAGCGACAGCCGCTTGCCGACGCGCGCGTGATCTGTGAGCCAGTTCCCGGCTGCCCCGGTGCCCTGCAGGACCGAACCGTGCTCCGGCGCGACACCACCACGGCCACCTGTGGAGACCACGGTGCCGTGCTTGTCGAGGACCGTCTGGACGCCCGGGCCCGTGGGGAGCGGAGCGCGGAACGCGGGGGTGAACTTCACGAGGTCGTCCGCCAGGGTGCACGTGGTGTCGTGGCGGGGCTGGTCGGTGGGGGCGGCACCGGGGCGGCCGCAGTTGCGGACCTTGCCCGGCACCCGGTTGATTCCCTGCACCCCGTACGTTGCCGCTCCTGCCCGTACGGTGACAGTGGTGGACAGGTCGGCGATCCGCGGCCGCCGACCCCCGTCGCCCAGGATCAGCGCGGCACGGGAACCGACCGCCATCGATTCGAGCCTGCCGTGCACGGCGGACAGGCCGGCCACCGTACCCTGGACGCCGTCGGAGTCCGACGTGATGAAGAAGCCGCCGTTGACGCCGATCAGTGAACCGAGTCGGGCGGCCACCGCCGAGGTCTTCTCCCGGTCGGCCACGTTGCCGCCGTCGCTGACCGCGATCGTCCCGCGAAGACGCGCCGGGTCCAGAACGGCGACGTGAATGTTCTCCGCGTCGGCCGCCTGCCGGCCGTCGTAGCCGGTCCATTCGACGGACGTACGGAACCCGGCAGCCGACACGGCCGAGTTCGTGGTGCCCGCCTGGTCCTGGGTGGCATACCGGCCGACCCTGACCTGCCAACCCATCGTGCCACGCGGGGTGTCGGCGTACTCGTCCCACAGCACCTGTTCCAGGCGCGGTTCGAACCCGGCTTCGCGCAGGCGCCCGGCGGTGGAGTCGGCCCAGGCCCTGTCACCGAGCGGGGCCCATGTGGCCGCGCCCGTCAGGCGGTTGACAGCAGGCGCCTGCACGGTGACCGTCCATACCGCGGCGGCGCCGGCGTTCCGAAGAACTCCGGCGCGGACCTGGACGCCGGGCGCCACACTCGCTGTCGTCCACTCGATTCCGCCGGAGCCGGAGGCGACGGGCCGACCCGAGTCGGCGGCCCCCGCGTTCGCAACGGCCGGAGGGACGAGAGCAACCAAAGTGAGGGCGGCCCCGAGTGCGGCCCCTCGCCATGCGGCCTGCTTCACCCGGCTCGCACTGCGACGCGGCTTATCGGCGATGTCTGACATACCACTCCTGACGTTCTTGTGTTCTGGCGGCGCGCGTCCTTTCACGCGCCGCCAACCACATCCCAGACCCGTGCGAGGGCGCGCACACCACGCGCCGAGGACACCCGGGGAAACCCTCGGTGACAAGCGCCCGGCGCTTCAGCCCGGGGACGCCGCACGGCGGGACCTCCACCCCGGTGCCCGTGAGCAGAGCGACAGGCTCGCGCGGAAGGACGCGGTGGACTCGGAGGCCTCCACGACGGACGGGAGAAGCCCGCTGCTGCTGACGGGCGCCGTGACCTGCTCGTTGCCGTGGCGAGCGAGATGTCTGTCTGTCTACCGGGCCAAGGCAACCGGTCGTTCATGTGCTCGTCGCTGTGGAACGGCTTGCTGGAGAGAAGTTATCTAGACAACTTGGTTCACCCGGGTGCCGCCACGGCGGTACTCGGGCGGAGAGGACCCAGAACCGTGTCACCCCTCCCAGGTGTCGCCGCATCCGGTAACGCCATCGCGATCAGCTCCACCACGCCCCCGCGACGGGGGGACAAGCTGACCTTCAACTGGTCGACGGACGCCCCCGACCCGACCAACTGGATCGGCGTCTGCAAAAGCGACCGCAAGCCGTCCAGCGGCGTCGGCTCGCTCGTGTGGGCATACGTCCCCGGCGCCTCCGGGAACGCGACCCTCAACACCTCCGGCCTGAGCGACGGACCCTACACCGCCTACCTGTTGGCCAAGGACGGGTACGACATCCTGGCCCAGACAGATCCGTTCACCTTCACCGGCGAGCCGCTCGTCGACTCGCTCGTGCTCAAGGCGCCGGCCACCCTGTACGAGGGTGACCAGGCCACCTTCCACTGGGCGACCGCCGCACCCCACCCGCAGAACTGGGTCGGCATCTACGACGGTGACCGTCGGCCGGGCAACGGCGGCTCCCTCGTCTGGGAGTACACGCCCGCTGCCTCCGGCGACGTCACCCTCGACACCTCCGGCCTGAACGGCGGCCCCTACACCGCCTATCTGCTGGCCAAGGACGGGTACGACATCCTGGCCCGGACAGATCCGTTCACCTTCACCCCCCGCCCGGTCATTCCGCGGCCGCATGCAGTGGTGGACGCCCTCACAACCGCCCCGCAGACAGCGGGCACAGACTTCTCGGTGAGCCTGGGCGGCCTGTGGATCCGGCCGGAGGGCAACGCCGCGGGCACCCCCTCGTTCCAGCGTGTCTCCGGGGACAGGTGGCTCTCGGTGACCGCTGACGGCGCCATCAGCGGCAAGGCGCCGTCCTTCCGGTCCAAGTCGCCGGGCCGCGTGGTGGTGTCCGTCACCGACAGCGCGGCGGGCCGAGACACCATCACCGTCCAGGTGCCGGTGCGCTCCTCCAAGGACCGCCTGCGGATCAAGGTCGCCACACTGAACCTCTGGGACGCCGGCTCGCACATCGACGGATTCCTGGAGAAGCAAGTACGGCTGGTACTCACCCAGGGCCTCGACCTCGTCGCGCTCCAGGAGAGCGGCGGCACCGGCGCCCGAGACCTCGCCCGAGCTCTCGGCTGGCAGGCGTACCAGGCCGACGACGGCCTCGGCATCGTCAGCCGCTACCCTCTCGCCGACCTCGTCGCCCCCACCGCAGCCGTGCCCGCCGCCGCCGCGACCGTGCGGCTGCCCGGCAAGCGCACGGTGCGGCTGTGGACGGCCCAACTGGACGACGCCGAGTACGGGCCGTACGCCGTACTGGCCGGCCGCAGCGCCGCGCAGGTCGAGGCGGCGGAGAAGCAGACTCTCCGCTACCGGCAAGTGCAGGCACTGGTGGCCGCAATGCGGCGGGACATCGCCTCCGACGTCCCCGTCGTGCTCGCGGCCGGCCTTGCCTCACCGTCCCACCTCGACTGGACGAGCCGGACGTCCCCCGCGCACGGAGGGGTGGGCCGCGTCCGCTGGCCCGTCACGGAGGCCCTGGAGAAGGCAGGTCTGACCGACGCCTTCCGCGACCACAACTCCAACCCGGCGAAGGCACCCGGCAACACCTGGTCCCCCGTGCGCCCGCGGCGCGACGACG
Source organism: Streptomyces sp. NPDC051664 (assembly GCF_044453545.1). Classification (NCBI taxonomy): domain Bacteria; kingdom Bacillati; phylum Actinomycetota; class Actinomycetes; order Kitasatosporales; family Streptomycetaceae; genus Streptomyces; species Streptomyces sp. NPDC051664. Next base: position 24,026 of record NZ_JBITCU010000023.1, on the reverse strand, counting down.
GCAGCGCGGAACCACAGGACCGGATCGACCAGGTCCAGTGCACGGGACCGCTCAAGGTGGTCGAGGCGCACACCCTCTTCACCGGGTGGCCCGCGCCGGTGTCGGACACCGCCCCCAACGGCTGGCCCTCCGACCACGCTTCGGCCGTCGTGACCTTCTCCCTGTCCGCCCGCGGCTGACCCCGAACGATCCTAAGGACTTCCTTTCCCCATGACTGAGATCAGCCGCCGCGCCTTCATCGGCACCGCAGCAGCCGGAGCGGCCGCGGCCGGACTCCCCGGCACGGCCATAGCCTCCGAGAACCACAACCGGCACGGAAGCATCAAGGACGTCAAGCACGTCGTCGTCCTGATGCAGGAGAACCGCAGCTTCGACCACTACTTCGGCACGCTGAGCGGCGTGCGGGGCGTCGACGACCGCCAGGCGCTCGCCTTCCCCAACGGCGACTCGGTCTTCCGTCAGCCGCACCGCGGACGCGCCGATGGCCACCTGCTTCCCTTCCGGATGGACACCACCAAGTACAACGCGCAGAACGCGGGCGGTCTGCCGCACGACTGGGAGACCGGCCACACCGCCGTCGACGGCGGCGCCATGGACAAGTGGGTCGCGGCCAAGGGTGAGCGGACGATGGGCTACTTCAACCGCGAGGACATCCCGTACCAGTACGCGCTGGCCGATGCCTTCACGGTCTGCGACGGCTACTTCTGCTCGCTGAACGGGCCCACCGACCCCAACCGCCTCTACCTCTGGTCCGGCACCGCCGGACCCGGCACCGACGGCACCACCGGCCCGTTCACCGACAACTCGGTGGTCACGGGCAATCCGGTGGCGGACTGGACGACGTACGCCGAGCGGCTGGAGGAGGCCGGCGTCAGCTGGCGCGTCTACCACAATCCGGACGGCACCGACGACCGGTACGGCGACTACGACGACAACGCGCTGTCGTACTTCAAGCAGTTCCATGCCTTCCCCAAGGACGACCCGCGTTATATCAACGCGATGACGAAGTTCGACCTGACCGCCTTCGACAAGCACTGCAAGGACGGCACCCTGCCCACGGTCTCCTGGCTTGTGGCGCCCTACCTGTTCTGCGAGCACCCTGATGCCAGCCCCGACTACGGCGCCCACTGGGTGAACACGGCCCTGCAGTCGCTCTTCGCCAATCCGGATGTGTGGGAGCACACCGTCTTCCTGTTGATGTACGACGAGAACGACGGGTACTTCGACCACGTGATCCCGCCGTTCCCCGAGCCGGGCACGAAGGACGAGTTCGCGAGCGGCAAGGCACTGGGCCTGGGCAGCCGGGTACCCCTGTGGGCCGTGTCGCCGTGGTCGCGCGGCGGCTGGGTCAACTCCCAGGTGTTCGACCACACCTCGGTGCTGCGCTTCCTCGAACGTGTCACCGGTGTGCAGGAGCCCAACATCTCCGAGTGGCGACGCACCGTCTGCGGCGATCTCACCACCTGCTTCGACTTCACCCGGCCCGACTACACCATCCCCGTCCTGCCGGACACGGTCGCGCTCATGGCCAAGGCCGACGCCAACAAGAACCTGCCCGCGGTCAAGGTGCCCACCGAGCCGACCGTGCCCGCGCAGGAGAAGGGAAAGCGACCGCACCGATCGTTGCCGTACCGGCCGTGGGCCGATGTGTCGGTCGACCGGGCCACCGGCAAGGTCACCTGCACGATGACCAACGAGGGCAGCGTCGGCTTCCACTTCACCGTGCTGCCGAACATCGCCCTGCCGTTCGTCGGCACGCCGTTCACGGTCCCACCGCGCTCGTCCCGTACCTACGTGTGGGACGCCACGGCGACCGACGGCCGCTACGACTTGTCCGTGCACGGTGCCGACGGCTTCGTCCGCCGTTTCTCGGGCACCGTCCTCCGCGAGGGACAGGACGACGTGGCAGTTCCGTCGGTCCGGGCGTCACTGCGGCACGCCGGACGGTCCAAGGATGCCTCGATCGAACTGGACCTGCGCAACGACGGCGGCACCGAGGTGGCCTTCACGATCACGCCGAACGACTTCGCCGGCAATGAGCAGACCGTCTGGGTCCGTGCGGGCGGCCACTCCCGGATGACGTGGCCCACTGACGACGGGCGGTACGACGTCACCGTCACCGCAGGCACCGGCACCCGCTTCGCCCAGCGTTACGCGGGAACCGTCCACACCGTGTGAAGCGGGGCGGGACCAGGTGGCGACCGCAGTGCCGACCCGGTCCCGTCCCCGGCCCACACTCTTCGCGACACGCCCCTGCCCCGGGGCCGCGGTGGACAGGGAAGCGGCCGCGCCACCTGGCCGCTCGGCCGGGTGGCGTGGCCGGTAGGGTCTGGTGATGTTCGGCCAGAAGGCCTCACGACACAGCAGCGGCCCAGGAGACATGGTGCAGGAGGAGCACGGCACCCCGGACAGAGATCTTCGCTACCGCAGGGTCGCCGCCGAACTACGCGAGGCGATCATCGCGGGCGAGTACGCCGCCGGTTCGAAGCTACCGCCGGAGGGAACACTCGCCGAGCGCTACAACGTCTCCCGGGGAACGGTCCGGCACGCGCTGGCCGTGTTGCGCACGGACGGCCTGGTCACCTCGCGGCGCGGAACGCGGCGTACGGTGCTCGGTGGCCCGCGGGCACAGAGTTTCTCGGAGCTGCTCAGCTTCACCAACTGGGCCCGCTCCACCGGCGAGACGCCGGGCGGCCGGGTCGATCGCGTGGTGCGACGGCCGGCCGAGCCCCTCGATGCAGAGCAACTGGGCCTGGAGGCAGGGGCGGAGGTATATCTGGTGCTGCGCCTGCGGACCTTGTCGGGAGAGCCGGTCATGGTCGAACGGTCGATCTACCCGGCCAGGGTGGGCGCCCTGGTGGCCGAACTGCCGCCTGACACCGTCTCGCACACCGAAGCCCTCGTCATGCAAGGGGTGCTTTTCACCGACGCCGACCACACCATCGACCTCACGTGGGCCGACGCGGACGACGCCCGACTCCTGGACTGCCCGGTCGGGCAGGTGCTGCTGCGCGAGAGGCGCCGCACCACCGACCCGGCCGGAGTGCCGGTGGAGTGGTCCGAGGACCGCTACCTGCCCGGCACCATCGCCTTCACGGTGCACAACTCCGTGGCCACCTCGACCTTGGGTCGGCGGCACAGCCCCCGCACGGTACCGATCGGCACCGACGGGGGGGGGGGGGGGGGGGGGGGGGGGGGGGCGGGGGGGGGGGGCGGCGGGGGGGGGGCCGCGGGGGGGGGGGCCCCCGGGGGGGGGCGGGGGGGGGTGGGGTG
>NZ_JBITCU010000023.1:0-20743 GCF_044453545.1 Streptomyces sp. NPDC051664 | reverse complement strand
ACCGTCGGCCGGGGCGTGGGCCTGCGGGGGGGCCCCGCGCCCCCCCCCCCCCCGCGGGGCGCGCGCCCCCCCCCCCCCCCCCCCCCCCCCCCCCCCCGGGGGGGCCGCCCCCCCGCCCCCCCCCCCCCCCCCCCCCCCCCCCGGGACCTGTGGCCTAACCCCGCAGCAGTGCGGTGAGCAACGGAATGAAGTGCTCGAACGGGGGGGTGGGTGCGTCCGGATCCTTCGCCTCCTCGTCCCAGCGGCGGACGGCGACCGCGTCGGCCGCGCCCGGCAGGGCGGCGAACTGCGCCGCCTGTGCCGGGGACATCACGCCGCCCTGGACACGCAGCGTGTACTGCGACGCCTCCGACAACCGGTCGTGGTACCCGGGTTCCACAGCGCACAGGTAGCGTTTGGCGGCCACGTGCAGGCGCACCGGCTCGGTGACTGCGGGCCCGAACCAACGGGCCAGCAGGTCGGCTCCCGAGTGGCTGTGCCGGTTGTCGGTGCCGGACATCAGTTCGTGGCCGGTCACGGCGCCCGCGAAGTGCCCGACGTCGTGCAGCAGCGCCGCGGCCACCAGGTGCGGCAGGGCGCCGGCGGCCTCCGCCGTCGCACCGGCCTGGAGCATGTGCTCGGCCATGGAGACCGACTCGCCCAGATACTCCGCCGACCCCGGTCCGGTGAACAACTGGGCCAGCGGCTCCAGGGTGTCCGCGCGCCGCAGCACGGCCAAGGAGCTCGCCAGACCGTCCAGATCGGCGTAGCAGCCCTGGAGGTGGCGTGCTCCGTCCTGGGCGAAGGCGGTACGGGCGTGCAGCAGCCGGGTGTTGTCGAACACCAGACAGTCGCCCGGCGACAGCCGCAGGTCCAGTTGCAGCTCGGGGCGGAGCAGCAGTTCCGCGAATGTGCGGTAGGCCGCGTAGAACGCCTCCAACACGGCAGCGGGCAGCCGGAGCGTGCCGATCGAACGGTTGTTGAACCGCACCTCGTGCACCCGGCCGAGGGGGTCGGTACCGATGAGCGGACGGTCGGCGCGCAGTTCGGTTCCCGCGTCGCGGAAGATGAACGGCACGGGCGTACGGGTGAGGACGTCGAAGGCCTCCGGATCCTCCTCCCGCAGCAGCGCGGCCGCGGCGAAGCCGTCGACGAGACCCGAGTCGCCGCCGTCGGCGTCGTTGACCAGGCAGTGGAGCAACTGGATCGTCGGGACGGGATCGCGGTACGGGTTGTCGGTGTGCGGCGTGATGCGGGCCGATGTGAAGGCGAGGTTGTTCGGGTCGGGCTCGACGCGTACGTCGAAGAGCTTCCCGTAGTTGGTCTCGCGGACGTAGCCGAAGGTCTCCGCCACGTCGAGCACCTGTCCCTCGCGCTCCGGTACCCCGCTCAGCAGCATGAAACCCAGCCGCAATACGGAATCCAGCATGCGGGCCCGCACACCCGGCTCGCCCAGATACTCGTCCCAGCCCGCTTGCGGCAGCCGTCCGGTGAGGTCGTCGGCCTTCCACAGCTCCTTTCGGTCGTCGGTGCGCCGGTCGCCGGTCGCCGGCCCACCGGGCCGGTTGGCCTCCAGCCAGGTCAGCGGGTAGGTCGAGCGGTGTCCGTCGGGGGCCCATATCACCTCGACGGCGGGCCCCTCTGCCTCGTCCGTGTCGGTCACCGTGTCGAGCCGGAGCGCGGCGGGCAGCGCGCTGATCTGGAACAGCTTCTGTCCGGAGCGCGGATCGCGGCAGTCTGCGCACGGGCAGTTGTCGCGAAGCCACATCACCGGAAAGTCGTCGATCGGGAAGGTGGGCAGGGCCGGCACGATCACTCCTCGGGTCAAAGTTGTATAGCCAACTTTTTCGACCGTCACAGGCGGATACGACCGGAACATGACCGCAAGGTGGCTGCCGGGCCAACCCCTGTCGGAAAGCCGACCCGGGCGCTGGGTCGGCGCGCCGGTGAGCGCGGCGCCCCGGTCCGCTCCCGGCACAGAAGCCCGTTGATCACCTTGCGGTGGCCGGCCCCACAACCGCGCCGCTGAGCGAACTTGGGCAGATGCGCCATCAGCCGAGCCCACTCGTCGTTCGTCAGATCTCCCCTCCCCGTGGCGGACACGACGCCCCCGACCCGGGGATGGTCACGTGATCCGCCGGACAGGGCCGTACCGCGCCGGTCCGGCGCTCGATGACGGACCTCGGCCCCGCCATGAGGGCTCGGTACGCCGGACCGGTCATCGGCATCCCATGTGCTGCTTCATGGCGGGCCACGCCTCCACCCCGTCCGAGGTGCGGACATAGACCCTGGACATGTCATCTGCCAGCCACAGTTCCCAGTCGTCGAGGTGGTAGCCCGTGGACCGGGCACCGGCGGGCATCGTCACGTCCCCGTCGTACGCCGACGTGAGCATGCCCGACGGGAGGACGTCCTCCGGATCACGCGCGTACACCTTCCGGTCGGCCGAGCCCTCCCCTCCCGAACCCGCGCCCCATTCAAGGAAGTCCGCCTCCTGCCAGTCGCAGTGCGCCGAGCCTGCCGAACTGCTCACCTTGGACACGGGCACCCGGTGGCCGTCCTCGTCGGTCCAGACCCGGTACGGCTGCTTGTCCGTATACCTCGACGGCAGCTCCGCCGGGTCGCACGTGGCGGTGGTCTCCGGGCCCCAGCCCGGACGCCCCTTGCGGTCCTTGGCGACGATGATGGCGATCTTCGTCCTGCGGTCCACGTCGAACGAGTACAGGACCCGGTTCGCTTCCTTGCGTTCCACGCGGTAGCCGTACTGCGGCAGATCGGGCTGCTCGATCTCGAAGTGCAGCCTCAGACCTTCCTCGGGCGTCGCCCCACCGTCGCCCTTGCTCCAGGGTTCGCTGCCGCCGCCTGAGTAGATGTCCCCGTCGCACTCCAGAGCGCGGCCGGCGGCCCCCGATTCCGTCCTCCTCGCCTGCGGGGTGTCGCCTTCGACGTTCGGGTGGGGCAGGTAGAGCGGGCCGCTGTAAGGCGCGGCCGGTCGGTTCCCCTTGGTCACGAGGTCGTCCGGGACACCCTCGCCGCACGCCACCGCCGACAGCGCGGTCACCAGGACCACCGCGACCGTTCCGCCCACCCTGCCTCTGTTCATATGCCCCACCCCTGTCCGCGAACGGGCCTCAGCCCGTGCTGGTTGCCGGTCGGACGTACCGGGCGGTGCAGTGGTTCCGGCCTGCGCTAACGGCCCTGCGCCGCCTCGACCGCGTCCGCCACGAGCGTCAGGAACCGCGCATGGGCCTGGGGGCTGCAGACCGGTTCCGGATTCCACGGCACCACTGCGGCCGCCGGCTCCAGCACCGACCGGGCCGCGTCCGACCGGAGCCGGTCCAGAGGCGTGGCGTTGGACCGGATGTCGGTGAGCAGGATCCCGGGCCGCAGGGCCGTCACCTCCGGCCAGTCGACCGTTGACCAGTTGGCCCCGGGCCCGGCCGCCGGTTCGAGGACGTCGACGCCCAGCTCCGTCAGCACGCGCAGCTCCGGCCACATACGGGGACGGGCGAGATGCGCCTGGTCCTGCCCGGACGCTGACAGGGCCAGCACCCGGGACCGGGACGGACCGGCGGCGAGGGTGCGCAGCCGGTCCCGGGCGGCAGCCAGGTCCTGTGTCGCCGTCGGGGTCTCCTCGGCGCCGAGCGAGCGGGCCAGCTCGGCGAACCGGTTGCCGATGTCGGCGAGGGTGCGCGCCTGGCCCACGTCGACGACAACGACCGGAACGTGCTCCTCCAGGTGTTTGGCGGTCTCGGGGGCGAGCCCGTAGACATGCCCTCCCCCGTAGCTGACAGCCACGACGAGGTCCGGCCCGCCTCTTAGCAGAGTGTCCACGTCGAGGACACCGCCCGCACCGAGGTACGCGACCTCGGTCAGCGGCAGGGAGCCGGTCTTCGCACGGTCGGGCTCGTCTCCGTCGTGGCCCGAGCCGAAGATCCCCCACGGATGTATCCCGTGGTCCCACAGCGTGGCGCCGGCCTGGACATAGGCGAGTACCTTCGACGGGCGCCGCTCGGCTGCCGACAGCTGCCCACGGTCGTCGGAGAACTGCCACACGGTCTGCTCCCTCACGCCACACACCCCTCTGTACCGGCTGCCCCGCCCCTGTTCCGGGCTCGTACACCAGTACCTGCCCAGCTCTTCGGCGCGACACCCCTGCCGGGCGGAGTTCCCGGACCCCTGTCCGCCTTCGGTGGGACCGGCGGGGTCAGACGGTGTGCACGCAGCGCCTCACAGGTCCGCTGCGGTGCTGCGCCCCAGGTAGGTGATCGGTCCGGGGTCCGGCACGTCGATCTCCTCGAAGCCCAGGCGGTCGTAGAAGGCCCTGGCCGGAGTGTTCGCCGTGACCATGGAGAGATGCACGGCTTCCACGCCCTTGGCGTTCAGGGCGGCCAGGAACGTCCGCATCAGCGCTCTGCCGTACCCCTTCCGCTGCCATCCGGGCAGCAGATCGATGTGCAGGTGGGCGGGATGGGCGGCCACTTCGGGGACGATCATCCGTTCCGGGTTGTGCAGGAGGGCGATCATTTCTTCGCTGGGGGTCCGCGGCGCGCCGTCGAGCTGCGGGAAAAGGTCCTCGACGAGCGGTAGCCACTGCTTCCGGAATGCGTCAACGAACTGCGGCGTGTCCGCGGTCCCCAGGATGTAGCCGACCGCCCGGCCCATACCGTCGTCGACCACGAAAGTCAGGTCGGGTTCGAGGTACGCATAGGGTGCGGCGAAGATCGAGGGCATCAAGCCGAGGTCCGGATACAGGTGCCGGGAGTCGCCGCCGTTGTCGGCCGTCCGGACGCAGATGTCCGCAAGGGCCTCACGGTCGTCGGGGTGGTAGGCCCGTAGGCCGGCAGGCTTGGTCATCGCGCCATCCTGCCGGTACTGGGAGCGCTCCCACAAGGTTCTCTGCGGCAGCGTCCTCGGGAGCACGAGCCTCCCGGAGTGCTCCACCGGAAAACTTTCCCGGAACACGACTGTGTTCCGTGTCGATCCGGGCGCAAGCCGTTCGTGTAGAAGGTGGGACGCCGGCACGGTGCCGACGTCGTAGCCGAGGAGGCACACCATGAAGCACTACCTGCTGAGCGTCATCACCCCCGCCGACGGCGAGCCGCCCGCCCCCGAGGTGCTGGAAGGGATCATGCGGAACGTGGGCGTCTTCCACCAGGAGCTCCAGGAGGCCGGGGCCTGGGTGTTCGCGGGCGGACTGCACGCCCCCAGCACCGCCACGGTGGTGCGGCCGAAGGACGGGGACACACTGATCACCGATGGGCCGTATGCCGAGGGGAAGGAGTATCTCGGCGGGCTGTGCATCATCAAGGCACCCGATCTGGACGCTGCCCTCGACTGGGGCCGCAAGGCCGCACGGGCGATCACCCTGCCCGTCGAGGTCCGGCCGTTCGAGGGTGAAGTGGACGGCTGATGCCCGACGCACCAGGGCCGCCCGGCGCCGCCGAAATGCCCCGCAATCCGGATGACACACCCGACGACGCACCGGCCGTACACACCGCGGACATCGAGCGCCTCTTCCGCGCGGAGTACGGCCGCGCGGTCGCCGTGCTCGTCCGCGCCTTCGGCGACATCGACATCGCGGAGGAAGCCGTCCAGGAGGCGTTCACCACCGCGCTGGAGCGGTGGCCGTCCGCCGGGCTGCCGCCCGCCCCGGCCGGCTGGATCATCACCACCGCGCGCAACCGGGCGATCGACCGTCTGCGCCGCGAGGCGTCCCGCGCCGACCGCCAAGCCCGGGCCGCGCTCGCGCAGGAGCTGAACGTCCGCAGCGGGCCGGCCGAGGAGGGTCCCGTGCGTGACGACCGACTGCGTTTGATCTTCACCTGCTGCCACCCCGCACTCTCCACTTCCGCGCAGGTCGCGCTGACCCTGCGGCTGCTGGGCGGGCTGACCACCTCGGAGCTCGCGCACGCGTTCCTGGTCCCGGAGCCGACCATGGCACAGCGCCTGGTGCGCGCCAAGGGCAAGATCCGTGACGCCCGGATCCCCTACCGGGTCCCGGCCGACGCCGACCTTCCCGGCCGGGTCGGGGCGGTGCTCGCCGTTGTGTACCTGATCTTCAACGAGGGGCATACGGCGAGCTCGGGCAACCGTCTCGCACGCGAGGATCTCTGCGCGGAGGCCATCCGTCTCGGCCGGCTGCTGGCGGATCTGATGCCGGACGAACCGGAGGTGCTGGGTCTGCTCGCCCTCATGCTGCTCACCGAGGCGCGCCGCACCGCCAGGTCGGGCCCGGACGGCGCACCGGTGTCTCTGGCCGACCAGGACCGCGGCCGGTGGGACCGTGCGCTGATCGACGAGGGGCAGGCGCTCGTGCGCCGGTGTCTGCGCCGGAACCGGCCCGGCCCGTACCAGATCCAGGCGGCGATCAACGCGGTGCACAGCGATGCGCCGACCGCGGCCACGGCCGACTGGGGGCAGATCCTGCGGCTCTACGACCAGTTGCTGGCGCAGGCGCCTACTCCGGTGGTGGCGCTCAACCGTGCCGTGGCGGTGGGGGAGGTGGACGGACCGGATGCGGCGCTCGTCCTCGTCGAGGAACTCGGGCTCGACCGCTACCACGTGTTCCACGCCGTGCGGGCCGATCTGTTGCGCCGGCTGGGCCGCTGCGCCGAAGCGGCATCGGCGTACGACGCCGCCATCGCCCGGACGGACAACGCCGCCGAGCAGGAGTTCCTGCGGCGCCGCCGCCGCGCGCTGCCCCCTGACTGAGGGGACGTCACGGCCGGCCGGTGGCGGCCTCCGTATCGATACCGAGGCCGGTCAGGAACGCCGCGGCCGCGAGGGTGGGGCGGAACCTGCTCCAGCCCAGGCGTTCCGTCCGGGCCGGGGCATCGCGCACCCGCAGCACGGTGACTCCTGCCAGTTCGGCCGCGAACGCGGCAGGCAGCAGTCAGTACGTGATCTACGCGCTCCGCCCCGAAGCCCGCAACCGGATCAACTCCGGCTTCATGACCTTGTTCTTCCTGGGCGGGGCGGCAGGCGCCGCACCCGCCTCGGTGGTCTGGTCGCGCGCGCGCTGGACCGGCATATGTGTCCTGGGCGGTCCCCTCGCCGCGGGCAGCCTCGTGCTGTGGGTGTGGGAGCGGGTACGCGTACGGACGCGGTGACGCCGTCGCGGACGGCTCCGCGCCGGGCGCGCCGTGGTTCCGACAGGTCCCGGAGCGGTGGCAGGAGTCAGTCGTTGACCGCGGTCAGCAGGACCACCGCGTCCTCCAGCGCCAGCAGCCCGTGCCGTTCGTGCGGGATGGGCTGCAGTCCTCCCGCGGTCAGTTCCACGTCGCCGGAGGCTGCGGTGAGGCGGACGGCCCCGCGCAGCACCTGGAGCGATGCCGCGGGCGGCGCGTTGTGCTCGTCGAGGGCCGAGCCCGCGGTGAGCGCGATGACCGTCTGCCGCAGCGGCTCCTGTCGCAGCAGCAGGTGGGCGCTGCGGCCGTGCGGGGACGTACGCGCGGCGGCCAGATGCTCGTCGGCGAGGGCGTTGAGATCATCCATGTGCCCACTCTGCCGCAGCCCCGAGTCCGCCGCGGTCCGCCCGCGCACCCGCGTGTCGGCCTGCGGGTACGCGCCCCGGATCAGACCCGCAGCCAGGCCGCGGTGTCCTGCGGGAGCCTCCCTCCGTCGGCCGGCGGGCCGCTGATGAGCAGGACCTCGGTGTGGCCGGGCAGTTCGATGGGCTCCTCGGTCAGATTGACGATGCAGATCAGCCGGTCGCCGCGGGTGAAGGCGAGCACCCCGGGCGCGGTCGGCAACCACACCAGCTGCTCCCCCGGTGTCCCCGAGCTGACGAAACCGGGCGCGGTGCGGCGCAGCCGGAGCGCCGCTCGGTACAGGCTGAGCATCGAGTCCGGATCGGCCCGCTGCAGATCGGCGGCGTACGTCGACCAGTCCGCGGGTTGTGGCAGCCAGGGCTCGACGGTGGATCCGAAACCGGCGTACGGCGCCGGGGCCGACCAGGGCAGCGGCACCCGGCAGCCGTCGCGACCCGGATCGGTCCCGCCGGAGCGGAAGTGCATCGGGTCCTGGATCCGGCCGCGGGGGATTTCCGCTTCCGGAAGGCCCAGTTCCTCGCCCTGGTAGAGGTAGGCCGCGCCCGGCAGGGCCAGCGAGAGCAACGCCGCGGCGCGCGCCCGCCGGGTGCCGAGTCCGAGGTCCGTCGGGGTGCCGAAGGTCTTCGCCGCGAAGTCGAAGCCGGTGTCCTCACGTCCGTAACGGGTGACGGTCCGGGTCACATCGTGGTTGCACAGGACCCAGGTGGCGGGGGCGCCGACCGCGGCGTGCTCGGCGAGCGTGTCGTCGATGGCGGAGCGCAGCCGTCCGGCGTCCCAGGGGCAGGCCAGGAAGTTGAAGTTGAAGGCGGTGTGCAGCTCGTCGGGGCGTAGATAGCGGGCGAAGCGCTCGGCGTCCGGGAGCCAGACCTCTCCGACGAAGATGGCCCCGTACTCGTCGGCGATGGCGCGCCAGGAGCGGTAGATGTCGTGCAGTTCGTCCCGGTCGATGTAGGGGTGGGGATCGCGGCCCTCGACGAAGTCGGGCAGTGCGGGGTCCTTGGCGGGCAGGGCCGCCGAGTCGATCCGTACACCCTCCACACCTCGCTCGAACCAGAAGCGCAGGACCTCCTCGTGTTCCTGACGGACCGCCGGGTGCGCCCAGTTGAGGTCGGGCTGCTGCGTGGCGAACAGGTGCAGATACCACTCGCCGTCGTCGAGCCGGGTCCAGGGCGTGCCGCCGAATTCGGAGACCCAGTCGTTGGGCGGGATCTCACCGTCCGCGCCGCGTCCGGGCCGGAAGTGGAAGAGCTCCCGCTCGGGGCTTCCGGGGCCGGCCGCGAGGGCGGCCCGGAACCAGACGTGCTGGTCGGAGACGTGGTTGGGGACAATATCGATGATCGTACGGATGCCCAGTTCACGGGCCTCCGCGATCAGCTTCTCAGCCTCGGCGAGGGTGCCGAAGGCGGGGTCGATGGTGCGGTAGTCGGCCACGTCGTATCCGCCGTCGGCGAGCGGCGAGAGATACCAGGGGGTGAACCAGATTGCGTCCACGCCCAGTTCGACGAGGTAGGGCAGCTTGGCCCGTACCCCCGCGAGATCGCCGGTGCCGTCACCGTCGCCGTCGGCGAAGCTGCGTACATAGATCTGGTAGATAGCGGCGTCGCGCCACCAGTTCACGGTGGCCTCGGACGGACGGTTGGCTGCCACGTGGCGTTCCTTTCGGGCAGGTGGGACTCCGCCGTCGGCCCCGGACAGCGGGGCGCTGGATGGGAGGGCCGGCGGCGGAGCGCTGAGGAGGAGAAGGCTGTTGCGGTGGGTGGCTCTAGCCCTTGAGGCCGCCCGCGGTGAGTCCGCTCATGATGTTGCGCTGGAAGAGCAGGAAGATGAGCAGCGTCGGGATGGACGCGATGGTGAGTGCCGCGATGAGGACGTTCTCCGGGACACCACTTGCCAGCGAGTAGATGCCCACGTTGAGGGTCTGCTTGCTGGGGTCGGGCAGGGTGAGCATCGGCCAGAGGAAGTCCTTCCAGACGCCGACGATCGCGAAGATGGAGACGACGCCGAGAATCGGCCGGGAGATCGGCAGGACCACGGAGCGCAGGGTGCGGAGGGGCGAGGCCCCGTCGATCGCGGCGGCGTCGAGGAGTTCACGCGGGATCGAGTCGAAGAACCGCTTCAGCAGGAAGATGTTGAAGGCGTTGGTGACGGACGGCAGCCAGATCGCCCAGGGCGAGTTGAGCAGATTGCGCTGCACGATCGGCACGTCGAGGACGGTGAGGTACTGGGGTACGACGAGGACGGTGGCCGGGATCATCAGCGTGGCCAGCATCATGCCGAGGATGACCTTGCCGAAGATGGGCCGCAGCTTGGAGAGCGAGTAGGCGGCGGCGACGTCGAAGAACAGCTGGAAGGCGAGTGCGCCGAACGCGTAGTAGAGGGTGTTGAAGAGGAGCCGGGACAGGTCCATCACCGTCCACGCCCGGGAATAGTTCTCCGTGTGGACCGACGTGGGGAAGGCGGTCGGCGGGCTCTGCACGACTTCCTGGGTGGTCTTGAGTCCGCCGGTGACCATCCAGTAGAGCGGCCCGAGGAAGGCCACGGTGAACAGGGCGATCACCACTGCGAACACGATCCAGTAGACGGTCCTGCCGCGGGGCCGGGCGAGCTGGGCCGGTGAGATCAGGGTCCGCTGGCGTCCCAGGTCGGCGGCGCGGCGTTCGGCCCTGCGCTGTCCGGAGACGCGCCGTCGGGAGACGAAGGCGTTCGATGCCATGGTCGGGCCCTCCTAGTCTTCGCTGCTGCGGCTGAGTCGTACGTACACCGCGGAGAAACCCGCGAGGACGACGAGCAGGACGAGTCCGAGGGCCGCCGCACTGCCGTAGTTGTTGAAGTTGAAGGCGTACTGGTAGATGAGATAGACGACGGTCGTGGTGGAACCTTCGGGGCCCGCACCGTTGGTGAGGAGGAACGGCTCGGTGAAGACCTGCATCGTCGCGATGATCTGCATCAGCAGGAGCAGCGAGAGGATGAGCCGGGTCTGCGGGATGGTGACGTGCCAGACCCTGCGCAGCAGTCCCGCGCCGTCCAGTTCGGCCGCTTCGTACAGTTCGCCGGGGATCGACTGGAGCGCGGCGAGGTAGATCAGGGTGGCGCCGCCCATGTTCATCCAGGTCGCCGCGATGACGACGGAGAGCATCGCGGTGTCCGTGGACTGCAGCCACTGCTGGGCGGGGAGGTGGAAGACCTCCAGGATGCGGTTGAAGAGTCCGTAGCCGGGGTCGTAGAAGTACTTGAAGAGCAGGACCGAGGCGACGGGTGGCAGCATCACCGGCAGATAGACCAGCAGCCGCAGGTAGCCCTGGCCGTGCCGGAATTCGTTGAGTACGACGGCGACGACGAACGGGACCAGGAAGCCCAGCAGCAGGGCCAGGCCGGTGAAGAGCAGGGTGTTGCGCCAGGCCTGCCAGAAGGCCGGGTCGTTGACGACGTAACTGAGATTGGACCAGCCGGCCCAGGTGGTCTTTCCGTTCTCGTTCTTCTGAAAGGCCAGGATGAATTCCCGGACCATCGGATACCAGGAGAAGAACGAGAAGCAGAGCACCGCCCCGATCAGGAAGCCGTGCGCCGAGATGTTGCGGCGCACGGCTCGTACGAACTCCTCGCGGGCGGAGTTCGAGCGGGCGGGGCCCGGGTGTCCGTGGCGTGGCCTGGTCGCCTTGCTGGTGGACAGGGTGGGGGCCGACATGGTGTCTCCTCGGTGCCGGTGACTTCAGACGCGGATGGACGGTCCGGGGCGGGGCCGGGTCCGCGTGACCCGGCCCCGCACGGCCGTCACTGGTTCGCCAGCACCTGGTTGACCTGCTTCTCGGCGTCGGAGAGCAGCTTGTCGATGTTTGCGTTCTTGTTGGTCAGGACGCCGGACATGGCGTTGTCGAGGATCTTGTAGATCTCCTGGGCCTTCGGCGGCTCGGCCTTGCCGGTGACCGGGTTGTCCATGAAGGCCTTGAAATTCTCCACCGGCATCGTGGCGTTGGCGACCCGCTGTGCGTCGTCCTTCGTCTTGGTGTCGCCCAGGAAGAAGTTCGGCTGCGGCAGTCCGACGGGCAGCTGGTCGGCCTTGGTGCGCGCCCAGTCGAACTGGCCCTTGCCCTGGGTGAGGTTCTTGAAGTTGAGCCAGGCGATGGCGGCCTTGATCTGGTCGGGCGAACTGCCCTGCTTGATCATGTAGTTGTTGCCGCCGAAGAGCGTGCCCTTGGCGCCGGGGATGGGGCCCATGCCGAAGTTCTCGTACTTGGCGCCGAGCTGCTGGACCATGTACGTGATGTCGTCGGGCGCGGCGAGGAACATGCCGAGCTTGTCGCTGGCAATCTGCTTCTGCAGATCACCCCACTTCAGCAGCTGGGTCTGGCCCATGCTGTCGTCCTCCCACCGCATGTCGTGCAGCTGCTGGAGAACCTGCTTGCCGGTGTCGTCGTTGAAGGCGGCCTTCTTGCCGGTGGAATCGACCACGTCCCCGCCGAGGGAGTACTGGGCGGCGGTGAAGTGCCAGCCGCCTGTGTTGGCCGCGCTGTACTCGCCGTAGCCCGCGATGCCCTTGCCGAGGCCCGCGATCTTCTTGGCGGCGGCCCGGACCTCTTCCCAGGTGGCCGGCGGTGTGTCCGGGTCGAGACCGGCCTGGGTGAAGAGCTTCCGGTTGATCATCAGGCCCATGGTGTAGTTGCTGGTCGGCAGGGCGTAGAGCTTGCCGTCCTTGCGGGCCACGTCGAGGACTTGCGGCTGGATGTCCTTCAGCGCCGGGACCGACTTGTCGGTGACGTACGCGGAGATGTCGGTCGCCCCGTTGTTGTCCAGTACCTGTTCGAGGTCGGTGAAGTACGCGTAGAAGACATCGGGCTGCGACTTCGCCTTGAGCATGGCGGTGAAGCGCGGCGGCTCCAGGCACTGGCCCGGGGTGGACTTTCCGTCGATCTTGACGTTCGGGTACTTCTTGTTGAACGTCTTGATGTCCTCGTTCCACTCCCGCAGCTCCGCGGCCTTCGCGGCCGGCGGCATGCAGTCGATCGAGAGGGTCACCTTCGCCTTCGGGTCCAGCGGAGCTGACGGGTCGGACGAGCCGCCGGAGCTGCCGCCGTTGTTGTTGTCGCTGCTGCTGCTCGTACCGCATGAGGCGAGAGCGGTCAGGGCGAGTGCGGTGACGAGGGCGGCCGCGGAGGTGCGGCGTGTACGGCGATGACTGCGGAACCCAGCACTTCTCATCGATGGTCCCTTCGGGCATGGGCGTGGAAGTCCCTCGGCCGGCTCTCTGCCGGGGCGCGGCACACTCAACCACCGCTGACATCGGTGCGCAATATCTCGCGCAGATTTCGTAAAAGTTTGACAGTGCTACGCATGTGACGTGCGTGGCGGAGCTTTCGCGCAGTCCGGAACGCCGCCCGCCCAGCCTCCCGGGCGGCGTCCCTGACCTGCGGTTCCGTGTTACGGGTTGGTGTTGATCCGGAAGGTGGAGGTCGTGTTCTTCACGTCCTGCGCGTTGTTGGTCAGCTTCAGGCCGTTGAAGGTGACCTCACCGACCGCGGGCCCCTGGCCCGCCTCCGGCATCTCGTTGGCCCACAGCCCGAAGCCGGACTTGGCGTCATACGCGTCGCCGCTCTTGCGGGCGCCGGAGATCGAGATGTCGCTGAGGATGGTGTCCTTGATCGGGAACTGGGGCTGTCCTCCCACATAGTTGGTCTGGAACATGATGCCGCTGTACGTCGGATCGACGATGTCCACATTGTTGATGCGAATCCCCTGGAACACCTTGGATGCCGAGAACAGCCAGATCCCGGGGAAGGTCTGCGATCCCCAGAAGTGGCCGCCGCAACGGACGACCGACACATTCTCGATCGTGGTCGGTTCGGTCCCGAATCCATTCATCGGGTATCCGAAATCCAGCGAGCTGACCGTGATCCCCGAGTAGACCAGGGTGTCCGCGATACGGATATTGCGGAAGGTGTTGTTGTAGCCGCCGTAGACGGCGACTCCCGCGGCACGCCAGGTGAGGATCGAGGTCAGATTCTCGTAGACGTTGTTCTTCATGTCCGAGCCCCCGGCATCGATCGCCGAGAACAGGGCGAAGCTGTCGTCGCCCGTGGCCCGGGCCTCGTTGTTGGTCACAAGGTTGTCGGTCGAGCCGTTGGTCATGTTGATGCCGTCCGCGAACAGATTACGGATGCGGGAGTTCTTGATGGTGATGGCGTCGGTGTTCGCTCCCCAGTAGAGGCACACCATGTGTTCGTTCCAGATGTTGTCGATCACGATGTCGGAGACATTCGAGAAGTCGAACACCTTGCCCGGTCCGTCGATGCGCGATGTGTAATTACCGAAGTACGCGAAGTTCGCGAACGACGAACCCTTCGCACTGGCTTCCGCACGGAATCCGACATCGGTGTTCTCCTGCCCGGACGGAGCGTGGAACCTGGTGTACCACGGCCCCGCGCCGACGACCTTCACAGCCTTTCCGTAGACCTGGAATTTGCTGGACGTCTCGTACTCACCGGCCGGCAGATAGACGCCGACGAGCTGTCCGGTGGTGTCCATCCGGACCTTGTCCAGGGCGTTCTGGACGTCCTGGTGGGTGAATCCGGCGGGGACGGTGTACGTGGCGGGGTCCGGGTTGGCGACCGCTGCGACCTGCTCCAGGCTGACGAAGTCGATCGCATAGGTGCTGGTGTTGGCGGCGTCCTTCTGCAGCCGGATCCTGCTCCCGGCCGGGACGGTCTTCCCCAGCATCATGTTCGCCTCGTCGTAGATGTGCCGGGGCGTCCCGGATCCCGGCGCGTTGCCGGGGCCCGTCTCGGCGCCGTACAGCCACGCGTACTTCGAGGTGAGGTCGATCGCCTTCAGGAAGGTGCCGTCCACATACACATTGAGCTCGGTGTCGATGCCGCCGCCGCCCGCGGAGTCCGGAACGGAGAACCGCGTCACCAGGGTGTTGGTACTCGCTCTGGTGGTGAACTCGACATAGTTGCCCGTGTTGTTGAGTGTGACGGCCTTGCGGCCCGACGCCTCGCCCGCGATGTCACCTACGGTCCTGTTCGGGCCGACGACCTGGGCGCCGCCTCCCGTGACGCCGTCCTCCGCCTCATACGTGTCGTACGGCATGTTGGCCCCGCGGCCGACGAAGAGCGACTCGGTGCTGGTGTTGTTCCCCCGTTTCACCGGGAGCTCATTGGCGTCGTCGGCGAGGACGACTTTCACGGTGTACGAGCCGTTCGCGGCCGTCCAGCTGCCCAGGTTCACCGGCGCGGTGGTCGCACCGGCGGCGATGGCTCCGCTGTACGTGCCGGTGAGGGTCTTCACCGTGGCGCCCTTGGAGTCGATCAGGCTCAGCGTGATGGCGTGGCTGCCGCTCGCGGATGCCACGGTGCCCTGGTTCTTCACCGCGACGGAGAACGTGACATTGTCGCCGTCGGCCGGGGCCGACGGCGAGGTGGTGACCGCGGTGGCCACCAGGTCCGAGCTGGACACCGGTTTCACCACCAGCGCGTCCGCACGTGTATAGGTGTTGTCGGTCTCGTTCTGCTCGATGACCTCCCCCGCCGCGTCCGCGACGGCACTCAGTTCGTACGAGCCCGCGTCGCGCGGCCCGATGTCCGCGGTGACCTGGGTGGACGATCCGGCGGCGAGCGCGCCCACCGGCACGGTGGCCACCTTGGAGCCGCCCAGCCGGAATTCGAGCTTGCTCGCCGGCGCAGCGACCGCTCCGCTGTTGCGCACGGTCGCGGCCAGGGTGATCGCGTCCGACTCGACCGGTGCGGCTGGGGCGGCACCGACCGCGGTGACCTGCAGGTCCGGGTTGGGAGCCGGGGCACCCAGGACCTGGAACTCCGCGACCTGGCCGGCACCGGAGCCGGTGTTGGAGGTGAACCTCAGCTGGACGTCGGCGACCCGGGCGTCGACCGGGATGGTCACCGCGTTGCCGGTCGCGGGGCTGAACGCGTAGTCCTTCGCCCCGACCAGACTCGTGAAGGACGTGGCGCTCTGCTCACGTCCGAGGACCTGGATGTTCTGGGTCCGGGCGCCCCAGCTGCTGTCCGGGTTGAGCTTGACCACGACACTCTCGGTGTCGGCGTTGGCTCCCAGCTTCACGGTGAGGGTGTTCGGGTAACTGCCGCCCGCGCCCTCCCAGTAGGTCGTCAGCTGATTGTCGTTGGCGTTCTCGGCGACGAACGTGTGGACCACGGACGTGGCGGTGATCGGCTTGCCGACGGCGAGGTTGGAGGCCGATCCGCTACTGCCGTTGCGGGTGACGGTGTTGCTGTCGCCGGATATGTTGCCCGCCGCGTCCTTGGCCCGCACGACGTACGAGACGGTGGTGCCTGCGGACTGGGTGTCCGTGTACGTGGTGACGTCGCCGGCCACGCTCTTGCGGAGGACGTTGTTTGCGTAGATGTCGTAGCCGGTGACGCCCTTGTTGTCCGTCGACGCCTGCCAGGTCAGCTTGATCTGACCGGAGGCCGGCTCGGTGAAGGCGAGGCCCGCGGGTGCGGTCGGCGCCTGCGTGTCCCCCGTATCCGCCCTGCGCGTCACGGTGTTGCTGTTGGCCGACTCGTTGCCCGCCGCGTCCTTGGCCCGTACGACGTAGGCAACGGTGACATCGGCGGGACGGGTGTCGGTATACGTGGTGACGTCCCCGGCCACGCTGGTCAGCAGTGCGTTGTCGGCATAGATGTCGTAGCCGGTGACGCCCTTGTTGTCCGTCGACGCCTGCCAGGTCAGCTTGATCTGACCGGTCGTCGGCTCGGTGTACGCCAGCCCCCCGGGCGCGCTCGGCGGATCGGTGTCGCCGGTATCGGGGCCGTAGATCTCCAGTTCGGAGAGCTGGGCGGCCGCCCGGCCGGTGTTGGCGCTGACCAGCACCCGTACGTAGCGCGTGGTGGTGGCGTCGAGGGAGACGGTAGCCGTCTCACCGCCGGTGGGAGTGAACGCGTAGTCCTTGGACGGGGTGAGATCGGTGAAGTCCGAGCCGTTGGTACTTCCCTGGATCTTCAGCGTCTGGGTCCTGGGCTCCCAGCCGTCCGGCAGCCGTAGCACCACCCGGTCCACGCGCACCGAGGCTCCCAGGTCGGCCTGGATCCACTGCGGCAGATCGCCGTTGCGCGACTCCCAGTAGGTAGCTGGGTTGCCGTCGTTGGCGTTGGCAGCCACATACGTCTCGGTGTAGCTGCTCGCCTGAAGTGTGCGACCCGCGGCGAGGTTGACCGACGACTCCCCCGCCGTACGGACCTCCAGCTCGGAGAGCTGCGCGGTCCGCCAGCCCGTGTTCGCCGTGATGTTCACACGCACGAAGCGGGTCTGGGTGGCCGGGAAGGCGATGGTCACCTCGTTGGAGCTGCCTGGAGCGAAGGTGTAGGCGGCGGAGGTCTTCAGCGTCGAGAAGCTGGTGCCGTCGGCGCTGCTCTGGAGCGAGAGTGTCTGTTGCCGGCTCTCCCAGCCCGCGGGCAGCTTCAGTGTGACCTCGTCGATGCGGGTGCCGGTTCCGAGGTCGGTCTGCACCCACTGGGGCAGGCTGCTGCCGGCCCCTTCCCAGTAGGTCGACCGGTCTCCGTCGGTGATGTTCCGGGCGGTGTACTCACTGTTGGCGCTGCTCGCGGCGGCGGGCCGGCCGACGGCGATGTTCGGGCCGCCGGCCGCCGAGGCGGTGAGCGCCGGCCAGCCGATCATCAGAAGACTGGTGGTGACGACGGCGGAAAGGACCCGCCGTCTCCAGCATTGGGTTCTCATATGTCCCCGATCTTCGGCCTCGGCGCAGGGCGCGTCGAGGGCGCGGCTCTGTCTGCGAACGTGCATGGCACGCATTTCTGCACTCCCTGACGGGACTTTTGCGTTTTGCGGTCAGAGAGTTGCAGAGGATTGAGAGCCAGTCCACAGTTTCCGCAGAACGAATCACCAAAGGATGTGTACGTGGTGCCATCGATTCTCAGCCAACTGGACCTAGAGATAGGCCTATACGGGCGCAGCAACCGCCCTGTAAGTGATCTGTAAATTACGCAATCAATTTGCGTACCTGTGAAAGGTCATGCAAGGTACCTGCTCACGGGTGGGCGGGAGGGTTGCACGCGGCACACAACGAGCGCGGGGCCCCAGATGCGGACCCCGCGCTCGTTGTGCTGATTCAGCCGGTCGGCGTCAGAGACCGGCAGTGTGGAGAAGGCGGGGCGAACCCGCACCCAGGGGCGTACACGCACACGCACGAGCCGTAGGTGCTGAAGCTCGTTTCCCGGTCCTGGCTGTCGCCGGCGCCGCGCGACGCGCCCACACTGTCCTTCGTCCGGGATCCGCTTGCGCCTTGAGAGTGATCAGCCGGACAACTCGACTCGTTGGCATGCGGTTTCAGTCAGCCCCGAGCCGTCCACCGGTACAGGGCGTCCGGTTCCTTCTCCTCGTTGCGGCTGCCGTCGTTGAAGTCGACGGCGGTGAATCCGTGCCGCTCGTAGAACGCCCGGGCATCGGTGTTGCGCTGGAAGACATGCAGGGTGAGCTTTTCGGGAGAGATCTCGCGGGACTTCGCCAGAAGCAGCGAACCGATGCCCCGGCGTCG
This sequence comes from Streptomyces sp. NPDC051664, assembly GCF_044453545.1. Taxonomy (NCBI): domain Bacteria; kingdom Bacillati; phylum Actinomycetota; class Actinomycetes; order Kitasatosporales; family Streptomycetaceae; genus Streptomyces; species Streptomyces sp. NPDC051664. The sequence continues at coordinate 2,689 of NZ_JBITCU010000023.1, read as the reverse complement.
CACATCGGGGTGCAGATAGAGGTGTTCGAGCTCGGTTCCGTCGACGGAGGCGAACCCGAGCACATCGCCCGTCCCGGTCCCGGTCTCGGCGACCCACACCGTGGTCCCGGGCAGGACGACGTGGGTCATCCAGGCGAGGGTGTCCGCGTCGCTGTGCAACTTCGGGAGATACGGCATGGTCCGGGCACGGGACGCGAGAAAGAGCCGGGTGAGGGGCTCTGCGTCCTTGGCTGCGGCCTTCCGCAACAGTGGGCGGTCGGCCGGTGCGGGCTCGTTCGGTGCCATGTCGTCTCTCCGTGTCCAGGCGGAGCCCGTCGCGCCTCCCCGTGCGCGATGAGCTGCTCACATCGCGGACGAACCTACGCCGGAGCCCGTGTGGATCGCCACACAAATAGAATCAGGGCAGTGCTTCACGCTACTGACGCTTCCTCACCTCGCCAGAGCGCGCCCCAGTCTTTCCCTGGCCGTCCCCGGATTCGCCGTTTCAGCAGGTCAGCACACATGGACGTACTCAGGGCACGATGATCGGTCACGGGTTTCCCCGTCCTTCCGGATCCCATCTGGCCCACCTGTACAGAGTGGCGTCATGCCATGCAGACCACCGACGACCCCGAAGCCACGAAGCTGAATTCTCCTCCCCACCCTCCCCGCAGACCGTTCGCACCTCGGGGATGGCAGGGACGGCGACCGAGGTGCAGCAATTCACCGATGCAGAACGCCCCGCGATGGGTCACAGCGGAACGGAGGGCCGAATGACCGGGGACAGCGCCTCCTCAGAGCACACACCCCGAAGGTGAGCACGGCACTCGAGTGATGCCGCTTGGTGTCGGAACAATCCGCATCGGCTCAGGAAGAGACCTCGCGTCACGGGACCGGAATGCGCTTCGGAAGGACATCCGCTGTACCGAATGCTTACCACACCAGTGGTTTGTTGTCGTGTGAGGAGCGCCAGGTGGAAATCAAGAAGACCGACACGGCAGTTGTGTTCATTGACCCACAGAACGACGTGCTGAGCGAGGGCGGAGCGAACTGGGACGCGGTGGGAGCGAGCGTCACGGAGAACAGGACCGTCGAGAATATGGAGAGAATCTTCGAGGCGGCGAAGGCGGGCGGATATGAGGTCTTCATCTCGCCCCATTACTTCTACCCGACCGACAACGGATGGCGAATGAACGGACCGCTCGAGACAAGCGAGCTCGAGACCCACACGTTCGCACGGACGGGACAGCTCGATCTGACCGGGTTCCGAAACTCCGGGGCAGACTGGCTGGACCGCTTCAAGCCCTATATCGAAGACGGCAGAACGGTGGTCGCCAGCCCGCACAAGGTATTCGGACCGGAAACCAACGACTTGGTACTGCAACTGCGCAAGCGGGGAATACAAAGGATTATTCTTGGCGGGATGCTGGCGAACATGTGCGTCGAGTCCCATATGCGTCACCTCATCGAGGAGGGATTTGAGGTCGCCGTGGTCAGGGATGCAACAGCTGGACCCCGACACCCGGTCTGGGGCGACGGCTATCAGGCGGCGATCATCAACTACCGTTTCTTCGCCCATGCGTTGCTGTCGACTGACGAAGTACTCGATCGAATGCACTGAGGAGCTCGCAGCCGGGAAACAGCGCTCGCGTCCGCCCGATAGTTACGCTTTCAACAGGCGCCGTCGACGGTCGCCGGTCTACTGCGCGGGGAGTGCCGCGGAAACACGCCTAAGGGCTGTCCCATAATCCCTGGCGGGCGCACGACGACAGCTACGGCACCTCGCTGCGTTGCCGGAACGCCCGAATACGCCCAGTATGAGGACACCCCTCCGCCTTGCGATGCACCGCATCTGACGCCGCGCGCTGATCCACCAGGGATTACGGGACAGCCCTTAGCCCGACTGTAGCCGGTGCTCGGAACGACGTGTCGGTAGCAACAGAGGTTGCGGACCACAAACGAGCGGATTCGGGTCGGCGCGAGAGGGGATGCTGTGGAGTTCCAACACATCGTGGAGCTGGTCGGTCGAGCCGTTGACGCCGCCGGCGTAGCCATCATAGTCGTGGGAACGCTCTTGGCGACCGTTCTCGCGGCTATCCGGCTCAGCCGCCGACAGGCGGGTGTGTACCGCGGCTATCGCCGTCGCGTCGGGCGGTCGATCCTGCTGGGGCTGGAGTTGCTCGTAGCCGGCGATATCATCCGTACAGTCGCCGTCGCACCGACGTACGCAAGCGTCGGAGTGCTGGCCGTGATCGTGGGCATCCGCACCTTCCTCAGCTTTTCTCTCGAGCTCGAGATCACCGGGCGGTGGCCATGGCAGAAGCCAGTGGCCGAAGCCGAAGACTGACCCCGCCGCGTGGCGCCGGCGGCCAGCGGAGCGGCGCCATCCCTGCCGTGAATTCTTAGGCCAGGGCTCAGTCTCATCGAACGTTTCGCGGCACCATTGCTTGCGCCCCTGTACACGTTGATGATGTTCCTCGTGGTGTATCCAGCCAAATATTGGTCCATCACAAAGACAACGTCCGATAGGTGGCACACCCGGGACGATTCGGTGGCGCAGGCGCCTGAGCAGAATCAAAGCGTCCCGGTCGTCGAGGGTGGACACGTTCCGTGATCCCTAAGGGCTGTCCCGTAATCCCTGGCGGGCGCACGACGACAGCTACGGCACCTCGCTGCGTTGTCGGAACGCCCGAATACGCCCAGTATGAGG
>NZ_JBITCU010000022.1:0-113237 GCF_044453545.1 Streptomyces sp. NPDC051664 | reverse complement strand
TCGACGTCACGGCCGCCGCCGAACGCTCCATGGCCTTCGAAGCCCTCGACCAGCTCGCCATGGAACACCTGCTCGGCGTCCGCTGAGCCCGCAGGAGGCCGGGGCCCGTCCACGGGCGAGCCCTGGCCCCCTGCCCTGCCACGCCCGGGTGCGGATCCGACGGATCCGCACCCGGGCGTGTGCTGTGTCCCGACGCAGCGCAGGCGGACTCGACGCACCGGAGGCCGGGACGGTCTTCGTGCCGATCGAGTTCAGGAAAGGAGAGCAGCGATGCCGGACGAGGAAGGTCATCCGGAACCGGAGGAGATGGACCTGCGCACGGTCCTGAACGCGATCTCCGATCCCCTGCGATGGGGAGTCGTCGTGGCCCTGCTCCACGAACCGGAGGGCACGGCCCGCACCTGTGCGTCCTTCAACCTGCCGGTCTCCAAATCGACTACCACGCACCATTTCAGGACCATGCGCGAAGCAGGTCCGGTACGGCAGGTGAACCGGGGCAACAGCCGCGCGGCGACCCTGCGCAAGGATGACCTGGACAAACGCTTTCCGGGGCTGCTGGACCTGATCCGCGCCAACTCCTGAGACCGGCCCCGAGCCGCCGGTCACCCCGGACACGCCGAAGGGCCGCACCCCCGGCGGGGGTGCGGCCCTTCGCGACGTACCGGACTGCCTACTTACGGATCAGGCTGCGGAGCACGTACTGCATGATGCCGCCGTTGCGGTAGTAGTCCGCCTCACCCGGGGTGTCGATGCGGACGACCGCGTCGAACTCCACACCGGTGTCGGTGGAGACCTTCACCGTGCGCGGCGTCGTGCCGTTGTTCAGCTCGGTCACGCCGGTGAAGGAGAAGGTCTCCTCGCCGGTGAGTCCGAGGGCCTCGGCGGTCGCGCCCTCCGGGAACTGGAGCGGGAGGACGCCCATGCCGATGAGGTTCGAGCGGTGGATGCGCTCGTACGACTCGGCGATGACGGCCTTGACGCCGAGGAGCGCGGTGCCCTTGGCGGCCCAGTCGCGGGACGAGCCGGAGCCGTACTCCTTGCCCGCCAGGATGACCAGCGGGGTGCCGGCGGCCTGGTAGTTCTGCGAGGCGTCGTAGATGAACGACACCGGCGCGTCCGCCTGGGTGAAGTCGCGGGTGAAACCACCCTCGGTGCCCGGGGCGATCTGGTTGCGCAGGCGGATGTTCGCGAAGGTGCCGCGAATCATGACCTCGTGGTTGCCGCGGCGCGAGCCGTACGAGTTGAAGTCGCGGCGCTCGACGCCGTGCTCCGTCAGGTACTTGCCGGCCGGGGTGTCGGCCTTGATCGCACCGGCCGGGGAGATGTGGTCGGTGGTGACCGAGTCGCCCAGCTTGGCGAGCACGCGCGCGCCGGCGATGTCGGCGACCGGGGTCGTCTCCATCGTCATGCCCTCGAAGTACGGGGGCTTCCGTACGTAGGTGGACTGCGGGTCCCACTCGAAGGTGTTGCCGGTCGGGATCGACAGCGCCTGCCACTGGGCGTCACCCGCGAAGACGTCCTTGTAGGACTTGTTGAACATGTCCTCGCCGATGGAGTTGGCGACGACGTCGTTGACCTCGGCCTCGGAGGGCCAGATGTCCGCGAGGTAGACCGGCTTGCCGTCCTGGTCGATGCCCAGGGCGTCCTTGGTGATGTCGACCTTCATCGAACCGGCGATGGCGTACGCGACGACCAGCGGCGGGGACGCCAGGTAGTTCATCTTGACGTCGGGGTTGATCCGGCCCTCGAAGTTACGGTTGCCGGAAAGCACCGAGGTCACGGCCAGGTCGTGCTCGTTGACCGCCTTGCTGACCTCCTCCGGCAGCGGGCCGGAGTTGCCGATGCAGGTGGTGCAGCCGTAGCCGACGAGGTTGAAGCCGACCTTGTCGAGGTACGGGGTCAGGCCCGCCTTGTCGAAGTAGTCGGTGACGACCTTGGAGCCCGGGGCGAGGGTGGTCTTGACCCACGGCTTGCGGGTCAGGCCCTTCTCGACCGCCTTCTTGGCCACGAGCGCCGCGGCGACCATGACGTACGGGTTCGAGGTGTTGGTGCAGGAGGTGATCGCGGCGACGGTGACGGCGCCGTGGTCGATCTCGTACGTCGTCCCGTCGGGGGCCGTGACCGTGGTCGGACGCGACGGCACACCGTTGGCGCAGGCCGGGGCGTCGGAAGCCGGGAAGGACTCCTTGCCCGACTCCTCGTCCTCGGAGACGTAGTTGCGCACGTCCTGCGCGAACTGCTCCTTGGCGTTGGCCAGGACGATGCGGTCCTGCGGACGCTTCGGGCCGGCGATGGAGGGGACGACCGTGGAGAGGTCGAGCTCCAGCTTCTCGGAGAAGTCCGGCTCGGCGGCCGGGTCCAGCCAGAGGCCCTGCTCCTTGGCGTACGCCTCGACGAGCGCGACCTGCTGCTCGTCACGGCCGGTCAGACGCAGGTACTTCAGCGTCTCGTCGTCGATCGGGAAGATCGCGGCGGTGGAGCCGAACTCCGGCGACATGTTGCCGATGGTGGCGCGGTTCGCGAGCGAGGTGGCAGAGACACCCTCCCCGTAGAACTCGACGAACTTGCCGACGACGCCGTGCTTGCGGAGCATCTCCGTGATGGTCAGCACGAGGTCGGTGGCGGTGGTGCCGGGCTTCAGCTCGCCGGTCAGCTTGAAGCCGACGACGCGCGGGATGAGCATGGAGACCGGCTGGCCGAGCATCGCGGCCTCGGCCTCGATGCCGCCGACGCCCCAGCCCAGCACGCCGAGGCCGTTGACCATGGTGGTGTGCGAGTCGGTGCCGACGAGGGTGTCAGGGTACGCCTGGCCGTTACGGACCATGACCGTGCGGGCCAGGTGCTCGATGTTGACCTGGTGGACGATGCCGGTGCCCGGGGGGACGACCTTGAACTCGTCGAAGGCGGTCTGGCCCCAGCGCAGGAACTGGTAGCGCTCCTTGTTGCGGCCGTACTCCAGCTCGACGTTCTGCGCGAACGCGTCGTTGGTGCCGAACTTGTCCGCGATGACGGAGTGGTCGATGACCAGCTCGGCCGGCGCGAGGGGGTTGATCTTCGCCGGGTCGCCGCCGAGCTCCTTCACCGCCTCACGCATGGTGGCGAGGTCCACGACACACGGAACGCCGGTGAAGTCCTGCATGATCACGCGGGCCGGCGTGAACTGGATCTCCTGGCTGGGCTGGGCCTGGGAGTCCCAGCCACCCAGCGCCCGGATGTGGTCGGCGGTGATGTTCGCGCCGTCCTCGGTGCGGAGCAGGTTCTCCAGCAGCACCTTCAGGCTGTAAGGGAGGCGCGCGGAGCCCTCGACCTTGTCCAGCCTGAAGAACTCGTACGACTCGTCGCCCACGCGCAGCGTGCTGCGGGCGTCGAAGCTGTTCGCCGACACGACAGTCTCCTTCATCAATGTGCGCGTACCACCGCACCGCGCCTCATTACGGCGGGCGCCGCGTGGTGCCGCCTACGGCTTCTCGACCATCCGCTAAGGTAAGGCTTAGTTAGGTAACCCTTACCGTTCGGCGGCTGCAGTGCGCCTTCGGCAGATATCTCGATGTCGAGATAACCCTAGTACATCGCCGCTGAAGGGTCATGCCCGGCTGCCCGTGCAGCACCGTCCATCTCAGGCGATCAAGGCCCCTCCCCCGCGGACCCGCCCGTTCGGCCTTCATACGGCGGTGTCGGGCCGAGGGCCGGAACCTCCTTCCAGGGCCACCGACCGTCCAGCACCAGCCGTGTGCACATAGAGATCGTCGGCGACGACCAGCGGTGACCCAGGCGGACCGGCGAGCCGCCCACGCCGACCCCCGACGGCACTCAGGAGTTCTCGGCCAGGACCTCGTGGCGCGGCACGGAACCCCTCCGCTCCCGCGCCTGGGCATAGCTCACGAGGCCCCGACCCGCGTGTGTACGCGGCAGCGCGACGCGCGGAGGCTCCGCTCCTTGACGGAGACTCCGCACACCGGAACACCCGCATGGAGGCGCACGGCGTGCCTGACTGCCGCACCGCGCGGAGGATGGGAGGGGTGGCGCACGCCTCCGTCACGTCACCGCACCCCGCAGCCCATATCACTTCGTCCCCGCATCGACCCCACGCCCGTCGCCGTGTCGCCCCATCCGTCACCCGAACACCACAGCCCCACCGAGTCCTCATCTCATATCTGAGATAACCTGGCGCCATGTCAGACGACTACCTCGCACGCATCGGCAAGCTCATACGTGACGCCCGTCAGCACCGGGGCTGGACGCAGAGTCAACTTGCCGAAGCGCTCGGCACCAGCCAGAGCGCCGTCAACCGCATCGAGCGCGGCAATCAGAACATCAGCCTTGAGATGATTGCCCGTATCGGTGAAGCACTCGACAGTGAAATCGTGTCGCTCGGCTATGCCGGACCGATGCACCTGCGGGTGGTCGGCGGGCGCCGGCTCTCCGGCTCGATCGACGTCAAGACCAGCAAGAACGCGTGCGTGGCGCTGCTCTGCGGCTCGCTGCTCAACAAGGGACGTACGGTCCTGCGCCGCGTCGCCCGCATCGAGGAGGTCTACCGTCTCCTCGAAGTTCTGAACTCCATAGGTGTGCGGACCCGGTGGATCAATGAAGGGACCGACCTGGAGATCGTCCCGCCGGCCCAGCTCGACCTGGAGGCCATCGACGCGGACGCGGCCCGTCGCACCCGGTCCATCATCATGTTCCTCGGCCCGCTGCTGCACCGTATGGACCAGTTCAAGCTGCCGTACGCGGGGGGCTGCGACCTCGGCACCCGGACCATCGAGCCGCACATGATCGCGCTGCGCCGGTTCGGCCTGGAGATCGCCGCGACCGAGGGCCTGTACCACGCCCAGATCGACCACTCGGTCACCCCCGACCGCCCCATCGTGCTGACCGAGCGCGGCGACACGGTGACGGAGAACGCGCTGCTGGCGGCCGCCCGTCACGACGGCACGACCGTCATCCGTAACGCGTCGTCCAACTACATGGTCCAGGACCTGTGCTTCTTCCTGGAGGCGCTGGGCATACGCATCGACGGCATCGGTACGACGACATTGACCGTGCACGGTGTGGCGAACATAGACGTGGATGTCGACTACTCCCCCTCCGAGGACCCGGTCGAGGCGATGAGTCTGCTCGCCGCCGCCGTGGTGACGGAGTCCGAGCTGACCATCCGCCGGGTGCCGATCGAGTTCCTGGAGATCGAGCTCGCGGTGCTGGAGGAGATGGGTGTCGACTGCGACCGCACGACGGAGTACGCGGCGGACAACGGCCGTACCCGGCTGGTCGATCTGACGGTCCGGCCCTCGAAGCTGGAGGCCCCGATCGACAAGATCCACCCGATGCCGTTCCCCGGTCTCAACATCGACAACGTGCCGTTCTTCGCGGCCATCGCCGCCTCGGCGCACGGCAAGACCCTCATACACGACTGGGTCTACGACAACCGCGCCATCTATCTGACGGACCTCAACCGGCTGGGCGGCCGACTCCAGCTCCTCGACCCGCACCGGGTCCTGGTGGAGGGCCCGACCCGCTGGCGCGCGGCCGAGATGATATGCCCGCCGGCGCTGCGACCCGCCGTGGTGGTGCTGCTCGCGATGATGGCGGCCGAGGGGACCTCCGTACTGCGCAACGTGTACGTGATCAACCGCGGTTACGAGGAACTGGCGGAGCGCCTCAACTCGGTGGGCGCACAGATCGAGATCTTCCGCGACATTTGATTCAGCCCCGGGTCAGGACCACGTTTTCTGTCTCCTGGGCCGTCTGTGGGCCGTTGTCCGGTGTCCTCCGCCCTCGCGGAGGACACCGTCCACGGCCCGCCTCGCTCGTGCCTGACTGTCCGGCATGAGGTGGGTGCAGGTCGGTAGGGTGACGACTCCGGCGGCGACCGGCGCCGGCTTCCGGATGAGGAAGCGGGCGCCCTCATGCGCGTCGGATGACCAGCACGGCCACGTCGTCGAGGTGGTCCACCGCGACCGCGGCGTCGAGGATGCGGTCGGCGGTCTCCTCGGCGTTCAGTCCGTCGTGGAGGGCCGCTCCGGCCAGTGTTCCGGCTCGCTCCAGTCCGGCTTCCAATGTGAGGCCCGGTCCTTCGACCACGCCGTCGGTGACCATGACCAGCGCACTTCCCTCGTCCAGGGTGAAGGTCTCCTCTCGGTACTCGGTGCCGGGCACGACTCCCAGGACCGGCCCGCCCGGCAGCTCGCGGATGCTGTGGCTGCCGTCCTCGCGCGCGTACAGCACCGGCACATGGCCGGCGCTGGCGCCGGTGACCTGTCCGTCGCCTGGGTCGATATGCAGCATGGTGCAGCTGGCGAATCGTGCCGCCTCCATCGTGACGAGCAGCTCGTTGGTGCGCGTCAGCACGGTTGCGGGATCCGGTTCGTGGGCGGCGATCGCACGTATGGAGGCGCGTACCTGTCCCATGACTGCGGCGGCGTCCACGTCGTGCCCTTGGGCGTCGCCGATCTCCATTGCGACCGTGCCGTCAGGCATGGCGAAGGCGTCGTACCAGTCTCCGCCGATGTCCAGCCCGTCGAGGCTCGGTCGGTAGCGGGCGGCGACCTCCAGGCCCGCAAGGTGCTCGGGCAGCGTGGGCAGCATGGTCTGCTGCAGCGCCGTGGCCAGCTCGACTCGTGCCTGCTGCAACCTGATGCGCCTCAGTGCCTGCCCTGCCAGGTCGGCCAGCGTACCCATGAGGGTCCGCTCCTCCAGGGACGGCCGGTATCCGCTGCCGTAGGTCACCACCCATCCTCCGAGCGGTTGATTTCCGGCCTCGCTCAGGGGGGTGATCGAAGTGGCGTAGTCGGAGCCGAGTCGGCCGATCAGCGGAAATTCAGCCCCGCGTGGCCAACGGCGGATGTAATCCTCCCGGTCGCGGATGAACTGCGGCCGGCCGGTGCGGATCGACTCGGGCACGGGGCTCGGATCGTCCAGCGACATGCCGTGCAGGACGTCGACCTCCCACATGGATATCCCGGCATCGGTGGAGACGCGCAGGCGGCCTTCGGCGACGAGTGCGAGCAAGGCGCCGCTGGCGCCGAAGGTTGCGGCGAGCCGGGTCAGGACGACCTGCTGCAGCTCCTGCTCCGTGGCTGCAGTGATCAAGGCGGAGGAGAATGCGGCGGTCTCCTTGGCGCGCAGCCGCTCGGCAGCCAGTGCGGCCTGCGCCTTCTCGTTGCGCTTCTCCTTCTTGGTGTCGTCGCGGACCACCCCGAAGATCCGCTCGGGGCCGCCATATCCCAACTGGATCCGACGGGTCTGAGCGGCCAATTGGTGCCAGCCCTCGTGCTGGGGGAGGTACCGCAACCTCACCCAGGCGGACTGCTGCGTGGCGGCCGAGCGCAGCAGCTGCCGCAAGGCCTCCCGGTCGTCAGGGTGCACCGCCGATATCACTCTGGAAAGTGACGTAGTGGGGCCCGGGAAGAGCGCCGCCAGAGCGGGTGCGCCACCGAGCCACTCCATCTGGTGCTCACAGGGTGAATACATCCACAGGCCGAGGTTGGCGGCCGAGGTGGCCATCCGGAACGGAATCAGCAGGCTGGCCAGGTCGTTTCGCGCATCCAGTGCGTGCACCCAGATCAACTGTTCGTCACTTGCCGGATCCTTCACCTGCCGCGCCTCGATCAAGCACGCAACGGGTGCTCCGCCTCGCCCTGGGAAGTCCAGCACCCGCATCGCGACCGTCTTCGTCCTGGCGGCGTGGGCCACGAGGCTCTCGGCCGACATCCGCTCGCTTGCGGGCCACAGATCACCGAAGTCACGTCCGAGGCACTGGTCTCCGAAGTCACGTCCCAGGCACTGCTCCACCGGCCTGCCCAGCGCTGCGGCCATCGCAGCGTTGAGGCTGCGGATGGCACCGTCCAGCGTAAGAAGAGCCGCCGGGTCAGGCCCTCGAAGGAATTCGTCCGGGGCGTCCATCTGTGGCTCCCTGACATATACCAAAACAGCCTCTTCAGCCATTTTCGCGCATTCTGCCGCGATGTCTTGGTGAAGGTGTGTCTGAGCGGCTGCGTCGAGTGGCGACGGCTGGAAACGGCAGACGGCCGCCCGTGAAGAGGGGTCGCCGGGCGGTTCACCCCGTGCTGTCGGCCACCGGGTAAGGGACGAACGTGCTGCTGTTCTCGTCGATCGTGAGCGGGCGGCCCAGCGGGGGTACCGCACGCTGGGGACAGTCGAGGCGTTCGCAGAGGCGGCAGCCCATCCCGATCGGGGTGGCGGCGGAGGCGTTGTCGAGATCGAGCCCGTCGGAGTAGACCAGACGTGAGGCGTGACGGATCTCGCAGCCCAGGCCGATGGCGAAGGTCTTGCCGGGTTCGCCCCAGCCGCCGCGGTGTCGCGTGATCGCTCGCGCGGTCCACAGATACCGCTGTCCGTCGGGCATGGCCGCGATCTGAACGTGGATGCGGCCAGGTGCCGCGAATGCCTCGTAGACGTTCCAAAGGGGGCATGTGCCGCCGGCCCTGGAGAAGTGGAAGCCGGTGGCCGACTGACGTTTCGACATGTTCCCCGCCCGGTCGACGCGGACGAACGAGAACGGCACCCCCCGCAACCTCGGGCGCTGGAGGGTGCTCAGGCGGTGGCAGACGGTCTCGTAGCCGAGCCCGAAGCGGTCGGTGAGGCGCTCGATGTCGTAGCGGGCCTCCTCGGCAGCGGTGTGAAAGGCGCCGTACGGAAGGATCAGGGCGGCTGCGAAGTAGTCGGCGACGCCGATGCGGGCCAAGGCGCGTGTCGGGGACCCCGGCGGGAAGTCCTCGGTTGCCAGCCTGTCGATTTCGACATCTCCCGGCCGGAACCGATGACGGTGCGCGGGACCTCGTACGCCAACTCCCTGACCGACCGCCCCGTCAAGGGCATGCTGACCGGTCCGGTCACCATGCTCGCCTGGTCCTTCGTCCGCGACGACCAGCCGCTCGGCGATACCGCGCGCCAGGTCGCGCTCGCCCTGCGTGACGAGGTGAACGACCTTGAGTCAGCGGGCACTTCGGTCATCCAGGTCGACGAACCCGCCCTGCGCGAGACCCTTCCCCTGCGCGCCGCCGACCGCCCCGCCTACCTGGACTGGGCCACGGAAGCCTTCCGCCTCACCACCAGCGGCGTACGTCCGGACACCCAGATCCACACCCACATGTGCTACGCCGAGTTCGGCGACATCGTCCAGGCCATCGACGACCTCGACGCCGACGTCATCAGCCTGGAGGCCGCCCGCTCCCACATGCAGGTTGCACGTGAACTGGCCGCACACGGCTACCCGCGCGAGGCCGGGCCCGGCGTCTACGACATCCACTCCCCGCGCGTGCCCAGCGCCGAGGAGGCGGCCGCCCTCCTCCGAAAGGGACTTGAAGCCATCCCGGCCGGGCGCCTGTGGGTCAACCCCGACTGCGGTCTGAAGACCCGCGGCTGGCCCGAGACCCGTGCCTCGCTGGAGAACCTGGTCTCCGCCGCCCGCACGGTCCGCTCGGAACTTCGGCCCTCCTGACGCGAGTCAAGGGCCGAGAGGGTGTGGTGGAAGCCCGTCCCTCTCGGCCCGTTCCCCCTTCACTGAGGGCTGTCGCACCCAGCGAGCAAAACCACCGGGTCGCCATGACGGCCACCTGCTCATCGGCTACGGCATGGCCGGCGCCGGCTGTCCCGTCCACGGGCCGAACAACCCGCAGCACGCCCAGGACGGCGGCGCCGGTCTCCGGCCGTGGCGGGGCTCGTCCCACACCGCTGGGCAGCAAGAGACCCGCAGCAGCAAATGACGCTACTTCTCGAACTCGCTCTCGGCGCGGATCAGGTTCTCCTCCAGTGCCGCCGCGTTCAGCGCTGCCGTGAGTCGGTTGAGGCGGGCCTGCAGATCGGTGATCTCGTCAAGGTCGAAGCCGGTCGCCGCAGCGATCCGGCGCGGCACGGCCGGCGCCCGCTCGCGCAGCGCCGTGCCCTCGTCCGTGAGGTGGATGCGCACCGAGCGTTCGTCCTGGGTGCTGCGCTCGCGTCGTACCAGGCCCGCCGCCTCCAAGCGCTTCAGCAGTGGCGACAGCGTGCCGGAGTCGAGCCGCAGGTACTCTCCCAGCTTCTTCACCGGCAGCTCGCCGTGCTCCCAGAGCACCAGCATCACCAAGTACTGGGGATAGGTCAGTCCGAGGTCCTTGAGGAGCACGCGGTACACGCTGCCGAAGGCACGCGACGCGGCGTTCAAGGAAAAGCAGATCTGCTGGTCGAGGCGGAGGTAGTCGGCCTCGGACGGGGCTTCGCGGCTCGGACTGGGCGAGGAGGTCATGCATTCAGCATAGCCCCGCATGGCATTGAATTGTGCACAACTCAGTTGTGTGCTTTGCTTGGATGGAAGCGGCCGGACAGCGCCGCCGGAACATGAGTTTCGAGAGGAATGGTTTCCATGGAAACGCTCTACACCGCCGTCGCCACCGCCACCCACGGTCGCGAGGGCCGTGCCGTCAGCACCGACGGCAAGCTGGATCTGCAGCTGGCCGTCCCGGTGGAGATGGGCGGCAGCGGCCAGGGCACGAACCCTGAGCAGCTGTTCGCCGCCGGTTACGCCGCCTGCTTCGCCAGCGCCCTGGGACTCGTCGGCCGTCAGGCCAAGATCGACGTCAGCGACGCCGCCGTGACCGGTGAGGTCGGCATCGGCAAGCAGGGTGAGGGTTTCGGCCTCGCGGTCACGCTGCGCGTGGAGCTGCCCGAGACCGTCGACCAGGCCACCGGCCGCAAGCTGGTCGAGCAGGCCCACCAGGTCTGCCCCTATTCCAACGCGACCCGCGGCAACATCTCGGTCGAGCTCGTCATCGAGTAGTGGACTCCGGGCGGCGACGGGCCGGTACGGAGCCAAACCGGCCCCGGTCGGCCCCGGCCTGCGCCACCCTGATCCCGCTCACTGTGCGAGCGGGGTCAGGGTGGCCGCCTGCCGCTTCCTCTAAAGCGATGACAGGAGCGCGGGAGCGGGGTCAGGGTTCGATGACGAGGCGCTCGATGAGGTCGTCGCGGAGTGTGAACCGATAGTGCAGATCGACGGTGCCGCCGGGAAAGTTGCCTTCCAGGTGGTGCGTGGCGACGTAACGGGTCGCATCGGTCTGCTGGGCGCCGGTGAGTTCGGTGGTGTACGTGAACTCCGTGGCGGATCGGCTCAGCCACCGCTCGATCTCACCGAAGCCCTCATAGGTGTTGCCGTCGTCGACCACTGTGGCGTCGCCGGTGAACGCGGTAACTGCGGTGGCGGCGTCGTGGGCGCGGTGGGCGTTCAGATAGCGAGTGATCGCCCCGGGCAGCGCCTCCGGGGCGACGGTGCGGGGCTGGTTGTCCTGCATGGCAGTTCTCCGAGTGGTGAGGGCTTCGGACGGCAGGAGTGGTGCCGCCGTCGATGGACGAGGCGCGGCCGGAAACGAGGAAGGCGAAGTGCGAGTACACGCACACCTCCTTCAGTTACTTCTAAAATAGAAGCTATTAACTTCGACTTTAGCAGTAACTGAGGGGATGGTCGCCTTGGCGAGCCGGATCAGGCTGGAGGACCGGGAGTGCCCCCTGTCCACGACCGTGGAGCACGTCGGCGAATGGTGGACGCTGCTGATCCGTCACGACGCCTTCGACGGCTACACCCGCTTCGACCAGTTCCTGGAGAACCTGGGTATCTCCTCCAGCATGCTCACCACCCGCCTCAAGAGCCTTGTCGCCGACGGACTGCTGGAGCGTCGGCCGTACAGGACCAACCCCGTCCGCCACGAGTACGTGCTGACCGAGCTGGGGCGCTCCCTGCGCCCGGTGATTGCCGCCCTGGCCGCATGGGGGAACTCCCGCCTCGCGCCGGAGCAGCGCAGCATGGTCCTCGTCGACGCCCACAGCGGCGAGCAGGTCGAGCCCGTGGTCGTCGACGCCAGGACCGGCCGCCGGCTCGACGACAGCGACGCCTACGTCTTCACGGCGGGCCCCGCGGCCGGCGATGCCATGCGCAACCGCTATGCGGAGCGACCGGCGGTCCCCACGGAAGGGGAGTGAGGCACGCGAAGTCGCACCTTTCATAGGTCCGCGGCCGGCGCCGGGGACCGGTGTGCACGGGCGTCCGCCATTCGCATGGAGCTGGGCCCGAATGGCGTGTACGAGCCCGGGCAGGCCGCCACGCCGTATCAGATGGCGGTAATGATCACGGCAGGGGAATCGCGATGACGGCCGCCGGCCCGGCTCCGACCGGGCTGCAGTCGCGCGAAAGGGAACGGTCTGTCGCCGGTGGGGCGGAGATCGCGGAAGCCGTGCCCCGGACCGGTCGCTGGCCGGCCGCGCTCTGTCTTCTGCCACTCGGGCTCCTCGGTGTGGCGGCGTGGTTCGGGAGGTGGGTCCGGCCCGGGGGCGACGAGTGGTGTTTCCTGCCCGTCGTGCGCGACGAAGGCCTCTCCGGCATGGTCGGCAAGTTCTACCTCGGGGACAACGGCCGGATCGCGAATGCCGTACTGGTCTGGGCGTACGCGAGGTTCGGTGTCGCGGGCCACCAGTGGTTCGGGCTGGTCAGCGGGGGCGTCGTGCTGGGGATCCTGTGGGCGGTGACCGTAGCGGCGCTGCGCAGGACCGGTCTCACGGCGCCGCGTGGAGTCCCGTTGCTCGTGGCGTCGATGGTGACGGCCGTCTTTCTGTTCGCGACGCCCAATACGTACAAGACGTTCTACTGGCCCGCCGCGTCCGTCTCGCACACCCTGGCGCCGGTGCTCGCCTGTGCCGCAGCCTTGCCACTGCTCCGGGCCCGGTCCCGCCGGGGGCGGCGCATCGCGCTGGTCTCGGTATTCGTGGCCGGTCTCTGCATCGGGACGCTCTCGGAGGAGACGTCCGTCGTCGTGCTCGTCGTCCTGTCGGCCGTTCTGCTGGTCCTCGCCGGGCAACGCCGTGGCCATGCACGGGGCTGGTGCCTGACGGGAATGGCGGGGACCGGGATCGGGACGCTCGTGCTCTACACGTCGCCGGGTGCCCGGATCCGGCGGGGGCGATTCGGCACGGACGGGGTGTCCTTCCTCGCGCCCGACTCGCTCCTCGGGTCCCTGCGCGGCTTCGGGCACATTCTGGGGACGCTCCTCACGACATGGGCCTATCTGGGCGCGGTCGCGGCCGGGGTCCTGCTGGGGCTCCTGATCAGGGGGCCGGGCGGGCGGCGCGTGGTCCTGCCGGTGCGCCGGCGACGGATGGCCTGCGTGGCTGTTCTTGCGTTTCTCCTCTCCGGGTACCTCTGCACGCTCGTCGCGTACCCCGTCTTCGGGAAGAGCGTGACGACCTCTACGCGGATCTGGAACGACTACCTCCTGCTGTACGTCGCGGTACTCGTCGGTGCCGGTGCGCTGCTGGGGCTTGCCCTGGCGCAGCGGACACGTCACACCGGTGCGGTGCAGGCGGCCGGTGCGGCGGTGTGCGTCGCCGTGTGCCTCTCACTTGCCGTCCCACTGTGGCGGCTCGAAGGGGACATGCGCGTCCGGGCTGTGAAGTGGGACCACCAGGACCAGTGGATGCGGGCCCGGGCGGCGGCCGGTGACCGGGTTCTCCCGTACACGCCCCTGTCGGTCGCCGGAATGGTGGAACCGTTCCGTAAGCACGGGCGAAGGGTCTGGCCGGCCCCCTGCGTCGCCGACTACTACCACCTGGAGCGGATCACCTACTCGCTGCGGCTCCCCTGACGTCGCCGGACGTCTTCGTGACCGCGATCATGACGGCGTCGTCGCCCAGGCGCCCGCCGACGTGGCGCAACAGGTCGTCGTGCAGGTGGCGTACCAGGGACTCGGGGCCGGTCCCCGTCCAGGCGCCGAGCCGGTCGGCGAGCGGGTAGAAGGTGCCCCTGCGGTCGCGTGCCTCGACGACTCCGTCGGTGTAGAGGAGCAGGAGGTCGCCGGGTCCGAAGTCGAACGTCTCGACCTGGTACTCGCTCTCCGAGGGGGCGCCGAGCCCCAGCGGGAGCGCGGGCTCACTGACCTCCAGTGTCCGTACCTGCCCGGCGCGCAGGAGCATCGGAGGGGGATGCCCGCAGTTCACCAGCTCAACGCTGTGATCGTCGTCGCGGACGTCGAGCACCAGCGCGGTCACGAACGACTCGTTGTAGCACGGTTCCGTCTCGGCGAGCTGCGCCATGTTCCAGTACGAGGCGTTGGCGATGTGTGACACGACACCGGGCAGCGAGAGGTTCCGGTACGCCGACCCGCGGAACGCCCCCAGCACCACCGCGGCGTCCCCGAAGGCGGGGAGGCCACTGCCTCGGACGTCGCCGATCACCATGCGGGTCACGCCCGGGGCGGGTACCACCGCGTACAGGTCCCCGCCGATCTGGGCCCCCGCCTCGGCCGCGATGCACACGGACGCGATGGTGAGCGGTCCGATCCGGCGGGGCAGCGGCCGGAGCAGGCCCTGCTGCGCGACGGTGGCCACCGAGCGAACCCGGCCCAGTTGTCGCTCGTACCGGTCGAGCAACCGGCGGAACACCACGAGGAACACGGAGATCACGAGGACGGCGGCGATCTGCGCCTCGTGGTTCGGCGTGGAGACGCCGCCGTGCAGCGCGGCGATGACGATCTGTGCCAGGACGGCCAGTGCCCCGACGGCCGCCGTCAGTCCGGGGCCGGCGAACGCGGCGGTGAGCGCAGGCGCCGCGATGAGGAACGGACCGAGGTGGATGGTCTCCGGGGTGTTGATGTCGATCAGCGCGGTCGTCGCGATGATCGCGAGCGGCACGATGAGCAGTCCGTGGGTCGGGCGCCACGGAGTGGTGAAACGGGTGGCGCTGTGCCGGACGCGCATATCTCCTGCTTACACCCGTGATGTCCGGCCCGCCTCGCCGGTGGGTCCGGCGGCTGCTGTCGACTCTCCGGGGTTCAGCGCTCTTCGGTCAGCTGTGCGTCCAGTTCGTCGAAAAGCAGCTCGCCGTGGTCGATCTGACCGGTCCGGTACGCCGATCGCGCGACCAGGTGCGCGGCGACGGGTCCGGTCATCAGCTGGAAGAACCCGATCAGCGCGAGCGTGGCGAGGTCCATGCCGCTGCGCAGCCGCAGCGCGACTCCGGCGAGGACCAGCAGCAGGCCGAGGCTCTGCGGCTTCGTCGCGGCGTGGCTGCGCGACAGGACGTCCGGCAGCCGCAGCATGCCGATCACCCCGAGCAGGCAGATGGCCGCGCCCATGAAGACCAGTACCGCACCGATGGTGTCGGCGATCTGGAGCCAGACGTTCACTCCGGTTCCTCCTCGGTGCTCGGCCGGTCGCGTACGGCTTTCCTCGGCCGGTCGCGTACGGCGATGAAGCGGGCGATGCCCACCGAGCCGGTGAAGCCGAGAAAGGCCAGCACCAGCATGATCGGGAAATAGAACGGGTCGCGTGCGACGGCGGACTTGGCGCCGAGGCCCGCGATGATGAGGGCGGCGCACACATCCAGCGAGATCGCCCGGTCCAGCATCGAGGGGCCCCGCCAGATCCGGCCGAGCAGCCCCGTCCCGGCGATGACGAGCACCACCACGGCGGCGGTGAGCAGGACCCGGTCGACGGTTTCCGCAGCACTCATGAGCCCGCCCCCGGCCCGTCCGTCCACGGCGGCGGCGGTCGTTCGGCCACCCGGACGATCTCGTCAGGGGTGCCGAAGGCCCGTACCGTCAGTTCCTCCAGCCGCCAGACGGAACGCCGGGCAGCGTCGAGGACGGCTGGCCGGTCCGCGTCGAGGACGTGGACGAAGACGGTGGCCGTGGCGCGGCGTACCTCGACGACGGATCCGCCGGGCACGTTCGACACGGCGACGGCGGTCGCCGCGAGCATCAGGTCGGAGCGGCAGCGCAGCGGTACGGCGATGACGGCGGCCCGGTGCGGATGGTCGACGAAGATCTGCCGGGTGACCTTCACGCCCGAGGTGTACATGTCGTAGAGCAGATAGCCGGCGAGCCGCACGATGCCCCACGGGTGGAGCCGGAGCCCGAGATCGACGCGGGGCAGCGGGAAGGCCAGACAGACCGCCACCGCGACGACCACGCCGGTCACCACATTGGCCCAGCTCAGACTGGACCAGAGCAGTACCCAGATGACGGTGAGCCAGGCGATCAGCGGAAGGTCGAGGACGCGCCGTCGGCGGCCGGCGAATTCGCAGCTGAAGGGCGGCAGTTCCGCGTTCCGGTAGGACAGGGTGATCCAGCGTTTCACCGGCCGAGCACCGCCTCGATGTAGGGGGAGCGTGCGAGGAGTTCGGCGGCCGTGCGGTCGGTGTACGAGGTCAGGGGTCCGGCGAGCACGGTGAAGGAGAGTCCGAGGACGACGGCTGCCGCGGTGGCGGCGGTCATGAGCGTCGGCAGCTTCGTCGTGGTGGTGACGGCATGGCCGTGGAGGGTGGCCGCGACCGCGAGCCCGGCGGGCTGGTGCCGGTGGAGGATCGGTTCGTCGCCGGTGCCGGGAATGCGGTCCGGGCCCTCGTCGGCATCCTCGTCGCCGCCGTTCTCGTCGTCGGACTCCAGGATGGTGCCGTCCGCGGCCTGGCCGGGTGGTGCGGCCCGCCAGAACGCCAGGTTCCAGACCTTGGCCATCACGTAGAGCGTCAGCAGGCTGGTCGCCACCGAGCCGAAGACGAGCATCCAGGCCCAGACGCCGCCGTCGGCGACGCCGGCCCGCATGAGGCCGAGCTTGCCGATGAAGCCGGACAGCGGCGGGATCCCGGCGAGGTTCATGGCAGGCACGAAGAAGAGGGCAGCGAGCACCGGAGCGGCTCTGGCCAGTCCACCGATCCGGGTGAGTTCGGTGGTGCCGGTGCGGCGTTCGATCAGTCCGGCCACGAGGAACAGCGTCGTCTGGACGGTGATGTGGTGGGCGACGTAGACGATCGCACCGCCGTACGCCTCGCGGGACGCGAGGCCGATACCGAAGACCATGTAGCCGATGTGGCTGATGAGGATGAAGGAGAGCAGCCGTTTCAGGTCGGTCTGGGCAACGGCTCCGAGGATGCCGATCATCATCGAGGCGAGCGCGGCCGCCATCAGCAGGTCGCCGAGCCGGTTTCCGGGGAAGAGCAGGGTCTCCGTACGGAGCATGCAGTAGACGCCGACCTTGGTGAGCAGGCCCGCGAAGACGGCGGTGACGGGGGCGGGTGCGGTGGGGTACGAGTCGGGGAGCCAGGCGGCGAGCGGGAACACGGCGGCCTTGATGGCGAACACGGTCAGCAGCATGGCCTGGATCAGGGTCTGTACGCCGAGCGGGAGTTCACCCAGCCGCTGGGCCAGCTGGGCGAGGTTGGCGGTGCCGGTGGCCGCGTATGTCATGGCGATCGCGGTGAGGAACAGCATCGACGAGAAGAGCGAGATGATCACGTATGTGGAGCCGGCCCGCACCCGGGAGCCGGTGCCGCCGAGGGTGAGCAGCACGAAGCTCGCCACCAGCATGATCTCGAAGCCGACGTAGAGGTTGACGAGGTCACCGGCGAGGAACGTACAGGAGACTCCGGCGACCAGGATCAGATACGCGGGGTGGAAGACCGCCACAGGTGTCTCTTCGTCGCGGTCGGCCATGCCCTGGCCGAGGGAGTAGACCAGCACGCACAGGGTGACGGCCGAGGAGACGGTCAGCATCAGCCCGGACAGCCGGTCGGCGACCAGGGTGATGCCGAGGGGAGGGGCGAAGTCACCGAGGTGGACGGTGAGGGGGCCGCGGGAGTCGGCGGCGATCATCAGGGCGACGGAGAGCGCGAGCACGGCGGTGAGCACGGTGACGCTGATGATGCGCTGGAACTGTTTGAGCCGGGTGCCGAAGGCGAGGCTCAGGCCGGTGGCGCAGAGCGGCAGCAGCACCGGCAGCGGGACGAGTGCGTTCACCCGGTGTCTCCTCGGTTCGCGTCTGCGGCAGGGCCGTCAGTACGGGCTTCGGCGTAGTCCTGCGGGTCGGCGCCCAGCACGTCGTGCCAGAGGTCTCCGGTGGCGTCCCGGCCGCGGGCCTGGAGGGCGCGGTCGGCGCGGAGCCGGGCCCGGAGGCGTTTGCGTTCCGCCCGGTACCGGGCGCGTTCCTCCGCCGTGCGCTCGGACGCGGACCGGTACTGCTCGCGCAGTTCGTCCCGCTCCCCCAGCACCTCGGCGCGCAGTGCGATACGCCGGTCCTCCAGGTCGTCGTGGACCTCGTCGGTGCCGGTCAACTGGTGGCTGCGGTACGCCATCGCGAGGAGGAACGCCGTGGTGGCGAGCGTGATGACGATCGCGGTCAGGGCGATGGCCTGCGGCAGCGGATCGGTGACCTGCCACAGCGGGACGCCGTACAGGAGGGGCGCCCTGCCCGCCGATCCGGTGGCGGACAGGACGAGCAGGTTGATGCCGTTGCCCGCGATCACCGCGCCGAGCAGGATGCGGGTGAGGGGGCGGGTGAGCATGAGGATGCCGCCGACGGCACACAGCACGGCGGCCGTGGCCAGAAGCGAGGCGCTGACCGTCATCCGGGTGCACCTCCGGCCTCGGGCGCCGTGCCCGGTCCTGCTTCCGCCTCGGGCTTGGCTCCCGGCCCCGCTTTCCCCCGGGGCGCCGTCTTCTCCGCCGCTGCACTCTCCGCCGCGGCCCGCTCGATCTGCCGGTCGATCTTGGCTCCCAGTGCGCGCACGATGTCCAGCACCACGCCCAGCACCAGCAGGTACACACCGAAGTCGAAGAGGACCGGCGTGCCCAGGTGGTACGGGCCGAACACGGGCAGCCGGCCGTGATACGTCCAGGCGTGCAGCACGGTTCCGTCAGCGAGGCCGAGCAGCGCCACTCCGGTGGAGAGGAACAGCCCGAGGCCGGTGAAGAGCCCCGGCTGCAGCGGCGCGGCTTCGGCGAGTTCGAAGCGGCCGCCCGCCAGATAGCGGGTGATCAGCCCGACACCGGCGACGAGTCCGGCGACGAACCCGCCGCCCGGCATGTTCTCGGCACAGAACAGCAGATAGACGGAGAGCACCAGGATCGGGTGGAACAGCAGCCGGGCCACGACCTCGAAGACGACCGACCGGTGTTCGGGGGCGAGCGTGGCGCCGGCCGCGAGCCAGCTCCGCTCGGGCGCGCCCTCGTCGCCGTGCGGCAGCCCGGTCAGTCCGCGCTCCGTGAGCGACCAGGCCGTACGCCCGGGGACCTCCTCGCGCAGCCCGGATCCGTCCGCGCGGCGGTGCAGATAGATCAGGCTGGTCACGCCGATCGCCGCGGCGGCGAGCACGGCGGACTCCCCCATCGTGTCCCAGGCCCGCAGGTCGACCAGGATGGTGGCGACGACGTCCTTGAGCCCGTGGTGCGCGGTCTCCTCGACCATGGCGGCCCCGGCGGGGTCGGCGGTACGCGCGGCCGCCGCGACCCACACCACCACGCTCAAGGTGGCGGCCGCGGCCAGCGCCACAGGAATGCGTACCGCGCGCCGCCACGTACCGACCGATTCCTGGAAGTGCACCGGCATCCGCCGCAGCACCAGCACGAACACGACCATGGACACCGTCTCGACGCAGAACTGGGTGAGCGCCAGATCGGGGGCGCCCTGGACGACGAAGAGCAGTCCGGTCCCGTACCCCGTCAGTCCCGCCAGGACCACCGCCTTCATACGGCGGCTGACGGTGAGACAGAGAAGCGCGGCTGCGCAGGTCAGGGCGGCCACGGCGCCCTGCAGCGGAACGTCCCAGAGCCGCGGCGCCGACGCCCCGTGCCACGGCCGGTCCACCTCCAGCACGGCGAGCTGTCCGGCGAGCATGACGAGCAGAGTGGTGGCGAGGTAGCCGGAGAGCGAGCCGCGCTGGACGAAGCCGGTGACCTCCAGCGAGGTCCGCTCCAGCCCGAGCAGCAGACGGCCGAAAACCCGGTCGGCGGTCGGCCAGGCGATCCGCCGGGAGAGCCGGGTAACGGTGGTGCGCCCCGCGAAGAGCACCGCACCACCGGCCAGGGCGACGGCCGAGAGCAGCAGGGCGGGGCCGAACCCGTGCCAGAGCGCGAGGTGGTACGGGTGGGCGGGTGCGGGGAACTCGTCGGAGTACGCGCCGAGCAGCCGGTCGACCCAGCCGACGCCCGGTCCGAGCACCAGGCCGCAGAGCGCCAGCAGGGCGGGCGGGGCGAGAAAGGCCCCGCCGACCCGGTGCACCGGGGTGTCCTCGACCCCGGGCTTACGGGCGAACGCGCCCCAGACGAACCGTACGGTGTACGCGACGGTCAGCGCCGAGCCCGCCACGGTGACGGCGAGCGCCCAGCGGTCCGCCGCGTCGCCGTGCAGCAGCGCGTCGAACGCGGCCTCCTTCGCGACGAATCCGAGCAGCGGGGGCAGTGCGGCCATGGACGCGGCGGCGAGCACGGCGACCGCGCAGACGTACGGCAGCGCCCGGCCGACGCCGGAGAGTCTGCGCAGATCGCGGGTGCCCGCCGCATGGTCGACGATGCCGGTGACGAGGAACAGCGGCGCCTTGAACAGGGCGTGACTCAGGATCATGACCGCGGCGGCGAGAGCGGCGTCGCGGTTGCCGACACCGGCGAGCAGGGTGAGGAAGCCGAGCTGGCTGACGGTGCCGTAGGCGAGGACGAGCTTGAGGTCGTTCAGCCGCAGCGCCCGCCAGCCGCCGAGCAGCATGGTCACTCCGCCGAGGACCAGGACGACGGGCCGCCAGACGGGGACGTCGGCGAAGCCGGGCGCGAGGCGGGCCACCAGGTAGACACCTGCCTTGACCATGGCCGCGGCGTGCAGATAGGCGCTGACGGGGGTCGGGGCGGCCATGGCGTTCGGCAGCCAGAGGCTGAACGGCCAGATCGCCGACTTCGACAGCGCTCCGCACAGGATCAGCACCACGGCCACCGAGATGGCGAGGCTCGTTGCCGGTGGGTCGGCGACGATCGCGGAGATCCGGTACGTACCAGCCGCCTGACCGAGGATCAGGAAGCCGACGAGCATCGCGAGGCCGCCGAGCGTGGTCACGGTGAGCGCCTGGAGCGCGGAGCGGCGGCTGTGCTTCTGCTCGCTGCTGTACCCGATCAGCAGGTAGGAGAAGACCGTGGTCAGCTCCCAGAAGAGGTAGAGCGTGATCAGGTCGTCGGCGAGGACGAGGCCGAGCATGGCGCCCGCGAAGGCCAGCAGGTTCCCGGCGAAGCCGGCCAGCCGGGGGGCGTCGTCGGAGAAGTACGAGGCGCAGTACAGCAGGACGAGCGCGCCGATTCCGGCGGCGAGCAGCACCATGAGTTCGGCGAGCGCGTCCAGGCGCAGTTCGACGAAGACGTCGTACGCCGGCATCCACCGCCACGACCAGGTCACGGATCCGCCGGACGCCGCGGTGTTCCACTGCGTGGCCGCCCACACCGTGGCGGCCGTGGGCGGCAGCGCGAGCACGACGAACGCGCGGCTGCCGAGGCGCCGTACCAGCGGGGCCGCGCACGCGGCGAGGACGAAGTGGCAGACGATGAGCGCTGTCATACGGCCCCGGTGGGCGTCCCGCGCCTGCCCACGGGGGGGGTCCGGGGCTTAGGCGAAGCATCACAGGCATAGGGCACTGAATAGAGATATATCCCCCACCTCCTGTCACCCGTACGGCGCGCCGCACAGATGCAGGACACCCCTGCGGACGCGGCTGCACAGCGGCCGTCACGTCCCGAGTGCACGGGCTTCACCAACTGGCGGGTGACGGTGCCGCGTCAGCCCGAGGTGCAGGGGGATGGTGAGCGGCGCCACCGGCAAAAACGCCGAGGCGCGGCTCACCTCGGTCACCGATGAACCGGTGCATCCGGCGGGATCACGCCCGTCCGGTCACCTCACGGCAGTACGGCCATCCCGTCGAGCTCGACGAGAGCCTGTTCGTCCCAGAGCCGGGCCGCCCCGACGACCGCCATCGCCGGGTAGTCGCGGCCCGCCAACCGCCGCCAGATCAGACCGAGTTCGGGGGCGTGGGCGCGGTAGTCGGCGACATCGGTGGCATAGACGGTGACCCGGGCCAGGTCGGCCGGGGAGCCACCGGCCGCACGCAGTGCGACGAGCAGATTGGTGAGGGCCGTCGTGAACTGTTCGGGCAGTGTCTCGCCGATGACCTTGCCGTTCGGGTCGAGGGCGGTCTGCCCGGCCAGGAAGACCAGCTGACTGCCGGTGGCCGTGACGGCGTGCGAGAAGCCTGTGGGCGGGGACAGCTCGGCGGGATTGATTCGGTGGATCGGACTCATGCGGACAGCTCCTGGTTCCCGGACGGCTCCTGCTGTGCGGTCGGCTGCGCCGCCGTCGCGTACAGCTCCTTGGCGATGATCGTGCGCTGGACCTCGCTGGCACCCTCGTAGATCCGCGGGGCGCGCACCTCCCGGTAGAGGTGTTCGAGCAGATGGCCGCGGCGCAGTGCACGGGCGCCGTGCAGCTGGACGGCGGCGTCGACGACGTACTGCGCCGCCTCCGTGGCGTACAGCTTCGCCATCGCCGCTCTGCGCGGTACCCCCGGCTCCCCGGCGTCGTACGCCGCCGCGGCCGCGTACACCAGGAGCCGGGCGGCCTCGGTGCGGGTGGCCATCTCGGCGACCTGGTGCGAGACGGCCTGCAGATCCTTGAGCGGGCCGCCGAACGCGGTGCGCTGCGCGGTGTGGGCCAGGGTCGCGTCGAGGGCGGCACGGGCCATGCCGACGGCGAAGGCGCCGACGCTGGGGCGGAACAGGTTGAGGGTGTTCATGGCGACCCGGAAGCCGCGGTCGGGTTCGCCGAGTACGTCATCGGGGGTGACCGGCACCCCGTCGAAGGTGAGCGCCCCGATGGGGTGCGGGGAGAGCATGTCGAGCGCTGTGCCGGTCAGCCCCGGGCGGTCGGCGGGGACCAGGAACGCGGTGACACCGCGAGCTCCGGCGCCGGGCGTCGTACGGGCGAAGACGGTGTAGAAGTCGGCCTCGGGGGCGTTGGAGATCCAGCATTTCTCGCCGGTCAGCCGCCAGCCGTCCGGGGCGCGCGCCGCGCTGAGGGCGAGGGCCGCCGCGTCGGAGCCGGCGCCCGGCTCGCTGAGCGCGAAGGCGGCGACCGCGCGGCCCGCGCGGATTTCGGGGAGCCAGCGCTCACGGTGGGCCGGGGTACCCGCCTGGACCAATGGGTACGAGCCGAGTCCTTGGAGGGCCAGCGCGGTCTCGGCCTCCGTACAGCCGCGGGCCAGGGACTCACGCAGCAGACAGAGGTCGAGGGCCCCGGAGGAGAACAGCCGGTCGAGCAGGCCCAGTTCGCCGAGGGCGGCGACGAGTGGGCGGTTGATGTGCCCCGGTTCGCCCTTCTCCGCGAGGGGGCGCAACTGCTGCTCGGCCAGGGCGCGCAGCTCCTCGCACCAGGCGGTCTGTGACGGATCGAGCGAGAATGCCGACATACCGGCGCCTCTCCTGGATCGTATCGCGAAGTATTGACTACCGTCATTCAAACGATACGCTCCAAGGGCGACAAGGGGGCGATCCGTTATGGACCCGAAGACCTCAGCGCACATCGACAGCTTCGCCAGAGAGCATCTGCCACCCCAGGACCAGTGGCCGGAACTGGTCTTCGGTCTCCCCGAGCTGGCCTATCCGGACCGGCTGAACTGCGCCGCCGAACTCCTCGACACCACGGTCGCCCGTCTCGGACCCGACCGTCCCGCCTTCCGTACCCCTGACGGCCCGACGTGGAGCTACGGGGAGCTCCAGGACCGCGTGGACCGGATCGCCCATGTCCTGACCTCCGATCTGGGGGTCGTCCCCGGCAACCGGGTCCTGCTGCGCGGCCCCACCACCCCCCATTTGGCCGCCTGCTGGCTCGCCGTGCTGAAGGCGGGCGCGATCGCCGTGACCGTACTGGCGCAGCAGCGATCCCAGGAACTCGCCACCATCTGTTCGATCGCCCGGGTCGGCCATGCGCTGTGCGATGTCCGGTCGGTCGACGATCTGGTGAAGGCTCAGGTGCCGGGGCTGCGGATCACTGCGTACGGAGGGGACGGGGCGGACGATCTGCTGCGGCTGGCCGAGCGCCGGCCGGGGCCGTACCGGGCCGTGGACACCTCCGCGGACGATGTCGCGCTGATCGCGTTCACCTCGGGCACCACCGGGCGCCCCAAGGGCTGTATGCACTTCCACCGCGATCTGCTGGCCATCGCCGACACCTTCTCGCGCCACGTCCTTCGGCCGGGCCCCGAGGATGTGTTCGCGGGCAGTCCACCGCTCGGCTTCACCTTCGGGCTCGGCGGCCTGGTGGTCTTCCCGCTGCGGGCCGGCGGTTCGGCGCTGCTGCTGGAACAGGCCGGTCCGCGACAACTGCTGCCCGCGCTGGCCGCCCACCGCGTCTCGGTCCTGTTCACCGCCCCGACCGCGTATCGCGTGATGCTCGACCATCTCGGCGAGCACGATCTGTCCGCGCTGCGCCGCTGCGTCTCGGCGGGCGAGAACCTGCCCGCTGCGACCTGGCACTCCTGGTACGAGCGGACCGGTCTGCGCATCATCAACGGCATAGGCGCCACCGAACTGCTGCACATCTTCATCTCCGCCGCCGACGACGCGATCCGCCCGGGCACCACGGGGGTTGCGGTGCCCGGCTGGCAGGCGCGCGTGCTGGACCGGCACGGCCGCGTGGTGCCCGACGGGGAGCCGGGGCTGCTCGCCGTACGCGGCCCGACGGGGTGCCGCTATCTCGCCGACGCACGCCAGACGGAGTACGTACAGCACGGCTGGAACCTCACCGGCGACACGTACACCCGCGACAGCGACGGCTACTTCCACTACGTCGCCCGCGCCGACGACATGATCATCTCCTCCGGCTACAACATCGCGGGCCCCGAGGTCGAGGACGCCCTGCTGCGCCATCCCGAGGTCGCGGAAGCAGCGGTGGTCGGCCGGGCGGACGAGCTGCGCGGCCAGGTCGTGGTGGCGTACGTAGTGCCTCGCGAGGGCGCCGCACCGTCGGCCGACGACCTGCGCACGTACATGAAGGACGAACTGGCGCCGCACAAGTGCCCACGCGTGATCGAGTTCCTGCCCGCTCTCCCCCGGACCGCCACGGGCAAGCTGCAGCGGTTCCGGCTGCGTACCGAGGCGGACCGGAGCCAGGCCCTAGAGTGATCACGTGGCCGACCTGCACACCCCCCGATCCCTGATCGTCACCCTCTACGGTGCGTACGGTCGCACCCCCGGCAACACACCGCTGCCGGTGGCCGAGCTGATCCGGTTGCTGAACGCCGTCGGTGTCGACGCCCCGTCGGTGCGCTCCTCCGTCTCCCGGCTGAAGCGGCGCGGGCTCCTCGTACCGGCACGGACCGCGAGCGGCGCGGCCGGATACGTGCTGTCGCAGGACGCCCGCCAGTTGCTCGACGACGGCGACCGGCGGATCTACGCGCATCCGTCACCACCGCTGCGGGACGGCTGGGTGCTCGCCGTCTTCTCCGTACCGGAAGCGGAACGTCACAAGCGGCACCTGCTGCGCTCCCGGCTCTCCCGCCTGGCCTTCGGCACAGCCGCGCCGGGGGTCTGGATCGCACCCGCCGCGCTGTACGACGAGACCCGGCACACCCTGGAGCGGCTGGAACTCGCCCCGTACGTGGACCTGTTCCGCGGGGAACACCTCGGCTTCGCCGCGACGCGGGAGTCGGTGGCGCGCTGGTGGGACCTGGAGGCCGTCGCCCGGCTCCACCTGGACTTCCTGGCCCGGCACGAACCGGTGCTGCGGGCCTGGGAGTCGCGCACCGGCGAGCCGGACGCGGAGGCCGCCTACCGGGACTATCTGACCGCCCTGGACTCCTGGCGGCGGCTGCCGTACGCCGATCCGGGGCTGCCGGAGGAGCTGCTGCCGAAGGACTGGCCGGGGGGCCGGGCGGCGGAGGTGTTCGGGCTGCTGCACGCCCGTTTGCGGGACGCGGGGGCGGAGTTCGTCCGAGGCGGGCCGGGCGGCTCGTAAAACGTGTGCACAGTCCGGTCCCGACTGGTCACCATGGACCATGACCTGGACCTTCACCGACGACGTCGATGTGTTCCTTGGTGCGGCCGGTGCGTGGCTGGCGACCCGGCCCGCCGAGAACAACCTCGTACTGACCGTCACCGCGACCCTGCGCAGCAGCGGCCCGCATGCGTACGGCGGCGACGCCCCGGTGCTGGGCTGGTGGCGCGGGCCGGACGGCGAGGTCGCGGGCACCCTGGTCCAGACCCCGCCGTACCGGCCGCTGCTCGGTGTCGTCGCCCCGGAGGCGATCGGTCCGCTGGCCGCCGCGTTTCCGCTGACCGCCGTCAATGCGGACCGGGCCACCGCCGAGGCGCTGGCTGCCGGCTGGCCCGGCCACCGGGTCGAACAGGTGCAACGGCTTTACCGTCTGGACGAGTTGGTCCCGCCCTCCCCCGCGCCGCCGGGTCGGCCAAGGTCCGCCACGGCCGCCGACCGGGCCCTGTTGACGGCCTGGCATCGCGCGTTCGCCGCGGACGTCGGCCAGCCGGACACCCACGCCGAGCGGATGGTGGACGAGCGGACGGCATCCGGCGGTCTGACGCTCTGGGAGACCGGCGGGGTCCCGGTGTCGATGGCGGGTGTCTCCCAGCGTGTTGCCGGCGCGGTGCGGGTGACGGCCGTGTACACACCGCCGGAGTACCGGGGCCACGGGTACGCGGCGGCGGTGACGTCCGAGATCAGCCGGGCGGCGCGGGAGGCGGGCGCGCAGGAGGTGCTGCTGTTCACGGATCTCGCGAACCCGACGAGCAACGGGGTCTACCGGCGCATCGGCTACCGGCCGGTCTCGGACCGGCTGTTGATCAGCACGGAGGCCCACGGGTGACGGATGACGGGACACCCCTCGAACCGTCGTGGCTGATCGCCGCGAACGTGGTGCGGTGGCGCCGGTACGGCGTGGGAGGGCAGGAGCTGCGTCCGGGCACCAAGTCCTACCGGGGAGGCGCCAAGGTGTACGTGATCGGCTCCCGCCCCGGCGACCACGAGGTGCTGACGACCGTGGGGCGCGGGCGGCACACGTGCAACTACATCACTCTCGACATGGCGACACGCCACCTGCACACCTTCCGGGCCACGCTGGTCCGCAGTCCTGCGGTGCTGCGGCGCGACGCGAAGGTCCTCGTGGGGCGGGCCTGAGGCGGAGGAGGTCGCCGTCCGGCTGTCGGCGCCGGCAGCCGAGTGCCGAGGCGCCCGGTGGGCCGGCGTGCCCCACCCCGCCCCCTGCCGCTGCCACGACTGCTCGACGACCGGGGAGCGCTTCACCCCAGGGTGAGCCGTGGCTTCGGTGCGTCCGTGCGGCCGGTCGGCGGTGTGCGGCTGCCCGCGCGGTACGGCAGCGGCCAGGGCGCGCCCGGTCCCCCGTAGCCCTGGTCGGCCGCCGCGTGCAGGGTCCAGTGCGGGTCGTACAGATGCGGGCGGGCCAGGGCGCACAGGTCGGCGCGGCCTGCCAGCAGCAGTGAGTTGACGTCGTCCCAGGAGGAGATCGCACCGACCGCGATGACGGGCACGACCAGGGTGTTGCGGATCCGGTCGGCGAACGGGGTCTGGTACGAGCGGCCGTACTCGGGGTCTTCGTCCGGAACGACCTGCCCGGTGGAGACGTCGATGGCGTCGGCGCCGTGCGCGACGAACGCGCGGGCGATCTCGACGGCCTCCTCGGCCGTCGTGCCGCCGTCGGCCCAGTCCGTGGCGGAGATACGGACGGTCATGGGCCGGTCGTCGGGCCACCGGGCGCGGACCGCGTCGAAGACTTCGAGGGGGAAGCGGAGTCGGTTCGACAGCGGTCCGCCGTAGATGTCGGTGCGGTGGTTGGTGAGCGGGGAGAGGAACCCGGAGAGCAGATAGCCGTGGGCGCAGTGGAGTTCGAGCAGGTCGAAGTCGCAGGTGGCCGCGTGCCGGGCCGCTGCGGCGAACTGGTTGCGGATCACGTCGAGCCCGGCCCGGTCCATCGCGTGGGGGACCTGGTTGACGCCTTCCCGGTACGGGATCGGGGAGGCGGCGGACAGCGGCCAGTTACCCCCGTCGAGGGGCTGGTCGATGCCCTCCCACATCAGCTTGGTCGAGCCCTTGCGACCGGAGTGGCCGAGCTGGATGCCGATCGCCGTGCCGGGGGCGGAGGTATGGACGAAGTCGGTGATCCGGGTCCAGGCGGCGGCCTGTTCGGGGGTGTAGAGGCCGGTGCACCCGGGGGTGATCCGGCCCTCGGCGCTGACACACACCATCTCTGTCATGACGAGCCCGGCGCCGCCGAGGGCCCGGGCGCCCAGGTGGACGAGGTGGAGGTCGCCGGGGACGCCGTCGACGGCCGAGTACATGTCCATCGGGGAGACGACGACGCGGTTGCGGAGTTCCAGGCCGCGCAGCCGCAGCGGGGTGAACATCGGCGGGGTGCCGGGAGCGCAGCCGAACTCCTCCTCGACGGCGGCGGTGAAGCCGGCGTCGCGCAGCCGCAGGTTGTCGTGGGTGACGCGGCGGCTGCGGGTCAGCAGATTGAAGGCGAACTGGCGGGGCGCCTGGTCGACGTACGTACCCAGCTCCTCGAACCAGCGCAGGCTCGCTGCGGCGGCACGCTGGGTGGAGGCGACGACGGGCCGCCGCTCGGCCTCGTACGCGGCGAGGGCTGCGGGCAGGTCCGGCTGCTCCTCGATGCAGGCGGCGAGCGCCAGGGCGTCCTCGACGGCGAGCTTGGTGCCGGAGCCGATGGAGAAGTGGGCGGTGTGGGCCGCGTCGCCGATGAGAACCGTGTTGCCGTGCGACCAGTGGGCGTTGACGACGGTACGGAAGGTGAGCCAGGAGGAGTTGTTGGAGCGCAGCGGGCGGCCGCTGAGGGCGTCGGCGAAGATCTTGCCGCAGCGTTCCGTCGATGCTGCGGTGTCCATGGCGTCGAAACCGGCCGCGCGCCAGACCTCCTCGCGCATCTCGACGATGGCGGTGGAGGCACCGGCCGAGAAGGGGTAGGCGTGCAGCTGCATCACGCCGTGCTCGGTCTCGGCGATCTCGAAGCGGAAGGCGTCGAACGCGAAGTCCGCGGCGAGCCAGATGTAGCGGTTGCGGTGGGTGGTGACGGTGGGCCGGAAGGTGTCCGCGTACGTCTCACGGGTGGTGCTGTGCACCCCGTCGGCCGCGATCACCAGGTCGTGCGTCGCGGCGAGCTCGGCGACGGACGGGGCCTCCGCGCGGAAGCGGAGCCGTACCCCGAGGGACGCGCAGCGCTTATGCAGGATCTCCAGGAGCCGGCGGCGGCCCAGCGCCGCGAAGCCGTGGCCGCCGGACGTCTGGATCCGGCCGCGGTGGACGATGTCGATGTCGTCCCACCGTACGAATTCGGCCTGGAGGGCCCGGTACACCACGGGGTCGGCGTGCTCGATGCCGCCGAGCGTCTCGTCGGAGAGGACGACACCGAAACCGAATGTGTCGTCGGGGGCGTTGCGCTCCCAGACGGTGACGGAGCGCTCCGGGTCCAGGCGCTTGAGGAGGGCTGCGGCGTACAGCCCGCCGGGGCCGCCACCGATGACCGCGATCCGGCTCGTGTCGGAGGCCATGGCGCTACCTGCCTTGCCATTTCGGCCGGCGCTTCTCCGTGAACGCGGCGTGGAACTCCGCGTAGTCGTCGCCGTGCATCAGCAGGGCCTGGGTGGCGGCGTCCATCTCCACGGCGGCGGCGAGCGGCATGTCGAGTTCGGCGGTGAGCAACGCCTTGGTCTGGGCGAGGGCCAGGGCGGGGCCTTCGGCGAGGCTGCGGGCGAGCTCCGCTGCGCGGGCGTCGGCCTGCCCCTCCTCGGCCAGCTCGCTGATCAGCCCGATCCGTTCCGCCTCGGGGGCGCGGACCGGCTCACCGAGCATCAGCAGCCGGGTGGCATGGCCCAGGCCGACGACGCGCGGCAGCAGATAGGCCGCCCCCATGTCACCGCCGGAGAGCCCGACCCGGGTGAAGAGGAAGGCGAACCGGGCGGACGGGTCGGCGACTCGGAAGTCGGCTGCCAGCGCAAGCACCGCGCCGGCGCCCGCGGCGACGCCGTGCACCGCGGCAATGACGGGGAAAGGACACTCGCGCAGCGCCCGCACGACCTGCCCGGTCATCCGGTTGAAGTCGAGCAGCTGCGCGGTGTCCATCGCGAGCGTGGCACCGATGATCTCGTCGACATCGCCGCCGGAGCAGAAGCCGCGCCCCTCACCGGCCAGCACGAGAGCGCGCACGGAGCGTTCGCGGGAGAGCTCGGCCAGGAGGTCGCGCAGGTCGGCGTAGGCGCCGAAGGTGAGCGCGTTGAGCTTCTCGGGGCGGGCCAGTGTGACGGTGGCGACGCCGTCGTCCGTCGTCAGCCGCAGATGGCGCCAGTCATCGGTACGGCGGGCGGAGCTGGGAAACGGGCTCATGGAGGGTGGTCCCCTTCAGCCGTCGGGCTGCTACCTGCTCTCGAAGTTATCACTCTTGCGTGACTGCCGTCACGAGTACGCGATAGGCGGCGACCGGGATATGTGGCGAACGTCCCTTTCCGACCGGACCGCAACCCCTTGTCTGTGTCGTTGCGCTTCGTAAGGTTGAAAGGAAGAAGTCCGGAGCTCCAGAAACTCGAGTTCCGGACAGCCGTGCCTCTGGAACGGAACCCCGCCTTGCCGCCCGATGGACCGATGCCCGCCTCCTGGCGTATCGCGCTGCCGCACTCCACTGCCGCAGTGCCGATCGCCCGCACCCTGATCCGTACGGCGCTGGCGGACATCGACACACCGGCCGACACCACCGACACGGCCGAGCTCCTCACCGCGGAACTGGTCGCCAACGCCGTGAAACACACCGACGGGGACGAGCCCGTCGAGCTGGTGGTGGAGCTTCTGGAGACCGGCTACCAGGTGGAGGTCCACGACCGCGACCCGGCCCCGCCGGGCGACCTCTCCCGGCCCCAGCCCGGCAGCGAGCCGGACCCCTGGCACGAGCACGGCCGCGGCCTGCTGCTGATCCGCACGCTCAGCTCGTCCTGCGGTCATCGCACGACGGAGCACGGCAAGGCCGTGTGGTTCACGCTGCCGCATCAGCACCGTCGGTAAAGGGCGCTTCTCGCCGCTCCTCACCGGCGTTCAGCGCCGATCGGCGCCGCCTGCGCACGGCCCCCGGTGCCTCTTGGCGCTTCCTCGGCGCCCCCGGGTGCCTCTTGGCGCTTCCTCGATGCCTCTCAGTCCTGATCCGCTCAGTCCTGATCCGCGCCGGCCAGCCGCGACCGGCTCCGGCTGTAGCCGGCGTACACCGCCGCGCCGGCCACCAGGAACACCGCGAACTGCACCCAGGTCGCCCAGCCCGTCCCGTACATCAGATACAGGCAGAAGAGGACGCCCAGGATCGGGCTGAACGGGTAGAGCGGCACCCGGAAGGAGCGCTTCAGCCCCGGGTTGCTGCGCCGCAACGCGATCACCGCGACATTGACCGCCACCATGATGCCGAGCGTGCCGATGGTCGTCAGATTCACCACCACGTCGAGGGACGCGAAGGCCGCCGGCACGGCGAAGACGCCGGCGACGATCCAGGTGTTGGCGACAGGCGTCGCCGTCCGCGGCGAGACACGCTCGAAGACCCGCGGGACCAGACCGTCGCGGGACATCGACATCAGGATGCGGGTCTGCCCGTACATCACCGCGAGCACGACCGACGCGATGGCCACGACCGCGCCGAACGCGATGATGCCACCACCGACGGTCGAGCCGGTGACCTGGTCGACGATCAGCGAGAGCGCGGCCGGCTTGTCGGAGACGGCGTCCGCGCCGAGTGCGCCGATGGCCGTGAGGGCGACCACGCAGTAGAGCAGGGTGGCGACCCCGATGCAGATCAGGACCGCGATCGGGATGTTCCGCCGGGGGTTCTTGACCTCTTCGCCCGCGGTGGTGATCGCGTCGAAGCCGATGTACGAGAAGAACGCCAGCGAGGCACCGGCGGTGACCCCGGCCGGGCCATGGGTGGCGAACGGCGTGAGATTACCGGCCTCGAACGCGGTGAACGCGATGGCGCAGAAGGCGATCAGAATGCCGATCTTGAGGACCGCCATCGCGGCCGTGGCGCCCGCGCTCTCCCGGATACCACGCACCAGCAGGGTGGCGGCCATCATGATCACCACGATGGCGGGGAGATTGATCACGCCGCCGTCGCCGGGCCCGGCGGACAGGGCGGCGGGCAGGTGCCAGCCCACGAGGCTGTTCAGCAGCTCGTTGACGTACTGGCTCCAGCCGACCGCGACCGCCGAGACCGAGACGCCGTACTCCAGCAGCAGACACCAGCCGACGAGGAACGCGATGCGCTCGCCGAGGGTGGCGTAGGCGAAGGAGTACGAGCTGCCGGAGACCGGGATCGCGCCGCCGAGCTCGGCGAAGGAGAACGCGGTGAAGATGCAGGTGATCGCGGCGAGGACGAAGGAGAGGACGACCGCCGGGCCGGCCTTGGCGACGGTGTCGGAAAGGCCGACGAAGATGCCGGTGCCGACGATGGCTCCTACGCCGAAGCACACGAGCTGGAACAGCCCCATGGTGCGCTTGAGGCCGTGCCCCTCCAGGTCGGCGCCGGATTCGGCGACCAGCTGGTCGGGGCTCTTGATGCGCAGGCCGGGCCGGGGCGACAGGCTCGGCGGGCGGAGCGGACTCACGGAGCGATCTCTTCTCTGGTGGAGCATGTGGGGGCTCGTGCGGATGGAGCGGGTGGGGGGCTCCGGTCCTCCGGTCCTGCGGGGGGACGGCACGAAAATGGGGCTCGAGCGTGCGAGCTCGAACCCCACCAAGTGGAACCATGGTAGCCACTTCTTCGCATGTTCACCCAATCGGGCGCATGATCATGCGTTACTCGGCGCCCTCCCCGGCCGCGCCGGGTCAGGCACCGGCCAGGGTCGCCACCAGGACGGCCTTGATCGTGTGCATCCTATTCTCGGCCTCGTCGAAGACGACCGAGTGCGCGGACTCGAAGACCTCGTCGGTGACTTCCAGCTCGGTCAGACCGTGGCTGTCGTGGATCTCGCGGCCGACCTTGGTGCCGAGGTCGTGGAAGGCCGGGAGGCAGTGCAGGAACTTCACGTCGGCGTTGCCCGTGGCCTTCAGGACGTCCATGGTGACGGCGTACGGCGCGAGGGCCGCGATGCGCTCGTCCCAGACCTCCTTGGGCTCACCCATGGAGACCCAGACGTCGGTGGCGACGAAGTCGGCACCCCGGACGCCCTCGGCGATTGCCTCGGTGAGAGTGACGGTCGCACCGCTGGACTCGGCGAGCCGGCGGGCCTGCGCGACGACCTCCTCGGCCGGCCAGTAGGCCTTCGGGGCGACGATCCGGACGTCCATACCCAGCAGCGCGCCCGTGACCAGGTACGAGTTGCCCATGTTGAAACGGGCGTCGCCGAGGTAGGCGAAGGCGATCCGCTCCAGCGGCTTGTCACTGTGCTCGGTCATCGTGAGGACGTCGGCGAGCATCTGGGTCGGGTGCCAGTCGTCGGTGAGCCCGTTGAAGACGGGCACCCCGCCGTACGCCGCCAGCTCCTCGACGACCGACTGACTGTCACCGCGGTACTCGATGCCGTCGAACATCCGGCCGAGTACACGGGCGGTGTCCTTCACCGACTCCTTGTGGCCCATCTGGGAGCCCGTGGGGTCGAGATACGTCGTGGAGGCGCCCTGGTCGGCGGCGGCGACCTCGAAGGCACAGCGAGTGCGGGTCGAGGTCTTCTCGAAGATCAGCGCGATGTTCCGACCGCGCAGCCGCTGCACCTCGGTGCCCGACTTCTTGGCCGCCTTGAGCTCGACGGCCAGGTCGATCAGGCCGCGGAACTCCTCGGCCGTGAAGTCCAGCTCCTTGAGGAAGTGGCGGCCTGCGAGGTCTATCGCCATGGTGGCTGCTCCTGGGTCGGGCGAGGGTCGCGCGTACAGTTTCTGGAAGTCTATACGAATCAACGCATCGCTATACAGTCCCCGTGGTGCGTGTCCGCGCGGTCCACCGTGTATCTCTACGGCCCCCGCGTTTTCCGTACGGCGCCGTGCCCCGGTCACACGGGGTCACGTACCACCGGGCAGCTCATGCAGCGCGGCCCGCCCCGGCCCCGGCCCAGTTCGCTGCCGCGGATCTCTATGACCTCGATGCCTTCCTTGCGCAGGTACGTGTTGGTGGTGGCGTTGCGCTCGTAGGCGATGACGACACCCGGCTCGACGGCCAGCACATTGCAGCCGTCGTCCCACTGCTCGCGCTCCGCCGCGTGCACGTCCTGGGTGGCCGTGAGCACCCGGATCGAGTCCAGGCCGAGCGACGCCGCGATGGCCCGGTGCATGTGCTCCGGGGGATGGTCGGTGACCTTCAGATCCCGCGGTCCGCCGCCGGGCTCGATGGTGTAGGAGCGGAGCATGCCGAGCCCCGCGTACTGGGTGAACGTATCGCCGTCGATCATCGTCATCACCGTGTCGAGGTGCATGAACGCCCGGCGTTTGGGCATGTCGAGCGCCACGATCGTCCGCGCGGAACCGGCGTCGAACAGTCCGCGCGCCAGCATCTCGACCGCCTGCGGGGTGGTGCGCTCGCTCATCCCGATGAGGACGGCCCCCTGGCCGATGACCAGGACGTCGCCGCCCTCGATGGTGGACGGATAGTCGTCCTGACCCTCCGACCAGTGGTGGAAGGCCCCGGCCTCGGCGCCGGTGAAGAGGGGGTGGTGACGGTAGATCGCCTCGAAGTGGACCGTCTCACGCTGCCGGGCCGGCCAGCGCATCGCGTTGATGGACACACCGTCGTAGATCCAGGCCGAGGTGTCCCGGGTGAAGAGGTGGTTGGGCAGCGGACCGAGCAGGAAGTCGTCCAGTTCCATGACGTGGAAGCGGACGGAGGTCGGCTCACTGTGCCGCTCCAGGAACTCCCGCTTCGTCATCCCGCCGACCAGCGCCTCCGCCAGCTCGTCGGTGGACAGCTCCTCGAAGGCGGCCCGCAGATGTTCGGTGGCGAGCGGACCGTACTCCTTCTCCTCGAAGACCCGGTCCAGCACCAGCCGCTTGGCCACCGGAATGTCCAGGGCCTCACGGAGCAGATCGCCGAAGAGATGCACCTCCACTCCGCGATCGCGCAGGACGTCCGCGAAGCCGTCGTGCTCCTGCCGGGCGCGGCGCACCCACAGCACGTCGTCGAAGAGGAGTGCGTCCTTGTTGCTGGGGGTGAGCCGCTTCAGTTCGAGATCGGGGCGGTGCAGTATGACGCGGCGCAGCCGCCCGGCCTCGGAGTCGACATGGAATCCCATGCCTCCATCCTCACCGCGCGGAGCGCCGCTCACCCGGCGAATCGCCACCTGCTTCTTCGTCTTCGGGCTCAGAGCCGCGGGTCGACGGGCTCCGACTCCAGGGCGAGCACCGCGAACACCGCCTCGTGGACCCGCCACAGCGGCTCCCCGTCGGCGAGCCGGTCCAGCGCCTCCAGCCCCAGGGCGTACTCACGGAGCGCCAACGACCGCTTGTGACCGAGGAACCGGGAGCGCAGCCGCTCCAGATTCTCCGGACGCGTGTACTCGGGGCCGTAGATGATCCGCAGGTACTCCCGGCCGCGCACCTTGATGCCCGGC
The DNA here is from genome assembly GCF_044453545.1 of Streptomyces sp. NPDC051664. Lineage (NCBI taxonomy): Bacteria > Bacillati > Actinomycetota > Actinomycetes > Kitasatosporales > Streptomycetaceae > Streptomyces > Streptomyces sp. NPDC051664. The sequence goes on along the minus strand of NZ_JBITCU010000022.1, from coordinate 77,853 downwards.
TGGACCAGCCTGCCCTTTTCGTCCCGGACGAGCGCCCCGAGCGGTTTCACGACCATGCCTTCGCCGCCGCTGCCGGTCATCTCCAGCCACCAGTCGATGCCGGCGCGGACCGATGCCTCGTCGCCGGTGTCGACGACGAGCCGCCGGGTGACCTGGAGCAGGCCGGTGGGGTCGTGCTCCACCAGCCGGTCGAGCCAGGCAAGCTGCTCGTCATGCGGTACGGAGGCCAGCGAGCGGCCCCGCACGGCGAGGATCTGGAACGGGGCGATCCGCACCCCGTCGAGGCCCTCGGTGGACCAGCAGTAGCGACGGTAGGCGTCGGTGAACGCCGCCGCGTCGACCGTCCGGTCCCGCTGACGCACAGCCAGGTCGGCGACGTCGACACCGCGGTCCGCCGCTGCCGCCAGCGCCGCGTTGGCCCCGGGGAGCACAGCACCGGACGCGGCGCCGACCGCCGCGTACTGCGAGCGGAGCAGGCCTCCAGCCTTGAGGGACCAGGGCATCAACTCGGCGTCGAGCAGCACCCAGTCGGTGTCCCACTCGTCCCAGAGCCCGGCGGCGGTGACGGCCGTGCGCAGCCTGCCGAGGATCACCTCGGTCAGGGCGCCGTCGTCCAGGAACGGCCGTCCGGTACGGGTGTGCAGCGCCCCGGTCGGGCCCTCGACCCCGAACCGCTCCCGGGCCGCTTCCGCGTCGCGGCAGACCAGGGCCACCGCGCGCGAGCCCATGTGCTTCTCCTCGCACACGACCGTGGCGACACCGTCCGCCCGGTACTGGGCGAACGCCTCGGCCGGGTGCTCCAGGAAGCCTTCCTCGCGGGAGGTGGCGGTCGGCGCCATGGTCGGCGGCAGATAGCCGAGCAGCCGTGGATCGACGGCGAACCGGCTCATGACTTCGAGCGCCGCCGCGGCGTTCTCCTCGCGCACCGAGATCCGGCCCTGGTACCGGGTCTCCACGATCCGGCGGCCCTGCACATCGGCGAGGTCCAGCGGACGGCCCTCCCGGCCCCCGGGGGCCTCGGTGGTCAGCGGCTTGGCAGGCTCGTACCAGACCTTCTCGGCCGGTACGTCGACGAGTTCACGCTCGGGCCAGCGCAGCGCGGTCATCTTCCCGCCGAAGACCGCACCGGTGTCCAGGCAGAGGGTGTTGTTGACCCAGGAGGTGCTGGGCACGGGGGTGTGGCCGTAGACCACGGCCGCGCGGCCGCGGTACTCCTCCGCCCACGGGTAGCGCACGGGCAGCCCGAACTCGTCGGTCTCGCCGGTGGTGTCCCCGTACAGCGCGTGCGAGCGGACCCGTCCGGAGGTGCGCCCGTGGTACTTCTCGGGCAGCCCGGCGTGGCAGACGACCAGCTTGCCGCCGTCCAGCACGTAGTGGCTGACGAGGCTGTCGATGAACTCCCGCACCTGCTCGCGGAAGGCCGGGTCCTTCGCGTCCTCCCGGTCCAACTGCTCGATGGTCTCGGCGAGTCCATGGGTGTGCTGGACCTTACGTCCCTTGAGGTAGCGCCCGAGCTTGTTCTCGTGGTTCCCCGGCACGCACAGGGCGTTGCCCGCGGACACCATGGACATGACGCGACGCAGCACACCGGGGCTGTCGGGGCCGCGGTCGACGAGGTCGCCGACGAAGACCGCCGTACGCCCTTCGGGGTGCGCGCCGTCGACGTAGCCGAGCTTGCCGAGCAGGGACTCCAGCTCGGAGCGGCAGCCGTGGATGTCACCGATGATGTCGAACGGGCCGGTGAGATGACGGAGGTCGTTGTAGCGGCGCTCGAGCACCACTTCGGCGTGCTCGGCCTCCTCCTCGGTGCGCAGGATGTGCACCTTGCGGAAGCCCTCGCGCTCCAGGCCGCGCAGCGAACGGCGCAGCTCGCGACGGTGGCGCTGGACGACATGGCGGGGCATGCCGGCCCGGTCGGGGCGGGCTGCGTTGCGCGCCTGGCAGACCTCTTCGGGCAGGTCGAGCACGATCGCGATCGGCAGCACGTCGTGGCTGCGGGCCAGCTGCACCAGCTGCTTACGGCTCTCGGCCTGGACGTTGGTGGCGTCGACGACGGTCAGCCGACCGGCGGCGAGCCGCTTGCCCGCGATGTAGTGCAGCACGTCGAAGGCGTCACCGCTGGCGCTCTGGTCGTTCTCGTCGTCGGCGACGAGGCCGCGGCAGAAGTCCGAGGAGATGATCTCGGTGGGCTTGAAGTGCCTGTGCCCGAAGGTGGACTTGCCGGAGCCACTGGCCCCGACGAGAACGACGAGGGAGAGGTCGGTCACCGGCAGCGTGCGGTGCGCTCCGGTGCTCTTCTCGGTGTCGTTGTCGGTCATGCTGCCTTCGCCTCCTTCTTCTTGGTGTCGTCCTCGGCGGTCTTCGTGAAGACAGCCAGCTGCGTGGGCGGCCCCACCTCGGGGTCGTCGGGCCCCACCGGCACGAAGTCGACTCCGTATCCGTGCCGCTGCGCCACCTCCTGCGCCCAGGCCCGGAACTCCGCCCTGGTCCACTCGAAGCGGTGGTCGCCGTGGCGCACATGCCCGGCCGGGAGACTCTCCCAGCGGACGTTGTACTCGACGTTCGGTGTCGTCACGAGCACCGTCTGCGGCCGGGCCGAACCGAACACCGCGTACTCCAGCGCGGGCAGCCTCGGCAGGTCGAGGTGCTCGATGACCTCGCTGAGCACCGCCGCGTCATAGCCGGCCAGCCGCTTGTCGGTGTACGTGAGCGAGCCCTGCTGCAGCGTGACGCGGCCGGCCTGCCGCTCCCCCATCCGGTCGAGCTTGAGGCGGCGCGAGGCGATGGTGAGAGCGCGCATCGAGACATCGACGCCGACGATCTCCGTGAAGCGCACGTCCCTCAGCAGCGCCTGGACCAACTGACCCTGTCCGCAGCCCAGGTCGAGCACCCGGCTCGCCCCGGCGGCGCGCAGCGCCTCCAGGATCGCCGTGCGCCGCTGCTCGGCGAGCGGCACCGGTTTCTCCTCGGTGTCCGTCGTCTCGTCGACGGCGTTGTCGACACTCTCCACCGCGAGGTCGTCCAGCTCGGCGAGCCGCACCAGCTCCAGCCGTTCCATCGCCTGCCTGGTCAGCCCCCAGCGCCGGGACAGATAGCGGCTGGTGATCAGCTTCTGCTCGGGGTGGTCGGCCAGCCAGCCGTCACCGGCCCGCAGCAGCTTGTCCACCTCGTCGGGCGCGACCCAGTAGTGCTTGGCGTCGTCGAGCACCGGCAGCAGGACGTACAGCTGCCGCAGCGCATCGGCGAGCCGCAACTCGCCCTCCAGCACGAGCCGTACATACCGCGAGTCGCCCCACTCCGGGAACTGCTCGTCCAGCGGTACGGCCACGGCGTCCACGCTCGCCCAGCCGAGTGGACCGAAGAGCTTCGAGACGAGCTCAGGCCCGCCGCGCGCCGGGAGCGCGGGCACCTCGATCCTGAGTGGCATGGGGTCCGCGGCACGCTCGGGCCGGGCCCGGCACACACCGTTCAGAGCGGACTTGAAGACAGCGCTCATCGCGACGGAGAGCAGCGAGGACGCCGCGTACGGGCGGTCGTTCACGTACTGCGCGAGCGCCGCGTCGGGGGCGCCGCCCCGGCCCTTTCCCCTGCCGCGCCGCACCAGCGCCACCGGATCCACCTCCAGCAACAGCGCGGCCGTGCAGCGCTCGGCCGATGCCTCGGGATAGAAGACGTGCGCGGTGCCGTGGGACGTGGAGAACTGCTGCGCCTTCTCGGGGTGCTTGTGCAGCAGAAAGCCGAGGTCGGTGGCGGGTCGCTCCGGCGTGCCGGTCGTACTGATTGTCAGGAACACACGTCCGAGTATGGTCCGGTTCACTCGCCCCCCACCAGGCATTTTGTTGATGTCTACGGTTCCGGTGTTCCTCCTGCCCCTGCTGTCCCTCCAGACTGTCCTGTCCGTCCCGTCCGTTCCGCCTCCAGCAGCTCGGCCAGTTTCGCGATCGAACCGGGGCCGACCCGGCAGCAGCCGCCGACCAGCCGTGCGCCGGCCGCCTGCCAGCCCCGCACCCGGCCCGGGTCGAAGCTTTCACCCCCGGTCCACGCCCGGCCCTCGGAGTCCCACCGCTCACCGCTGTTCGGGTACACGACGACCGGCTTCCCGGTGACCTCCGCCGCCGTCTCCACCGCACGGTCGGCACCGGCCGGATCGCAGCAGTTCACCCCCACAGCCACCACGCGCTCGTGCCCGGCGACGAGCCCGAAGGCCGTCTCCAGCGGCTGCCCGGCCCGGGTCCGGCCCCCCGCCACGCTGTAGGAGAGCCAGACGGGCAGCCCGCACACCTCGACCGCCCGCAGCAGCGCCTCCGCCTCGTCGACGTCCGGCACCGTCTCCAGTGCCAGCACATCGGGTCCGGCGGCGGCCAGCGCCTCGATCCGGGGCCGGTGGAAACGCTCCAGCTCCCGGACCGAGAGGCCGTACCGGCCGCGGTACTCGCTGCCGTCCGCGAGCATCGCCCCGTACGGACCGACCGAGGCGGCGACCCAGATCTCCCGGTCCGTCGCGCCACCGGCCCGCCGGGCCAGCTCCACGCTGCGGGCGAGGAGCTCCGCCGCCCGGTCCCGGCCGATCCCCCGCCGCGCGAACCCCTCGAACGTCGCCTGATAGCCCGAGGTGATGAGCACCTGCGCACCCGCCCGCACATAGGCCCGGTGCGCGGCCTCGATCTGCCGGTCCTCGTCGAGCAGCAGCCGGGCCGACCACAGCTCGTCGGACAGATCGCAGCCCTGCGCCTCCAACTGGTTGGAGAGACCTCCGTCGAGCAGGACCGTGGACTCGGCGAGCGCGGCGGCCAGCGGGCGGTCGGGTTGCACAGGTGCTCCTCTCAGCGACTCGTGGTCACCTGCTCCTGTCCACCGGTCCGGTGTCCGCCGGTCCGGTGTCCGCCGGTCCGGTGTCCGCCGGTGCCCACCTCGGTCGGGGCCGGCTCAGTTCAGCTGGGACTGGACCTGCGAGGAGATCAGCTCCAGGTGATCCAGGTCGTCCAGGTCGAGGACCTGGAGGTAGATCCGCGACGACCCGATCTCCCCGTACCGGCCGATCTTGTCGACCACTTCGGCGGGTGAGCCCGCAAGTCCGTTCGCCTTGAGCTCCTCCACATCGCGGCCGATGACCGACGCACGGCGGGCCACCTCGGCGTCGTCCTTGCCGACACAGACCACCAGGGCGTTGGAGTACACCAGGTCGTCCGCGCCGCGCCCGGCCGCCGTTGCAGCCTCCCTGACCCGTCCGAACTGCTTCTCACTGTCCTCCAGCGAGGCGAACGGGATGTTGAACTCGTCCGCATACAGAGCGGCGAGCCGCGGTGTACGAGTCGCACCGTGACCGCCGATCAGAATCGGCACCTTGGCCTGGGCCGGCTTGGGAAGCGCAGGCGAGTCGGTGAGCTGGTAGTAGGTGCCGTCGTAGGTGAACTTCTCGCCGACCCCGGTCGCCCAGAGTCCGGTGACGATCGCCAACTGCTCCTCCAGCCGGCCGAACTTCTCCTTGGGGAACGGGATGCCGTACGCCTTGTGCTCCTCCTCGAACCAGCCTGCACCCAGGCCGAGTTCGACCCGACCGCCGGACATCTGGTCGACCTGGGCGACCTGGATCGCGAGGACACCGGGGAGCCGGAAGGTCCCCGCGGTCATCAGCGTGCCGAGCCGGATCCGCTTGGTCTCGCGCGCCAGCCCGGCCAAGGTGATCCAGGCGTCGGTCGGGCCGGGCAGCCCGCTCCCCGCGCCCATGTGGAGGTAATGGTCGGAACGGTAGAAGGCATTGAAGCCGAGGTCCTCGGCAGCCTTGGCGACAGTGAGCAGAGTGTCGTAGCTCGCCCCTTGCTGGGGCTCCGTGAAGATTCGAAGATCCATGGATCCATCCTGCACCTCCGAACGCCGGTCGTCCCTCCTCCCACTGCGTGTGCGGCCCGGCGGCGGATCCGAGCACGGCCGGTCAGGTGCGGCCAGGTGCGCCCGTGAGGACGGTCACGGCTGGCCCGCCGCCGAGCCTGCCGGTCCGCGGACCGCACCGCGCGGGCCGTCCCGCCCTCTCCCCCGCTCCAGCTCGTGCTGCCGCTCCCGGTCCTGCTCCGCAAGGCGCCGGAGCATCCCGTGCACCCGGTCCAGCGACTCGTCCGCGGCGTCGATCGCCTCTATGCACTGCCAGTAGAGACTCTCCTCGTCGGTGTCGCAGGCCACCGCGACGAGAGCCATCCCCACTTCCCCGAGCAGCGCGCCGAGACCGGTCAAAGTCGCGCGCGGATCGGCGACCTCGGAGAGCTGGGCAGCCCGTGCCACACCGGTCCGCACCACCGGATGATCCGGCCCCCCGCTGCCCCTCCCTCCGATCTCACTGAGCCCTCGCGCCTCGCCGCGCAGCTCCTTCGGCCCGCTCGCCGCCAGCCGGTCGCCGATCGCCTGGGCCAGCGCCTGGGCCTGCCAGGCCTCCGCCATGATGGACGGTGTGCCCCGGCTCTGCGCCAGAGCTCGCCGACTTACCCCTATGAGCCGTTCCGCTTCCATGCATTGCCCCCGTCCGTACGAAAACCCGCTCACCTCATCCATTACCCACAGTGAGGGGAGTGGCACCGAAAGGCCAGGGGATTTCGGAAATCTGTGGACAGGAAGTCGATTGTGGATAAGTCGATCACTCCGAAGAGTGACGATCTTGGGGATCTGACCGCTCCGGAACCGGAAAGCGCGCCTCGTTCCGATCGATTTTCTCCGCCAGCGCCGCCAGCGCATCGATGCCCAGTACCTCGCAGAACTGCAGCAGATACGCGAGCACGTCCGCGACTTCGTCCGCCACCCGATGCGCCGTGTCAGGCTTCTCCATCACCCGTCCCGACTGCTCGGGCGTCAACCATTGGAAGATCTCGACCAGTTCGGACGCCTCGACGCTCAGCGCCGCCGCCAGATTCTTCGGGGTGTGGTACTGCTCCCAGTCCCGTTCGGCCGCGAACGCGGCGAGCCGTCGCTGCAGTGTCTGCACATCAAGTCCTGTCACGGTTCCAGGTCTACCACCGTCAGACCGGCCGTCCCGCGCGCCTCGGAGGCGGCCGCCTCCGCGACCGTGCCCACCAGCCGGAGATGCCCGGCCGCGCCGATGGACGCCGCCAGGGTCAGCAGCCGGCGCAGCTGACGTCCGTCCAGGTCGCGGTCGAGTCCGTCGGCCAGCACGGTGAGGGTCTGCATGGCCGACGGCACCTCCCCCGCCGCCTCCATGGCCAGCACCCCGGGTCCGGTGAGCAGCACCAGGGCCAGCGCCAGATATCTCAACTCGCCGTCGCCGAGCCGCCCGACAGGGGTGCGATGGCCGCCGTCGCGCTCGACCAGGGCGCGCACCTTCCCGTCCGGGAGCCGCTCGACGCCCAGCCCCGTCACCGTCCCCGCGCATCCGGCACCGGCCGCCGCGACGAGGCGGGCATGCCGCTGACCGCACTGGGTGTGCGTCCGTTCCAGCACCGCCGCAAGGTTGTCGCAGCCGCGACGCAGCCGGTCCTCGCCGCTCGGCACCGGCGCCCGCATCCGCTGCGGCTGCGGTTCGCACGCGAAGACCGACCGCAGGGCCACCACCATCTGTTCGGCGGCGGCCAGGACCCGTACCTGCCCCTCGGTCGTTCCCGCGACCCGCAGCGGCAACAGCGCCGTGCCGAGCATGTCGTCCGGCAGTGGGGCGCGGGTGACCGGGACCGCGCCCGCGGTGTGCCAGGCCGCCTGGACCGTCGAACGCCCGGGATCTCGCAGGGCGGTGGTGAGGAGGGTCTCGCCGCCGCCGGTCAGCCGTTCGCCGACGATCCGGAGAGTGGGTTCGGCCTGGACGGCGAGATCGAGCCGGACCGGACCGGCCGGGCCGTCCGTCGTGCAGCCGATCCGGAAGCCGCGGCGGCCCTGCGCGTCGGCCCCGGCCCGTTCGGGTACGTACGCCTCCGGGTCCGGGAACACCTCGCCGAGCGGGTCACCGGCCCCCAGCCGTGCCAGTGCCTCGTACGCCCGCAGCGCACTGGACTTGCCGCTGCCCGCAGCCCCGGCGAAGAGCGTGAGCGGCCCGATCGGGAGGACAGTGCCCCGGTGCGAGGCGAAGGCGGAGAGCCGCAGTTCGGTCACGACGGGGCCGGCGGAACGGGCCGGCCGGCCGGCGGACGGTAATCCGGAACGGGCATCGGGGGCAGCGGGCGGCAGCGGGGTGGCCCCCGGGCAGAGTGCAGTCATGAGCGGACCGTACTCACGCCGTCGACCGGCGAACCGTTCCGCCAGGCGGACCTTCCTACGATCGGGGTACGGCCGCCGTCGCAACCCCTTCGACCTCCATGCCGACCGGCGACAGCAGAAAGACGTTCCGGTCGACCCGGTGCATTCCGCTGCCCAGCCCGAAGACCACACCGCTGGCGAAGTCCAGGATCCGCTTGGCCACATCGGTCTCGGCGCCGGTCAGATCGAGCAGCACGGGGATCTGTGCGACCAGGTACTCGGCCACCTCCCGCGCGTCCGCGAAGACCTGCACCCGCAGCACGACCATGCGGCGCTGTTCGGCGGTCTCGTGGTCGTCGGGGACCGTGCGGTGGTCGACCCGGGACGGCCACTCGTTGCGGCTGCGCAGCGGTACGACCTGGGCCAGCCCCTCCCACTGCTCGTCCGTGACGTCGTACCTGTCGTATCTGCTCACCGGACCACCCCGTCTGTGCTTCGGTCGGCGTTGCGCCGGCTGCGCTCGCTGTTCATCGGGCAATTCTCTCGCCCCTCACCCGTTCGGCGTACCAGCGACACGGGTCAGTGGCTGATCGACACCTCCGACGGACCCGCGGGCTCCGCGTCCGGGTTCACGTCGAGCGGGGTGAAACGGACCGGCAGATGCATCAGCGCGCGGTGGAACGGGCCGGGCCGCCACATCAGTTCGCTCGCCGGGACGGCCAGTTCCGCATCGCACAGCTGGCTGGTCAGCTGCTCGATCGCGGTCATCGCTATGAGCAGCGCCGGCTGCTTCGCCGGACACCGGTGCGGCCCCGCCGACCAGGCCAGGTGCGCACTACCGCCGGAGCGCACGCCGGGGTCCGAAGTGGCGTGCGCGGACTGGGTGTTGGCCGCCGCGTAGGAGATCAGGAGCAGCTGTCCGGCGCGCAGCCGGACGCCGTGGAACTCGGTGTCGTGGCGTGGGTAGTGGGCGGCCAGATTGGCCAGCGGCGGGTCCTGCCAGAGGACCTCGTTGATGGCCTCGTGGGCCGTCATCGCGCCGCGTTGCAGCGAGCCGGCGTAGCGCGCGTCGGTGAGCATGTGCAGCAGCGCGTTGCCGATCAGATTGGTCGTCGGGTCGTGGCCCGCGCTCATCACCAGCGTGATCTGACGCACAGTCTCGTCGTTGTCGAGACCGGCCGGGTGGCCGAGGAAGTACGAGGTGAGATCGCGGCGGGGCCGAGCGCGCCGGTCGGCTACGAGGCGGGTGACGACGGTGACGAGATCGGCGTACGGGGCGGCGGCGTCATCGGCCGAGTTGAACATGCCGCCGATGCCCTCGACGATCCGTTCCCGGTCCTCGGGCGGTACGCCGAACCACGTGGTGAAGACGTGCAACGGGAGCCGTCGCGCGTACTGGGCGACGAGGTCGCCACTGCCGGAGGCGGCGAACTCCCGGATGAGCCGGCGGGCGACACGGGCCACCTCGGCCCGCAGGATGTGCGGTTCGATCATGGCGAGGCCGTCGTTGATGGCGTCGCGGTAGCGGGCGTGCACGTCGCCGTCGCTGAAGAGTGCGGTCGGCCGGTAGCCGAGCATCGGCAGGACCGGTGAATCGGCGGGGACGGTGGCCTGCCAGGCGCGGGGGTCCTTGGTGAAGGTGTGGGTGTCGCGCAGCAGATCGACGGCCGCCTGGTAGTCGGTGACCAGCAGGGCGTCGATGCCGGCGGCGATCCGGACCGGGGCGAGCGGGCCGTGCGCCCGCAGTTGCCGGTAGTGGCCGTGCGGATCGGCGGCGAAGTCCGGGCCGTACAGCGCGAGCGGCTGCGGCGGCTCTACGGAGCGCACGGAGGCGGCGGGAGGTGTCATGACGGGTCCTGAGGCTGGGGCAGGCGGGTCAGCACATGTTCGGCGAGGGCGATCAGGGCGTCGATGCTGCCGCGGCGTTCGCGGGCGTCGCACTGCAGCAGGGGTGTGTCGGGGTGGAGATCGAGGTGCTTGCGCAGCACCTCGTCGGGGTGGGCGGGGGCGTCCGGGAAGCGGTTGACGGCGATGGCGTACGGCAGTCCCTGCTCCTCGACCATGTCCATGACGGCGAAGGAGTCGCCGAGCCGGCGGGTGTCGACCAGCACGAGGGCGCCGAGGGCGCCGCGCGCGATGTCCTCCCAGAGCGGGAAGAACCGTTCCTGACCGGGGGTGCCGAACATGTAGAGCACCAGGTCGTCGAGGACGGTGAGCCGGCCGAAGTCGACGGCGACCGTGGTGGTGGTCTTGTCCGGCAGTCCCGCGGTGTCGTCGAGACGGGTGCTGGACTGGGTCATCGCCTCTTCGGTGTGGAGCGTGGGTATCTCCGACAGCGTACGGATCAGGGTCGTCTTGCCCACGCCGAAGGGACCCGTGACGACGAGCTTCATCAGGGTCTGGTCGGCATGCGGCAGATAGCCGATGCCGGTCCGGTCAGTGGAGGGAGCGGAGTCCAACGAGCAGCCTCTCGACGAGCGACCGGTCGGTCTCCCCGGCGCTGGGGATCGGCGGTCGGGTGTGCAGATGTCCGGCGGCCGCGAGGTCCGTGGCCAGGAAGACGGTGGCGCTGACCGGAAGGTCCAGGTGGGCCGCGCATTCGACGACGCTGAGGGCGCCCGGTTCGAGCAGCTCGCACAGCCTGCGCTGTTCCGAGCCCGTGTCGTCGGGCAGGGCCGAGTCGGTGCGTACGAGCACGGCAAGCCGGTCGAGTGCGGGGCCGGTGGGCCGGGTCCGGCCACCGGTGACCAGGTAGGCGGGGATCAGACGGCGTCCTGGACCCGGGGTCATGGCCGGGCGGTGGTGTCCGGTCGGCGGGCGGGTGCGTTCATCGCCCGGGTCAGCGCGGTGACCTGCACCTGCATCTGGTACGCGATGTCGCCGAGTTTGGCCCCGGGTTCCGCGAACAGGGCGAGCGTGGTGTTCTTCCCCGCCGGGACGACGATGGCGAAGCCCTGGTCGGACTCGACGACCGTCTGGGCCAGCTGCGGCGCCTCGACGTCGGTGAACGCGGTGGTGAAGGCCCGGGCCGCGGCGTGCAGGGTGGCGGTCATGGCGGCGACCCGCTCGCCGGAGGCGCGGTCCAGGCCGGGTGAGGCCCCTTCGACGAGGCCGTCGCCGGTGGCGACCACGGCGTGCTGAACGCCGGGCAGTTCCAGCAGCGGGGTCAGCACCCATGCGAGGTCACCGGTGGTGGGGGTAGGGGTGCTCACGTCTCGTCGTCTCCTTGGTCGTTCCGGTCGTCCCGGCAGTTCCGGTCGTCCTGGCCGTCTTTGTTGTCGTGGTGTTCCGCTTCCGGTGGGGCGGCGGGGGCGCTGCGGCCGCTGAGGGTGCCCTGCTGGAGAGCCGCCCACGATGCCTCGGCCTGTTCGGGGGTACGGGGCGGCGGTGGGGCGGCCGGGGTCACGGCGGCGGTGGGCGCGGACCGTGCGAGTGCCGGACGGGGTGCGCGGCGGCGCCGGCTGGGGAGTCCGTTGCGCTCCTCGGCGGCGGGTTCCGGCTCGGCGGCGGGCTCCGGCTCGGCAGCAGCGGTGGTGGCGGTGTGCGCGTGCACCGGCTTCGGGGCGAGGGCGGAGAGGCTGCGGTCGTCCTCCAGCACCGTCAGGAGGTGGGCGGGGACCCGCAGGATCGTACGCATCCCGCCGAACGGTGAGGGCTCGATATGGCAGCTGAGGCCGTACTGGACGGCCAGCCGGCCGACGACGGCGAAGCCGGTCTGCGGCGGATCGCCCAGCTCGGTCAGGAGCACTTCGGACGGGCCCGCCAGCAGGGCGCGGGCCCGTTCGAGCGCGTCGTCGTCCATGCCGATGCCCGCGTCGTCGACCACCAGGAAGGCGCCGCGACCGCCGCTCTGCTGGACCGTCACCTGTACGTCGGTGTCGGGGTGCGAGTAGGCGGTGGCGTTGGCCAGCAGTTCGGCGAGGGCGATCGCGAGAGGTTCGGCGGCGCGGGCGACGACGGCCAGCCACTCGTCGCGCAGATGGTTGGCCACCTTGATGCGTTCGTAGCCGGCGACGCGGGACTGGGCGCCGAGCACGATCTCGACGAGCGGCGAGCTCTGCCGGGCCAGGCCCGGCCATGCGTCGCAGAGCACCGCGGTGGCCTGGGTGCGGCGCAGCGCCAGTTCGTTACGGAAGTCCAGCTGCAGGATCCGCGGGTCGTCGTACTCGTGCTGGAGCTCGTGCAGCAGTTGCTGGGACTGGTTGAGCAGGGACTGGATCTTGGCGGAGGTGCCGCGCATCGCCGCGCGGGCGGCCGCGTCGACGCGCTGCCGCTCCTCGATGACCGCGACTCGGGCTGCCTGGACCGCCTCGGTCAGCAGCCGCGCGGAGCCGCCGTCGACCTCGGCCGCCTCGCGCAGGCCGGGCACCGGCGCGCTGGGGTGGGAGAGGGCGAGCGCGGCGGCGGGTATCCGCTTCTGGGCCAGCTGCCGGATCTCGTCGGTGAGGGCGGTGGTGCGGGCATCGGCCGCCTTCGCCTGACGTTCGGCCAGCTCGACGCGGCCCCACGCCACATTGGCGTCACGGGCCGCGTTCTGGGAGCGGACCACGGCCGTCACGGCAGTGACGACGGCGATCAGCGCCACGATCCATGCCATGCCGTCACCGCATTTCTGTTGTCGGGTCCGTCTCCCGGCCCGGGCGGCGGGAGATCCGGCTGTCACCCCGCGCGGCCTGCCGCCCCACGGGACTACTCCCCTTCTTGCGCGGAGAGTTCTTGAGCGGCGACTTCTTGAGCGACGACGGCGACATCGGTCATCACCTGCAGCACACCGGGCAGTTCGGACCCGTCGAGCTGCCGGTACTCGCTGCCGATCGTCACCACGAGCCGTTCTGCCAGGCCGAGTTCGGGGTGGCGCCGCTCGCCGATCACCCGGCGGGCCGCCTCCAGCGCAGGCACCCCGGCCGCATGGAGGGCGTGGGCTCGATCCCGTACGTACTCGAGGTAGCCGATGTGTGCGCGCACCCCGGCCGGGTCGAGGACCGGACCGTGGCCGGGGACGATGGTCTCGGCACCGGTGGCCAGCACCTGTTCGCAGGCCGCGATCACATGGGAGAGGGGACCCGCCCAGTGCACCGGGTGGTCACCCGGCTGCTGCGGTGTGGAGGCGAAGATGACGTCGCCGCTGAACACGGTGCGCTGCGCCGGCAGGTGCACGATCAGGTCGCCCGTGGTGTGGGCGGCGGGCAGGGCCGACACCTGGACCGGGTACTCCCCCAGGGTCAGTTCGAGCTCCCCGGTGAAGTACGTGGTCGGCTGCACCGGTTCGGTCTGCGACCAGTCGAAGGTGCCGAAGTGGCGCTTGAGATATTCGCCGAGCGCGGTGGCGGGATCGCCGCCCTGGACCAGCGCGTGCTGCTGTTTCGGGGTGGGTTCGTAGTGGATGTGTTCCCGGGCCTCGCGGGTCGCGATGATCTCGGCGTCCGGGAGCACGCCCGCGCCCCAGAAATGGTCCCCGTTGGCGTGGGTGACGATCACCCGGTCGATGGAGGCACCGTCGGGCAGCCGCTTCGTGGACTCGGCCAGGAACTGGCCGGCGAGTACGGGGTCGTACGGGGTGTCGATCCAGATCGCGCCACGCGGCGAGGTGAGCAGGCCGCAGTTGGCGAGACCCCAGCCGCGTTTCGGCGGGAGCCACGCGTACAGGTCCCGCCCCAGCTCGACGAAGTCTCCACCCGTGATCGACATGGACGCGATTATGCCGACCCCGATCCGGCCACGCGTTCGAGCCTGGCCGCCGCGCGCCCTGGTTGGCGCAAAATCGACGGTCATGCTCGGCGGTGGCAGTCCGGCGGTGACGGTACGAGACCGGCCGCCGGTGCCTCCGTACGACATCTTCCGGATGATCCGTTTCAATTCACCCGACAGTGCCACGCATCGCGGCGAGGGCCGTTCGGGCGGCCGCCGCACCGGAATGCGCCGATTACCCACCGAGCATGGCTGAAAACAGATGCGGAAAGACCCCCGGTGACAGCGCCCGACGGCGCTGCCCCCGGAGGTCTTCTCGACATCGTGGCCCGGTGTGGCTAGTACGTGGCGGGCACCGTCCACTGCTGGTTGGCGCCGCCGTGGCAGTCCCAGAGATCGAGTGCGGTCCCAGTGGTGCTGTCGCTGCCCGGGACGTCCAGACAGCGGCCGGAGGCCTTGTTGACGAGCGCGCGCGTGGAGGTGTTGTACGTCCACTGCTTGGCCGTGTCCGTGACGGCGCCCCCGGCGCCCGTCCCGGCGCAGTCGCGGACCAGGACGGCCGCTCCGTTACCCGTGCCGGCCGCGGTCAGGCAGTAGTCGGAGGACAGCCTCAGGGTTCCGTCGGCCGCCTTCACCCATGCCTGGTTGTCGCCGCCCGAGCACCCGTAGAGATCGGCCACCGTCCCGTCCGAGACGCCGCCCGACGCGTCCACGCACTTTCCGGCCAGACCCGTCACCGGTCCGCGCACCGAGTTGCCGATGGCGAGGTTCTGCACCGTGCCGCCGCTGACCGTGTCGGTCCGGGTCATGGACGCGCAGGCGTTTCCGCTGTTCGAGGTGGAGGAGACGGCGGCGGTGACCGTACCGCCGTTGCCCTTGGGCAGCCCGAAGCGGGCGTCACTGAACGGCTGGTCGTAGCAGGTGGCGCGGGGATCGTTCCACTCGAAGTACTCCGTCCAGTCGACCATGCCGGACGGCGAGATGGCGGTGGCGGGCGTCTTGATGCTGCCCAGCTTGTAGGACGTTCCCGCCGTGGTGTCCGCGACGGTGGCGCCGAACCAGCCACCGCCTTCGGCTGCCACCTTGAAGGTGTACGTATGGCCGGCGGTCCAGTCGAGGTTCATCCGGCAGCTCATGCCCTCGCCCTCGCCGCCGAAGCTCTGGCACCAGGAGCCGGTGGAGCCGGCCGTGGCTTCCGAGACGTCCCAGACGGAGAAGAGGAGCACCCTGCTCGACCCGCCGTTGGACTGCATGCCGAGGTAGGCGCCGTTGCCCTGGTTGAAGCCGAACTGATGGCTCCAGAACACGTTGGCGGTGTATCCGGGGTCGTGCAGGACGGTCGTGGACCAGGTGACCTCGGTCAGGACCGGCGAGCCGGAGAAGGAGTAGTTGGTGTACGTGCCGGGAGTCGTGCCGAGGTCCGCGGCGTGGGTGGGGCCGGCCACGCCGAGCAGGGCCAGGGCGGCCGCGGCGGTCGTGGCGAGGGTGGTGCCGAACAAGTGGCGCAGAGTCATGCGTTGCACCTGCTTCTGGTGGGGGGGAATGGGGATCGTGCTCTCTTGCCTGCACCTCCGGGATGAGGAGGTGCACGATGTGCGAGTGAGATCCGTCGGACAGGGCCGAAGCCCTGTCCGACACTTCCCGGTCAGAATCCGGCCAGAAGTTTCCTAGCGAACCTGACCGCGTTCGAAGTACGCGATCAGCTCGGGGTCGAGAGCCGGCACGTCGTACGGTGCACCGCCCTCACGCAGCGAGCGGGTCGCGAGCACACCGGCGGCGACGCTCATCCGGGCGGCGACCGGAGAGGTGTCGGTGACGCCGCCGTCGCGGACGAACCGGCAGAACTCCTCCATGATCCGGCTGTCCCCGCCGCCGTGTGAGCCGTTGGCCTCCGGCACCCGGTAAGTGATGTCGGCCTCGGCGCGGTACCCGCTGGGGCCGGTGTTCCAGACCTTGACCTCGTCACCCGGGCTGTCGCCGAAGTTCTCCAGCCGCCCCTCGGTGCCGATGACGGTGTAGTTGCGCCAGTAGTCCGGGGTGAAGTGGCACTGCTGGTACGCGGCCACAACGCCGTTGTCGAGCTGCATGTTCATCACTGAGACGTCCTCGACGTCCACGATGTGATGCAGGTCCTTGCGGGCCGTCGGCGGCCAGTCGAACTCCCGCAGCCAGTTGTCCGGCCGCGGGGTGTCCGCCTCGCGGCGCGGCAGGTCGCCGTAGACGAGGAGGTCGCCGAGGGCGTTGACCCGACGGGTGTAGCCGCCGGCCAGCCAGTGCAGGACGTCGATGTCGTGCGCGGCCTTCTGGAGCAGCAGTCCGGTGGTGCGGGTCCGGTCGGCGTGCCAGTCCTTGAAGTAGTAGTCACCGCCGTAGCCGACGAAGTGCCGCACCCAGACGGCCTTCGGCTCGCCGATGTCACCGCGGGCGATGATGTCGCGCATCAGCCGGACGACGCCCATGTGGCGCATGTTGTGGCCGACGTACAGCCGGGTCCCCGTCTCGTACGCGGCGCGCAGGACGTTGTCGCAGCTCTCGACGGTGATCCCGAGCGGCTTCTCGACGAAGACCGCCTTGCCGGCCCGGAGGGCATCGATGGCGATGGCCTCGTGGGTGTCGTCCGGGGTGGCGATGATGATCGCGTCGAGGTCGTCCCGGTCGAGGAGCTGCTTGTAGTCCTCGACCGCGACATCGGTGCCGAAACGCTCTGCCTCCCGCCGGCGCACCTCGGGGTCGAGGTCGCAGACGGCCGTGATCGCCGAACCCTCTCCGGGGTGGTGGGCGGAGGTCGCGATGGAGCGGCGGAGGCCGAGCCCGATGACGCCGAGGCGCAGGTCTGACACGGGGGTCCCTTCTGTCTGTGCGGGTGGTGCGGGCGGAGACTACTTACCGGCGATAGAGGCCTCGTACTCGGCACGCATCTGGTCGCCGCCGCCGGAACGCCACTTGCGCAGCTCCTCCTTGTAGGCGGAGATCGGCTTGCGGCCCGCCATGATGTCCTTCTGGCAGTCGGCCATGGCCGTGGTGAGCGACGCGTATTTGCGGGTGTACGTGTCGGAGAAGTGGCCGCTCGTCGGGTTCGACTGGTTGTTCTTGAGCAGTTCCTGCTGCCAGGCATGGATCTGACCGGCCAGCTCCGCCTTGCCCGGGAGGTACACGTACTCGGGTCCGTTGGCCAGGAAGGCCAGCGGCATGGCGGTGGTGACCGCCTCGGAGTTGCCCTTGCCGGTGAGCTTGACGTCACCGCTGGACGTGCGGGTGAAGTGCTTGCCCTCGATGCCGTTGTCGAGGAAGAGACGCTCCTCCGTGCCGAACGGGGCGGCGAGGTAGTCGAGGACGCCGAGCAGCATTTCGACCCGCTTCTCGTCGGCCTTCTTGGAGATGGCGGTGTAGCCGACCGAGCCGTAGCCCATGTTGTACTTCGGCTTCGCGCCGGCCTTGGCGGCGAACGGCACGATGATGCCGAAGGGGAAGTCGTACGCCTTGGTGTCCACCAGGAAGCTGGGGAAGGACTGCACGTAGGCGCCGAGGGAGCCCTGAGCCATCTTCTCCATGGTGGTGGAGAGGTTGGGATCGGGCCAGAAGAGACCGGCCTTGGCCACCTTGACTCCGAACGCCAGGGCCTCCTGGTACTCCTCCGTCTCATACATGTGGGTGAGTTTGCCGCCCTCCAGCCGCCAGCCGCTGGGGGCGCCGAACCACTGTCCGAACATGCCGACGTGGTTCACGTATGCCGGCTCCAGGACGTACTTGTTGCGCTTGGCGTCGAGAAGCTCCTTGCCCTTGGCGAGGAAGTCCTCGGCACTGGTGAACTCGGCGCCGCCGACCGGCTTCCAGAAGTCCTGATTGACCACATAGACCTGTCCCATGGAGCCGTAGGCGACGGTGACGCCACGGATCTTGCCGTTGATGACGGCGGTCTTCCACGCGGTGGTGGGCAGGTTGGCCAGGTTCGGATACTTCTTGACCGCGTCACCGGACAGGTACGGGGTGAGGTCGTGGAACTTGGCGTCCAGCAGCTCGGGCACGCGCTGCAAGCCCTGGTTCGGCGGGAACCAGACCAGGTCGGGGATGTCACCGCTGGCCATCATGGCGTTGAACTTGGTGAGGTAGGCGTCGACGCCCTGGTCGACGACTATCGTCATGTCGAACTGCGCGCCGAGGCGCTTGTTCAGCTCCTGCCAGTAGGCGTTCTTGGCCTGCGGCGGCGCGGGCGTCGTGAAGGTCTCGGTCAGCGCCGTGATGCGGCTGCCGTCGCCGGGGGCCTTGGCCACCGACTTGGTGAGCTTCTTCGGGTAGCGCAGGTACGTGGCGTCCAGTCCGGCCGCATTGCCCGCGAGGTCGGCGGGGGCGGTCTGCGCGGTGACGTACGTCGGGAGCTTCAGCCTGGCGGACGCCTTGGCGCCACCCTTGCTGACGGTGGCGCCGCTGCCGCACGCGGTCAGGGACGACAAGCCTGCCACGGTCAGACCGGCGATCCCCGCCGCGCCCATGAAACCGCGCCTGGACAAGTTGGTGGACATGGTGCTCCTTGAAGTATGTGAAGTGCGGGGGGAGGGGGCTGCGGCGGGCGGATCAGCCCTTGATCGCCCCGGTGAGAACGCCCTTGACGAAGAACTTCTGCAGGAAGGGATAGACGCAGAAGATGGGCACGATCGCGATGATCAGTACGGCCATCTGCAGCGAGGTCGCGGGCGGAATCGCATGCACGCCCATGGCCTGTGCGTTGATGCTCTGTCCGTTCAGGACGTACGAGCGCAGGATCACCTGGATGGGGAACTTGCCCGAGTCGTTGAGGTACAGCACCGCGTTGAAGAAGCTGTTCCAGTAGCCGACCGCGTAGAAGAGGCCGACCACGGCGAGGACGGCCTTGGAGAGCGGGAGGACGATCCGGAAGAGCACGGTCACCTCGCCCGCGCCGTCGATCCGCGCGGCGTCGTACAGCTCCTCGGGAATGCTCTGGAAGAAGGAGCGGACGACCACGATGTTGAACGCGTTGAGAAGTACCGGAAGGATCAGCGAGGCGTAGGTGTCGAGCAGTTGGAACTGCTGGACCGCCAGGTACGTCGGGATGATGCCGGGGGCGAAGAGGAAGGTGCCCAGTACCAGCAGCAGGATCGGCTTGCCGAGGACCGTGCCGGGGCGCGAGGTGCCGTACGCGATGAGCACCGTGCACGCCAGACTGAGCGCGGTACCGATCAGCGTGATGAAGATGGAGACCACCGCGGCCTGCGTGACGACCCCGCCGGAGAGGATGACCCGGTACGCCTCCAGCGTCGGGTGCTTCGGCAGCAGGACGTAGCCGCCGTTGGCGTTGAGTTCCTCGCGGCCGGCCAGGCTGGTGCCGATGGCCAGGACGAACGGGTAGAGCACGATCACGGTCAGGACGCCGAGGGCCGCTGCCTTCGCTCCCTGCCCGTACCAGTGCGGACGCTCCATCCACGGCGGACGGCCGGACGAGGCGCGGCCGCGGGCGGTGACGCGCGAGCCGGACCCGGCGGTGCGCAGCCGGCTCGCAAAGGTCTGCTGACTCATCGGTACACTCCCTGCTCACCGAAGCGGTGGGCCAGCTTGTTGGCGGCGAGGATCAGGGCGAATCCGATGACGCCCTTCATCAGACCGGCGGCCGTGCTCATCCCCCAGTCGCCGTCGATGACGCCGTGGAAGTAGACGTAGGTGTCCATCACTTCGGAGGCATCAGGGCCGACTGCGTCGCGCTGCAGGATGATCTGCTCGAAGCCGACCGAGAGGATGTCGCCGAGCCGCAGGATCAGCAGCATGAGGATCACCGGCCGGATGCCCGGCAGGGTGATGTGCCAGATCCTGCGGAGCCAGCCGGCGCCGTCCATGGCGGCGGACTCGTACTGGCCCATGTCGATCGACGCGATCGCTGCCAGGAAGATGATCGTGCCCCAGCCGCAGTCCTTCCAGATGGCCTGGGCGGTGATCAGCAGCTTGAAGGTGCCGGGGTCCGTCATCACGTTGCCGATGTTGACCCCGTGCTCCATCAGGAGCGTGGTGACCGAACCCGCGCCGCCGAGGACCTGCTTGAACATCGCGACCACGACCACCCACGACAGGAAGTGCGGGAGGTAGACGATGGTCTGGATGAACCGCTTGATCTTCTCGCTGATCAGCGAGTTGAGCAGCAGCGCCAGGGCGATCGGGGCCGGGAAGTAGAGCAGCAGCTGAATCGCCGTGATCTGCAGGGTGTTGGAGACCGCGGACCAGAACTCCGGCTCGGAGAGCAGCGCCGTGAAGTTGGCGAGGCCGACGAACGGGCTCTGCTTGAAGCCCAGGAACGGCTGGTAGTCCTGGAAGGCGATGACGTTGCCCACGAGCGGCAGATAGAAGAAGAGTACGAAGTACAGGACGCCCGGCAGGCAGAACAGCAGGAGGGCTCTGTCCCGCCTCAGACGGTGACGCAGCGGCTGCCGCATGCGGGCTTCGGTGCGCTTTTTCCCGGCGGGTGAGTCCGCGTCATCCGGGTCGCGGGGCTGCGGCACCGGCGACCGCACGGCCGAGACCGGCGCATCTGCCATCGTCACAGGCACCTCCAGGGCTGATGGAGCAGAGGGAGTCCCGCAATTGCGGAGGCGGCACGCACCACCGAAGGTGCGGGCGCTGCTCCGTCGCGGCGACAGCCACATAGTTCACGACGGTGCACCTGGATGGCAAGAGTTGTTCATTTCACAGAGGTAACGAACATCTACAGACATCTAAAAAGGTCTGCGAACGTCCGCTTTGAGCCCGTTGAGGCCCGAAGTCGGGCGCGAGAGAGGCGTGGTGGGAGCACGAAAGTACCTCGACGAGATGGCCGAGCCTCTTGTCGGCGGGTTCGTCACGGGGCCAGGACGCTCCACCGTGCTCGATCTTGCGTCGACAGGCATCTATCCCGACATTCTCAAACAGAGAAGGTTTGCCCGTGACTGTGCCCAGCCTCGGCCGGATCGCCGGAAGTGCTTTCGCGCCACTGGAACTCGCGGCCGGACCAGGAATGTCCACGGCGCGCGCGACCCAGCTCGCATGGGCCGAGGACGCCGATCCGGCCGCCGACGAGGACCGGGCCGCCGCCGTGGAGACCTGCCATCGGCGCACCGGCCAGCGCTGGGTGCACGGCGCCGACCGGACCTGCGCCTGATGAACAACGTCTGTCTGACCGCCGCACCGGAGAGCCCCGGAAACACCGGGAAGACGCCGATGGCGACAACGACCTGTGCGGGCACCCCGGGTCCGCCGGCGACCTGGATGTACGGCGCACACGGCTCGATCTTGAACGACGCGACCGGCCAGTGCCTGTACACGCCGGGCGGTCACGTGCCCGGACACCGCGTGCAGCTGCGCGACTGCACGGGCAAGGCGGATCGCTGGCGCTGACCGTCGTCGAGTACCGGCCGCGCGCGCCGAGGCGCCCCGCGCGCCTGACGACGAGGTGTGATGTGTGAGCCCCGGCCCCCATGAGCGGTCGGGGCTCTGCCCACGTTCCGCATGATCCCTTCCAGCACCTCGGGAGCGGTGGATCGCGCCGCGGAGCTGATCCCGCGCGACGGCATCCCCGTCGGGCGGACCGGTGTCACCGTCACACAGCGATGACGGTGACACCGGCCTCGGTGAAGCGGGCTTTCGCCTCGGGGGTGATGCCGGTGTCGGTGACCAGGAAATCGACCTGGCTGAGATCGCAGACCCGGGCGAAGGCCCGCTTGCCGATCTTCGAGGAGTCGGCGGCCACGACCACGCGCTGCGCCTGCTCGGCGAGCAGCCTGTTGATGCTGGCCTCGCCCTCGTGGTGGACGTACGCCCCGCGCTCGGTGTCGATCGCGTTGACGCCCAGTACGGCGACGTCCAGGGTGATTTCGCCCAGCACGCCGCTGGCCAGCGGGCCGGTGAGCTCGTACGACTGGGGCCGGGCCACGCCTCCGGTCACCACGATCTTTATCTGCGGCCGGATCACCAGCTCATTGGCGATGTTGAGCGCGTTGGTCACCACCGTCAGCGTCGGCTGGCCGCCGATCCCGGGGCCGGTGTCACCGACGAGGTCGGAGCGCACGGCCAGCGAGCGGGCGACCTCGGTGATCGTGGTGCCGCCGGTCAGCCCCACCACTTCGCCGACGGCGACGAGTTCGGACACGGCGCGGCCGATGGCCTGCTTCTCCGGGGCGTGGCGTCCCGTCTTGTAGCGCAGCGCCAGCTCGTACGAGACCCCGTGCGCGACGGCGCCACCGCGGGTACGGGTGAGCAGCTGCTGCTCGGCAAGCTGGTCCAGGTCACGGCGGATGGTCGCGGCCGAGACATCCAGCGTCGTCGCGGCGTCCTCGACCTCCACCCTGCCGTGCTTCCCGACCAGCTCCAGCAGCGCGTTCCACCGGGCATCCCTGGACAAGAGAACTCTCCTTACGGGTCCGGGATTCGAGCACCCATCCCCTTGGGCACGGTCACCGGACACGCGCAAGCGTCGCACAAGGCTCTGATCAGTCAAGTCTCCTGCAACAAGAATGCTTGATAATGCTTGTAGTTCACCTATAACGTGCGTGAACGAGCATCCCATCACCTGTACGGAGTGCAAAAGTGTCGTTTGTCGAGATTGAGACAGCCAGTCAGCCGGAGTGCTGGCGTCGCGCCGCCGAGCTCGCACCGAGCCAGTCGGTCGCACTGCCCGCCACCGGCGAGCGCATCGCCGTCGTCGGCTGCGGCACGTCGTTCTACATGGCTCAGGCATACGCCGCGCTCCGCGAGGAATCCGGTCAGGGCGAGTCCGACGCGTTCGCCGCATCGGAGTTCCCTTTCGGCCGCCGCTACGACCGGGTCGTCGCGCTCACCCGCTCGGGCACCACGACCGAGGTGCTGGACCTGCTGGGCCGGCTCCGCGGCGTCACCCGTACCGTCGCGATCACGGCCGACCCGAACACCCCGGTGATGACCGCGGCCGACGATGTCGTCGTGCTCGACTTCGCCGACGAGCAGTCCGTGGTGCAGACCCGGTTCGCCACCACCACGTTCACCCTGCTCCGCGCCCACCTCGGCCTTCACACCGACGCCGTGGTCCGCGACGCGGAGACCGCACTGGCCGAGCCGTTGCCCGAAGGCCTGCTGGACTGCGCCCAGTTCACCTTCCTCGGCCGGGGCTGGACGGCCGGCCTCGCCAACGAGGCCGCGCTCAAGATGAAGGAGGCGTCGCTGTCCTGGACGGAGTCGTACCCCGCGATGGAGTACCGCCACGGCCCGATCAGCATCACCACCACCGGCACCGCCACCTGGATGTTCGGCGCCGCGCCGGAGGGGCTCGACGACCAGGTGCTGTCGACCGGGGCCCGCTGGGTGGAGAGCGGTCTGGACCCGCTGGCCGAACTGGTCCGTGTACAGCGCCTGGCGATCGCCCGGGCCGAGGCCGCCGGCATCGACCCGGACAGCCCCCGCCACCTGACCCGCTCAGTGGTCCTCGCGGACGCCTGACCGGCGGATGGACATCGTCGAGCGCGCGCTCAGCGTTGCGCACAGCGGTGTCGGCGGCGGCGTGTGCGAGGGGTTCCTCGCCGCGCCGGTACGGGGCAGTGAGGCCGGCGTCCTCGTCCTTGCCGGGTCGAGTGGCCGGATCGAGGACGAGCGATGCCGGATCCTGGCCCGGGAGGGCCTGACCGCCCTGTCGGTCCGCTGGTTCGGCGGCCCGGGGCAGCCGTCGGGCACCTGCGAAGTCCCGCTGGAGACATTCGTGGCCCCGAACGGCATCTGAGCCGACCGGTCGGCCCGGTGGCGGTTGACGGCAATCCCCGTCATGGTGCCGCGCCTTGCTCATGGCCTCTGATGCGGTTTCTCACAGCGGGTGTGCCTGGCCGGCCGTAGGAACAGGGTCTGCTGCGACCGGACTCCCTCCGCCACCGAGGCGGGTACGGGACTGTGGCTGCTGTCCTCCTTCGACGGCTTCGATCTGCTGTGCACCGGAAATGAGCCGACGGAGGATCAAGTTTCCGCCGCACGGGTACGCGCGGCCGAGCGCACGTCTGCCGCTGCGCCCCGGGAGGTGGCCCCGGTCCTACAACCAAGCGCGTTCCTCGCGAGTCTTGATCGTCGGCGGTCACATCCTGCCGCTGAGGATCAAGACCGAAGGAACGCATGAACCGACCAAGACGCACGACGGCCGCCACCGCTGGCGCCGTCGTGCTCGCCACCTCGGGCGGGCTGCTCGCCGCGGCCGGCCCCGCCTCCGCCGCAGTGACCTGCGCGTCACCTGTCTTCAAGCGGACGTTCTACGCGAACACCACCTTCTCCGGGACCCCCAAGGCCACGGACTGCGACTCCGTGATCAACCAGAACTGGGGTACCGGCGCGCCCGGCTTCAAGGGCATGCCCGCCAACAACTTCGGCGTCCGCTGGTCCACGACGCGCGACTTCGGTTCCGGCGGGCCCTTCACGTTCACTGCCTCCTCCCGCGACGGCATACGCGTCTACCTCGACGGCGTCCGCAAGGTCGACATGTGGAAGAACGTCGCCACCACCGTCTCCAAGACCGTCAACGTGACCATCCCGTCGGGCAAGCACAGTCTCCGCGTCGACTTCGTCAACTGGACCGGCGCAGCCAACGCCAAGTTCGCGTACGCCCCCCGCACTTCGGCGACCGTCGACAAGGTCAAGCCGCTCGTCCCGACCGGGACCACCGTCACCTACAGCACGGCGAGCACGTCCACGAAGGTCAGCTGGGCCAAGAACAAGGAGATGGACCTCGCCGGGTACCGCGTGTACCGGCGGCTGAAGGGCACCTCCTACCCCGCGAAGCCGATCGCGACCACGACGTCCACCTCGTACACCGACACGACCGTCCCGAAGGACGGCAACGTCTACTACTACGAGGTCCGCGCCTACGACAAGGCCGGTAATGCCTCCTCGGGCACCGCCGACCTCGGCATCACCACCGTCGACCGGACCGCTCCCGCCGCCCCGAAGGGCGTCGAGGAAAACTGGGCCGACGGGCAGTGGACGTACACCCCGGTGCAGGATCCCTGGACCCTGCAGCCGCGGGAGATCACGGCGACGACCTTCCACGACGCCGTACCGGCCGACGGGCAGCAGGCGCGCTACGGCGTGGTCGCCGTCGACCAGTACGGCAACCAGCTCACCCCGGACACCGGCGCGAGCGTCGCCGCCGTCACCGAGCTGGACCTCCGTCCGACCGCCCCGCCGGCGACCGGCGCTCCGCTCACCTACCTCAGCACGAGCCTCGGCGGCCGGATCTCCTGGGGCGGCACCGGCGACAGGAACGAGAACGGCAGCCGGGTGTCGGGTGTCGCTGTCCACCGGTGGAACCCGGAGACCGGGACCTTCGACCTGATCGGCGTGGACGACTCCAACGCCGGTTACTGGTGGGACAGCACCCAGCCGACCGGCACCACGGTGTACTACCGCGTCACGGTCCGCTACGAGGACGGCACCGAGTCGGGCGCGTCACAGACCGCCGCCGCGACCGACTGAGCGCACCCGCACCGAGCGCACCCACACGGGCGGCGCTCCGCCAGGGGGACTGGAAGCTGAACTTCCGGTCCCCCTCGCCATGCCGTCGGCGTCGCACGCTCCGTACGGCATCGTCCGGCCCGGCCATACGGACGTCAGGGCTCGTTCAGGCGACAGCCCGGACTTCTGTCTTCCGGAGTGGTCCCCATAGGGTCCCCCGGCCCGGCGATCCACCTCAGCCGGGCCGCCTGCCAACCCAGTTGGATGCGACTGGTGGCAGCGGCACGGTCCATCAGATCCCGCACCCGGCGCTGTACGGTCCGTCTTCCCATCCTCAGCTGTCGGGCGATGCCGGTGTCGGTCATTCCGGAGAGCAGCAGGGTCAGCAGCTCGACGTCGTCGTCCGTCAGGTCGTTCCTCGGCTGAACCGCCATGGGGTGCAGGGGCAGCGCGGAGTCCCACACCAGCTCGAACAGTGCGACCAGCGCGTCCAGCAGCGGGCCGGGATGGACATGGACGACCCGCTGTGCACACGATTCGTCCGAGCGCATCGCAAGAAGGGCCGTCGAACCGTCGACGATGACCATCTTGACCGGCAGATGATTCAGAACCCGGGCCTGTTCCCCCGCCTCCGCGTACTGGATGATCTCCTCTCGCGACCCGTCCGCCTCCAGCCCCAGCCGGTCGTAGACGGTCCGGAATCTCACCCCCGCCGCCAACTGCTCGATCTCGACCTCGTTGACGGCCTCGGTCACCAAGTACGGCGGGGCGTCGAACCGTACGACCTCCCTGCGGGCGCGAGCCTGGATCTGCTGGTACCGCAGCGCCACCTCCTCGTCGGAGATGACGTCGGCCATGTCCCCCGAGACGTCCGGGCGGGGCGCACTGCGGTACTCGCCCGCGAGCCGGTCCAGAGCCCCGCGGGCCTTGGTCAGCTCTGTCATCCGCGCCAGCAGCAGCACCTCCCCCGCTATGTCCGGAGGGGACGGAATCAGCTGTGCGGGTCGATCGTCGGTGGTGGTCACCAACCCCTTGTCGGCCAGTCCGCCGACCGCCTCTTCGACAGGCCCGGCACCAAGGCGGAGAAGCTGCTGGATCCGGTCCGCATCGGTGCGCCCTGTGCGGACGAGCAGTTGGTACACCTGCGACTCGGCGGTGCTCAGCCCGAGCGTCTCCAGCATCTGTGTATCTCCCTCACAGGCTCCGAGTAGCCCCGTTCACCTGGTGAAGTGGCATCACGGCGGGTCGAAGCGTTCATGAATGTGATGACGATACGGCCAGTTGCACAGACAGTGCGCCCGGCGCAGGGAATTTCTCACCCCTGCGCCGGGCGCCCGGCAGTGTCCGACGTACTTCTGGTTCAGAACCTCACTTGAGGGCGTAGGCCCGGGTGATGGTCTGGACGGTGCGGCTGCCCGCGGAGTCCCAGACCTCGGTCCTGAGGGTCACGAAGCCGTTGGTGTCGGCCAGCTTGGGGTGCCACAGCAGTGCCTGGAAGGAGTTGTCGTCCTTGCGCAGCATCGCGGCGGACTTCCAGGTGGCGCCGTCGTCGTAGGAGACGGAGACCTTGGCGCCGGCGACCGCCGTGGAGCCGGCCCAGCCCTTGGGGCGTCCCGCGTTCACGGTGAAGGTGTACGGCAGTCCGGCCCGTGCCTGGTTGAGCACGTTCAGCGGCAGGTCGTAGTCGAGCAGGAGCACGGGCATGGACTCACAGACCTTGGGCGTGGGAATGAACGCCGTGTCGCAGTCCTTGATGGCCATGGTGGTCGGTGCCGCCTGGCTGAAATTCCACTCTGTGTGTATCTGGCGGCCCAGGGTGACGCCCGGGACGTCCTTGGCCAGCTTCTGGTCGAGGATGTACCGGTAGTCCGCCTTCTCCTGCGCCAGCTGACCGAAGCCGGGGATCTGCTGCCCGTTGAGGTAGAAGCTCCAGGTGCCGGTCAGGCCCGACAGGGTGTGGGTGGGATCGTTGTCGGCGCCGTTGGTGCCGGGCAGTTTCTGCCAGACGTCGGTGCGGCAGAACACACACGGCCCGAACTCGTACTGGGACAGGCGCATCGGCGCGTCGAACCAGCTCCGGGTGTAGGACTTGCCCGGGGTGAGGTAGGTGCCCCGGAGGCTGTACATCTGCCAGGTCGAGGAGTTGAAGTTGGCCGACACGCTCGGCTGGTACGTCACCCCGGTGCCCGCCAGGAAGTAGTCGTCGCGGGTGGTGCCCTGGTAAAGGGGCTGACCCACGGAGCCGGTGCTCAGCTGCAGGGGGCCCCAGACGTTCATGTACTCGGCGCCCAGGCGCCGGGCGCCGTCGGAGTGGAACGTATTGGTGACCTTGGCGAAGGCCTTGACGTCGACGGTCTTGGCCAGGTCGGCGGGGATCCGGTCGTCGGTGAAGTGCGGGTTGTAGGTGTAGCCCGACTCCAGGACGCCCTTCAGCGCGATCCGGACCTTGCCCTTGGCCAGCAGCCCCTTGAGGGTTGCGGCGTTGTCGTACGTGGCGTGGGCGACCGGGATGGTTTGGCCGGCGGGGACGCCGCTTCCGCTCGGGCCGGGGTCGGCAGGGGCCACGATCATCGCGACGGCTCCGGCGGCCGCAGCCCTGGCGGCCTGGTCGTCGGCCTTGGTGACGTCCGCCACGGAGACCAGAACGGTCTTGCCCTTGACGTCGGCACCGGCGAAGTCCTGCTCGGTACCGGCGCCCAGGTCGACCAGGTCGGTGCGCTTGGTGCCCTCGAAGCGCTTCGCGTTCACCGCGGACTTCAGCGGGATGGTCACGTGCCCGGGGCCCGTCACCTCCAGCTGGACCAGCGGTTCGCGCCGGGCCAGGGAGGTCTCCAGGCGCAGCGCGCCGGTGGTGGCGCCGGCGCTGGGGATGGCACCTTGCCTGGTGTCGGCGAGGTTGAGCAGGTTGCCGATGCCGGAGAAGTTGGCGTGGCCGTTTGCGGTGCCGTCGTCACGGACGATGAACGTGGTCACCTGGCCGTTCTCCAGGGGCCGGTTCTCGCCCTTGATCTTCACGCTGAGGTCGGTGGCGGTGGTGCCGTCGACGGTGAAGGTCTGATCCCGGTCACTCACCTCGATGTTGGGCACGGTGAACAGGTCGGCCGCGTAGGAGACCGCACCCCCGGCGGGGTCCGCCGTGTAGAGCGAGCCTTCGACGGAGTAGTGGCCGAGCGGTACCGACAGGGTGGTGGTGCCGTTGTCGTACAGGGTCTGGCTCTGCCAGACGTTGTTGTCCATCCCGTGCAGGGTGAACCTGAACGCGCTGGGGGTGTTGCCGAAGCGGTCGGTGACCTTCAGCGTGACATCGTGCTGCTCGACGGAGGTGACGAAGCCGAGCGCGGCGTGCACCGACTCGCCGCTGTCGGAGGTGGCGGTGACCGACCCGCCGTACTGGCCGGCCTTCAGGCCGTTGTTGTCGAGCGTGACAACGACCTCGGCGGTGCCACCGGCCGGGACGGTGACCCGGCCGTCGGACAGGCCCGCTCCCGACAGCGACAGCGTGCCGGCCGGGACCGCGGTTCCGCTCGCGTCCTTGGCGGCGGCCGTCACGGTCACCACGGTGTCGGTCGCGGCGTCGTTGTGCAGCGTCAGGGTGCGGCTGCGGGTGGGGTAAGTACCCTTCTGCCACGGGATCACGCGGAAGTCGGCCGTTCCGGACAGCTCCAGCGACGGGTCGAGTGCGGCGGGGATGTCGACCCGGCCGTAACCCTGCTGGTAGACGGTCTGGTCGGCAGCGGACTTGGCGTGCGCGGTGAGTGCGTCCTTGATGCGCTGCCCGGTCCAGTCGGGGTGGCGCTGCTTGAGGATCGCAGCGGAGCCGGCCACATGCGGGGTGGCCATCGAGGTGCCGCTGGCCGTGGTGTAGTTGGCATCCACGGGAGTGCCCATGGTGGTGCCGGCCGCGCGGGCGGCAACGATGTCCACGCCCGGGGCGGTGATCTCCGGCTTGATCGCCATGTCGCCGAGGCGCGGGCCGCGGCTGGAGAAGTCGGCGAGCGCGTCCGACTTGTCGACGGCGCCGACGGTGAGGGCCGCGTCGGCGGCGCCGGGGGCGCCCAGGGTGCTCTCGCCTGGGCCGCTGTTGCCGGCGGCGATGACGAAGAGGGTGCCCGAGGAGGCGCTGAGCGAGTTGACCGCGCTGGTCAGCGGGTCTTCACCGGGGGCGTCGGGACCGCCGAGGCTCATGCTGACGACGTCGGCGCCCTGCTCGACCGCCCACTCCATACCGGCCAGGATGCTGGAGTCCGCGCCCTGGCCCGAGTTGGACAGGACCTTGCCGATCAGCAGGTCGGCGCCGGGGGCGACGCCCTTGTACTTGCCGTCGGAGTTGGCGCCACTGCCGGCGATGGTGGATGCGACGTGGGTGCCGTGACCGTGACCGTCCTGGACCGTCTGGCCGTTGACGAAGCTCTGGCTCTGGACGATCTCGGACTTGATGTCGGCGTTGTTCAGGTCGGCACCGGTGTCCAGCACGGCGACCTTCACGCCCTTGCCGTCGTACCCCTTGGCCCATGCCTCCGGGGCGCCGATCTGCGGCACGCTCTTGTCCAGTGCGACCTTCGCCTTGCCGTCGTACCACAGCTTGGAGACCCCGGCAGTGCCGGGCACCGTGGCGGCCTGGGCGCTTCTGCTGCGTGCCGGGGCGGGCTTGACGGCCTGCCAGAAGCCCTTCGCGCTGTGCTTGTCGACTTGCACCGCGGACAGCCCCAGCTGGGGCATGACCCGCTCGCTGTCGCTGCCCGGCAGGTCCTCGGCCTTCTGCTTCAGCGCAGCGGCGGTCGGCTTCCCCTGGAAGTCGACGATGGCGGGGACCTCGTCGGTCTTCGCGTCGCCGTAGCCGTCCCTGATCATCCGGCTGATGTTGAACAGCTCGCCGTCCACCGTGCTGGAGGCGAGGGCGGCCATGGCGTCCTCGGGGTAGACGTACAGGTCGCCGTTCTGTCCGCCGGCGGTCTGGAACGTCTTGGACGTTCCCGCACCGGAGAGGATGTTCACCGACTGCTTGCCGTCCGGCCCGGTGGTCAGCGAGACCTTGTCCCCGGTGATCAGGGTCAGCGTCGAGGTGGTCGACCCCTTCTGTTGCGTGGACGGTGCGCCCGAGACGCTCGGGCCGGTCGACGGCGGCACGGCTGCTGCCGCCCCGGGCAGGCTTGTCAGTGACAGGACGACCGCCGCTGCCACCGCACCGACGGCAGCGGTGCGCCGCCGTCTTTCGCGGGTTGTACGCATCAGGACTCCTTACGCGAGCTCAACAGGCTTGCGCGTCAAGAGAACTGATGCTCGGTCGCATCACAGCCGACCAACCGAACGTCCGGACGATGCCGCGCACGCCGGAAGCTAATTGCGTGTAGACCGCAAGATCCAGATGCGAAGTGGCGGCTCTGTGTCAGATGGCGCCTTGTCGCCACAAAGGGCCGTCCGCGTGGCAGCTCCACAACCATGAAGGGGCCCGACGGCCTTCACGGCCGCGGGCCCCGCCCCTCTCGCCACTGCCCACGGGCAGGACTGTCCCTGACTACTCCTCGAAATAGGCGTCCAGTACGGCGTCGAGTTCTTCCGCCCACTCCTTGAGGCTGCTCCTGGCTGCCGCCTCGACTTCGGCATTGAACCAGCGGTTGGTCGACATATGGACGGTGACGGTGAACCGGCGCCCGAACCGGGGCGACTTCACCTCGACCGCACCGATTTCGTCCCAGCGGAAATCGGCCTCCTGATCGTCCAGCGTGAACCGGATGCCGTCACGGTCCGCGGTGATCGAACCCCGGCGGTCGCTGACCTCGAACACGGGTCCGTCCGCTGCCTTCTCGTCCTCCTCTCCCCCCTTCTCGCCGTCCGTCGCGTCCAGCGCTTCCAGCGCGTCCTGCGCGCCGGAAGCGGCGGCCTCTGCGGCGGCCAGGTCGTCGGGGGCGGCGCCCTCGGGCGCCGGCTCCTCGGTCTTCCCCCGGTCCGCGTCAGGCGTCCCCACGGGGCGGGGGGCCGTGAGACCAGGGATGTACGCCGGGTCTGTCCCTGCGGCGTACGCGGGCTGAGTGTTCGGATCTATACGCTGCTCCACGGCGGGCAGTATGGCCGACGAACCTGTACGAGACCAGCAAGCGCCGGACGGAGCCGTCGGTGCCGCGCACGCCGGCATGCTACGGGCGGGCGCGGACCTCGTCGCACGGGAGACAGGGGCTCAGCCGGGATCGGCGGACCGCGCACCGACAGGTCGGTCAACACCACTGGTCACAGAAGGATCTGACCGGCATTCACCCGCCCACCGAGAAAGGGCGGGCACGGCATCGGTGCCCGCTCTCACATGTCACCGACCGATCATTCGGTGGAATTGACGGCCGCAGCCGCGGCGAGCTGGGACTCCTTCGCCTTGAGCGCGGCACTCAGGGCCGATTCGTTCTTCGCGATCAGCGACTTCTGGTAGGCGGTCTCCACGCCGAACCACACGCCGACCACATTCGCCCGCCCCTTGCACGCGACATCGGCGGTCGCGACCTTCTTTTCCTCCGGTACGGGCGTCCTCCCCTGGAACCGCTTGTCATCCATCACGGACAGCGGGTCAGGATACGAGAATCCCTTGCCCTTCATACACTCCGACCAGGCCCGGAACACCTTCGTCACCCGACGGTCCGCCTTGGTGGCGAGGAAGCTCCTCCCATTCAGGTCCTGGGCCAGATCGCCTGATCCGAGACGACCGGATCCCGCAATCTTCTTCTCCGCCTCTCCCGCACAGCCATGAGCCGGAACCTTCACCCCATTGACCTCAACAGGACGCTCCTTCCCCGAGAACACGGTCAACGCCTTGCCCACGGGCGGGGCGGGCGGAGTGACGGGGTGGGTGCGCGGGTCGCGGTCGCCGAGGTGATAGCCGGAGGTGCGCGCCAGCTGTTCATCCGTCAGGCCGTACCGGCGGTCCATCAGGTTGCGGGGGCCGAGGGCGGGAGCGGGCGGACCGAAGTCGTAGGACACGTCGTAGCGATGCATGCACCGCTGCGCGAGAGTGCGCATGGCCTGCTTGACGGTCTTCAGGTCGGCGTCCGAGAAGAGATATTCCTGGATGGGGAGTTCCAGATGGACGCTGGACCGAAGAACCTGCCCTTTCGTGGCGCCGGACGCCACCCCGTCCACTTTCGCAGAATTCACACTCTCTGGAACCGCCGAACAGCCGGAAACCATCAACGATACGAAACAGGCGGCACCCATAAAGGCGACTCTTCGCTTACCGGCGAAGTTGGCAAGCATGTTCCATTCCGTCTCGTCCATTGCCCGGCCTCGGCCGAGCACACCAATTGTTCGTCGGAAATCATCTCCACGACGGATCACATTTGACAAGTCGATTCACTCGCCGACGATCGTGACGATCGGCACCATAAATCGCGACAAAGCATGGAGCGGAACCGACCATTCGACCCCAAATAGTGCACTTTTTTCGCTCGGCATCTCCTGCCCTGCGAGATGGGGCATCAATATCGTCATTCAGCCGGAATAGCAATATCGAACCAGGTCGTTTTCCCGCGCCCCGCCGGCGAGCTACCCCAATCGCCGGCCAGCGCGTCGACAATCAGCAGGCCTCGCCCGGACTCCGCTTCCTGGTTGTTCTCCTCGTCCGCGACGATCGCGGTGGGCACGGGTGGATGCGGGTCACTGTCACGGACCTCGACCCGGATCCGGTCCGGGTACTCCCGCAGCCGCAACTCCACTTCGCTGTCCGCGTGGATCAGGGCGTTGGTGACGACTTCGGACGTCAGCAGTTCCAAGGTGTCCAGCATCGGCAGCATGTCCCATTGATGCAGCAGGTCCCGCAGGAATTCCCGGACTTGTGCGACCCCCTGCAGGTGGTGACGCTGCACCGACATCCGTGCCACCCGCCGGTGCTCCCGGGAATGCGCTCCCTCGTACCGCACCAGCAGCAGGGCTGCGTCGTCGGCGAGAACCCGCCACCCGCGGCGGTCCTGGACGAGACGGTCGGCCAGCACCTCCAGGTTGTCGCCGCAGTGATCGGCCAGCACACGGCCGAGTCTCTCCATCGCCGCATCAGATCCGAGCAGCCGCCCGTCCAGCAAACCGTCGGTGAAGAGCGCCATCACCGACCCCGCCACCACCTGTACCTCGCTCTGCTCGTACCGGGCCTGCACATCGACACCCAACGGCAGCCCCACGGGCAGCGATTCGGTGACGCCGTTTCCGTCCGCGTCGACGATGAGGGGGCTCGGGTGGCCCGCGGTCGCCGTGGTGGCGGTCCCGCTCGCCAGGTCGAGCCACACACAGCAGCACGTGGCATACAGATCCGCGCCCAGCCCGGAGAGCAGCCGATTGCTCCGTTCCAGCACGATGGCCGGATCGTGTCCCTCGGCGGCGTACGCCCTGACGCCGCTGCGCAGTTGGCCCATCACCGCCACCGCCTCCAGGCTGTGGCCCTCCACATCGCCGATGACCAGGCCGATTCCGCCGCCGGGCAGTGAAACGATGTCGTACCAGTCGCCTCCCACGTCCGCCCGATCGGTCGCCGGGAGATAGCGGGCCGTGGCGACCGCCTCGGTCATGTGCGGGAGGCTGCGCGGCAGCAGGCTGCGCTGCAGGGTCTGGGTGAGCGCGTGCTCGATCTCGTAGGAGCGGGCCCGTTCCAGGGACTGGCCCACCTGCTCCAGCATGATCGTCAGTACGGCGAGCTGCTCGGGGGCGAACGGAGGTGCGGGTTCCGGGAACTCCAGGACACAGCAGCCCGTGGCCCTCCCCTTTGACACCAGAGGGAGGTAGGCGCGGGCCTGGACCTCCGGATCGGGATCGACGTCGGGATAGGCCTGCCGCAGCGCCTCGGCCGACGGGAAGGACAGGATCTCGATCGCGCGGAGCGTGTCCGTCTCCGGCGTGTGGCGGGACAGCAGGGTGCCTTCGACACGCTGGACCGACTCGCGCGAGAACCCTGCCGCGCCGACCACATGGAGCCGGCCCTGCTCGGCGAGGCACAGCATCACCGCCCGGCCACCGAAGGGCCGGACCACCTGGGTGTCCGCGGCGGCGAGGACGTCCCGGATGTGCACCGCGGCCGTGAGTTCGGCGGCGAGCCTCTGCAACTGGTAGAGAAACGTGCTGCCGGTCGGCTTGGGAACGACCGGCACCTCCGGTCCGCGGGGGCCGGCTTCCACAGCCGCTCCCGTGACCGGGTCGCCCAGGTCACGCGACACCCCGGCGATGAACAGCGGCACGTACGGCGCCTTCATCCACGCGCCCTGCTCCGCGAGGTCCGTCAGCTCGACGGCCAGATCGTCCGCGACGGCCTGAAGGAAATCCAGCGAATCGGTGGCCACCGGCCGCGGCGGCACCCAGCGCACACTCAACGCACCGAACCGGTACCGGAGGGTCCGCACCGGCGCGGAGGCGACCATCATCGGGAACGGATTGTGGATGAAGAGGGCCGGAGACCGACGGGTCAGCTCCTGGAGATCGGTGTTCTCGAACATCACCAGCTTCCCGGCCTGGTGCGCCCTCGCCGTGGAGAAGTTACGGTCGTCCGCCGCCATGCCCGACGGAACAGTGAAGCTCAGGGTGGTGTCGACCATCATCGCTGCCCCGAGCGCCTGGTCGTCCTCGGTCAGCAGATACGCCGTGAAGGTACTGCAGTCGAGGCCGCGATTCAGCCGCCGCAGCGCAGCGGCGATGACGCGGTCGCGGCACATCAACTGCGGCCCGGTCGGCCCCTTGGGGTCTGCCGCGGAGGATGGGGAGTCCATGAGATCCGCCCCGGGGCATCGACGACAGGTGGGGGTGCGGCTACCCCGCTGCTCGGCGATATGCGCCGTAGCAATTTCAGTATGGGCGCAAAACGCCAGGTATGCGCCCGCGCGGCGCCATCCGGGTATCCGCATGGCAGCCATGAGCGGATACACCTCGGACAGTGGCGTCCGCGCCCGCCGGAATACCGCTGTCCGCCTACGGTCGCGGACAGGCCGACCCACCGCTCCGCCCGTCCGGTCCGATGGACGGAGCAGTGCCTCCCGGAAGTGTGCGGCTTCCTCGTCAGGCCGACTGGGGTGCGGGCTCGAGAACGGCGAAGGGGGCGCCGAACGGGTCGGCGAGCCAGGCGATCCGGCCGACGCAAAGCCCGGGGACACAGGAATGACGCTCCGCAATCCTCCGGAACCTGAGGTTCCGCCGAACGGTCTCGATCCGGCGTGAACGGCACGCATGGACCACAACGACCCCAAAGTGATCTTCTTCGGAAAACCGGACACACCCTACGTACAACCCTTGCGCTCCATGCGCTGTCATACACGGCACCGGACAAGGAACGGGCCCTCTCCGGTCACCCCGGCGCCCCCGAGCAAGCCCGGCCCTTCGTGAACCGAACCAAGGAGCCGTTCATGCGCAAGCACCGCTCGGCCGCCGTCGCGGCGGCATCGTTTCTCCTCGTCACGGGCGCGGCCATCGCCTCGGCCCCGTCCGCGTACGCCGGTACCCCCGGCGGCACGCACGCCAACGACCGCAACACCGATTTCAACGGCGACGGCTACGACGACGTGCTCGTGGGCTCTCCCGGTGCGGCGGTCGGCGGGCACAAGGGCGCGGGCATGGTCACCGTGCAGTACGGCGGGCCCAAGGGCATGGGCACGACCAATGTCAGGGCCTTCAGCCAGAACTCCTCCGGGGTGGCCGGAGCCGCTGAGGCCGGCGACAACTTCGGCAAGGCCGTGGCCACCGGCGACCTCGACAGCGACGGCTACGACGACGCGGTAGTCGGTATCCCCGGCGAGGACATCGGAGCCGTCTCCGACGCGGGCGGCGTGGTCGTCCTGTGGGGCACTCCCAAGGGCCTCACCGGGTCGGTGAGCAACTGGCTGCAGGCCGACGATCTCACCACGGGCGGCAGATTCGGCGCCTCGCTCGCCGCGGCCCGCTTCTCGGACACCACACCCGGCGACCTGCTGGCGGTCATGGACTCGGTCGGACTGACCACCTACCAGTTCGAGCCGGCCACCGAACCCAGCGCGAAGAGCGCCGTCCCGCAGTCGCGGCAGCCGCGGCAGAAGGCACGTACGACGCTCACCTCGCCGCCGAAGAAGGCGCTCGCCAGGTCCGGTGTCGACGAGCCGCCGGGTATCCAGCCCAAGTCGATGACCACCGGCGACTACGACAACAACGGCTACGCCGACCTGATCGTCTCCGGCACCAGCGTGGGCGACGAGCCGGGCCACGGCTGGTCGTACATCCTCCCCGGCACCGCCTCCGGCGACGAGCCGCTGCCGGTCACCGCGGTACGCGGCGGCCCCGTCGTCGCCTCCGGCGACATCGACGGCGACGGCTACGACGACCTGGTCACCGGTGAGCCGCACAGCCCTGACGACGGCGGCGAGAGCATGACCGGCGGCATGGTCGGCGTCTACTACGGCAGCGAGGCCGGGCTCGGAGGCCAGGAGGGCCCTGGCACCCCGCCGGTCTGGTGGACCCAGGACTCGCCGGGCGTGCCGGGCACGAACGAGCGGGGCGACGGCTTCGGCACCGACCTCTCCGTCGGCGACACGAACAAGGACGGATTCGCGGACCTGGCGATCGGCGTCTCCGGCGAGGACATCGGCACCGTCCCGGACGCGGGCGCCTTCATCGTCCTGCGCGGTTCGGCCCGGGGCCTGACGGCCACCGGCGTGCTGTCGGCGAACCAGGGGACCGTCAACGTCCCGGGCACCGTCGAGAAGGGCGACAAGTTCGGCGGCCAGGTCTCCTTCACCGACCCCAACGACGACGGCCGGTTCGGCCTGCTCGTCTCGGCGCCGAGCGAGAACACGAACGACGGCTTCGTCTGGGTCTTCTCCGCAGGCACCGGCGGCATCACCACCTCCGGTTCCTGGAGCTACGGCGCGGGCGACTTCGGCGGCCCGACGGCGGACGCGCTGTACGGGGCGGCGATCGACGACTGACACGCGTACCGGACACCCGTCCGCCATGCGTCACCGGTGCCCCGGACAACGGTCTCCGGGGCACCGGGTTCTCCCGCACCCTTGACCGCTGCCGAAACGTCTCACCACACATGAATATTTGAACATCCATTCATGTGTCCCTCTCCGTAGCATGGTGACCATGGGCAACGGAGCGAACGCCCCCGACAGCAGTGCCGCGGCGCCGCACACCCGTCTGACCCCGCAGAACGCACCGCAGGTCGCCGCCATGCTCCAGGCGCTGTCCACGCCCTCCCGGCTGCTGATCCTGGCCCGGCTGCGCGAAGGCCCGTGCGCGGCGACCGAGCTGGCGACCGCTGTCGGTATGGAGCAGTCCGCCTGCTCGCACCAGCTTCGCCTGTTGCGCAATCTCGGTCTGGTCACCGGCACCCGCCGGGGCCGCTCCGTCGTCTACACACTCCACGACGAGCACGTCGCCGCACTCCTCGACCAGGCCCTGTACCACGCGGAGTACCTCCGCCTCGGCCTCACCGAAACCCCAACCGATGCCCGGGTCACTCACTTTGACAAGGTGTCAGGCTCAACTCGCTTGGGGAGCCCTTGACGCAAGGTTGACTGCTTGCGTGGCGATCCGAGGGACCCCGGCCGCTACGGTCCCTCCCATGTCTCTGAGACCCCCTCCCCTCCCGGTCCTCCCGTACCGCAAGCCGACGCGTGGCCGGGACTACTGGGTGCTGGACGACGTGCTGCCGGATCTGGACGCCACCCGGGAGCGCTGTCTGGCCAGGGAGGACTGGACGGAGGGCTACCCGCACAAGCCCGAGAGCTGGCCGGGACTGCGTGCCATGCCGGGGCTCGAGCCCGGTGAACTGGCGCAGGTGGAGCGGCTGGTGAGAAAGGCGACCGGCGCCAGGGAACTCCGGGCCGAACGCCCTTCTGGCGGCGGCACGTTCAACCACAACTGTGTCCAGGTCGTCGGCGAGGGCGAATGTGAGCCGCGCCCCCACACCGACTCGCGGACTCTCTGCCGCTACGCCGCGGTGCTCTATCTCAACCCCGGCGTGCCCAAGGACTGCGGAACCAGTTTCTACCGCCAGAGCCTGCCCGGTGGAGTGCTGGGCGGCAACCAGGTGACCGCGCCGCACAACAACCTCGTCGACGCGCTGGGCACCCGCTTCGTGTCGCCGGACTCCTTCGTCGAGGACGTACGGGTCCCGCACCGCGCCAACCGGCTGCTGCTCTACTCCGCCAATATGATCCACAGCGCCACCGGTTACTCGGGTCACACGCTGGAGGAGAAGCGGATGACGGCCGTCTTCTTCTGGAAGGCCTGACCCGACGGCCCACGGTGGGACGAGCGCCGTAGCGAACGAAGGAAGAACATGAGCGACGTCACCGAGTTCGGGGACATCTCACCGACCACCCTCGCCGACGTCCTGGGACGCGGGCAGGTGATGAACATCGGCATTCGCCCTCTGTGGCCCTCGATGCCGCGCATTGCCGGCCCGGCGTTCACCGTGCGGTGCCCTCCGGGGGACAACCTCATGCTTCACGCGGCCATCCATCGCGCGGAGCCCGGCTCGGTCATCGTCGTCGAAGCGGGTGACGTGGACTACGCACTCGCCGGAGGAAATGTCTGCGCCGTCGCCCAGCGCCGAGGGGTCGCCGGGTTCGTGCTCGACGGGGTGATCCGTGACCTCGCCGAGGTGCGCGAGATGGGCTTTCCCGTCTTCGCCAGGGGGGTCATCCCCATCCCGGGAACGAAGTCGGCCGTTGTGCCGCTGGGCGGCCAGGTGCGGTGCGGCGGCGTGAACGTGCATGCCGGGGACATCGTGGTGGCCGACGAAGAGGGCATCGTGGTCACTCCCCGCGCCCGCCGGGAGCAGGTGCTCCTCGATGCCCGGGCGAAGTTGGCCAAGGAGGCCGGCGAATCCCTCGATGCATGGGAGGAAGCGCATCACGCCCGCATCGACAAGATCCTGGGCGAGAACGGCGCCGCGTAGCAACCCGCCGGGTCCGTAAGGGCCTTCAGCCGGACCCGGATCCGCTTCCTGTGGCCGCTCCGGACCCACGAGCGCGCAGTACAGGCCATTTCGTCGACCGATTGTCAACGCGCGTGGATCGGCCTGGAGTTGCTGTGGAAGACTGCGCCGACGGAGCGGTTCGACCCATCGGTGACGGAGCACGGCATGACGACAGGGATGTCCCACACTCCGATCGACACCAGCAAGCCTCACTCCGCGCGGGTCTACGACTGGCTCCTCGGCGGGAAGGACAACTACCCCGTCGATCAGGCGGTGGCGGAGCACCTGCCGGCCGAGGCGAAGATCGGGGCGCATCAGAATCGTGCGTTCATGAGCCGCGCGACGGCCTGGCTGGCCGGCGAGGGCATCGGGCAGTTCCTGGACATCGGTACGGGCATCCCGACCGCCCCGAACCTGCATCAGACAGCCCAGGAGATCAACCCGGCCGCCCGGGTCGTCTACTGCGACAACGACCCCATCGTCCTGCGTCACGCCGAGGCGCTGCTGACCAGCAGACCGGAGGGGGCGACCGACTACGTTCCGGCGGACGTACGCGAGCCCGAGGGGATCGTGAAGGCCGCACGCCGGATTCTGGACT
The DNA here is from genome assembly GCF_044453545.1 of Streptomyces sp. NPDC051664. Lineage (NCBI taxonomy): Bacteria > Bacillati > Actinomycetota > Actinomycetes > Kitasatosporales > Streptomycetaceae > Streptomyces > Streptomyces sp. NPDC051664. The sequence continues at coordinate 38,053 of NZ_JBITCU010000022.1, read as the reverse complement.
TCGACCGGCCGGTCGCCGTGTCGCTGCTCGGCCTGCTGCACTTCCTGCCGGACGAGGACGATCCGTACGCCATCGTCAGGACCCTGGTGAGCACACTGGCACCGGGCAGCTACGTGGTGCTGTCCCAGGGAGCATCCGATGTGAATCCCGAGCGGGGAGAACAAGGCGCCGCCGAGTACGGCAAGGGCGGCATCCGGCTCGCGCTGCGCACCCGCGAGGAGTTCGCCCGTTTCCTGGACGGCCTGGACATCGTCGAACCGGGTCTGGTGACGGCACCCGAATGGTTCCGGGGCACCCCCGCGCCCCAGCCCGAGGCCAGCGGACTCTACGTCGCTGTCGCCCGGGTCCCGTAGGCCCTCGGACGACCGCGTCCGGCCACGGTGGGCCCTTGTGCGGAGACCCGGCCGGCCTGCCGACCACCCGGGCACGGTTGCTCATACGGCGCGGCAAGCAGCTCACGGGCAGCGGCGGGAGCGAGCCGGCTCGCCTTCTGACCACCGGCAGCCGCATCGTCGGTTGTCCCGTCGCAACGTCGTGCTCGCCGGACATGCAGATCTGGCATGGGACGGGTCAGTCCGTCGGCTCGCGCCCGGACAGACGTACCTCCTCGATGTCGAGGGCGGCCTGTAGTCGGCGCAGCACGGTGTCGTCGATGCGGCGTTCGTCGCGGAGTCGGACCACGGTGGCGCGCTTGTGGGAGATGAGGGCGAGGCGCAGCGCGGTGTGGTGCTGGTTCTGGAGCATGGCCTGGTCGTCGCCGGCGCCTGTGCCCTTGGCGCGTACGACCGCCAGTTGCGCCTCGTACTCGTGGCGCAACGAGTCGACCACTTTCGGATCGGTTCCCAGGTCGGCGGCGAGCTGCGGCAGCGCCGCGAGTGCCCCTTCCATGGCGAGGGTCTCGGCGAGGACGTGTTCCTCCTCGACCGACGTGTCGCGCGGCAGCCGGGCCCAGCGCACCACGCCGGGGAGCAGAAGTCCCTGCACCACCAGAGTCACGACGATGACGCCGGAGGTCACGAAGACGATCAGGTCGCGGTCGGGGAAAGGCTCACCCGAGTCGAGCGTGTGCGGCACCGAGAGCGCCACGGCGAGAGACACCGCACCCCTGAAGCCGGCCAGCCCGCTCACCACCCGGGCGCGGTGGCTGATCCGGAGCAGCCGCTGCTGCGGACGGCGGTCGATCATACGAATCAGGTACATGGAGACGAAAAGGAAGACGAAGCGCACCACGACCAGCACCGCAGAGACGAGGCCGACCACGATCAGGGCGTGGTTGAAGTCGGCGCGGCTCAGAGTGCGGACGGCATCCTGAAGCTCCACTCCCACAAGGACGAACAGTGCGCCGTTGATCACGAACGTCGCCATCGGCCAGAACGCCATCGCCTGCCGGCGTGCCTCGGCCCGCACCACACGCGGGGCGGTCTGAGACATGATCAGTCCGCTCACGACGACCGCGAGGACCCCGGAGGCTTCGATCAGTTCGGCGAGCAGGTACGCGGTGAAGGGCGCCAGGATCATGACGAGATTCCCCAGCAGGGGGTCGGGCAGGCGGCGGCGCAGGTACGTGTTGACGCACGCCACCACCACGCCGACTGCAGCACCGCCGCCGTACGCGAGCAGGAACAGCCCGCCGATGTTCGGGATGCTGAGGTGGTCCGCGCCGACCGTGATGCCGACGGCGAGACCGTAGATGACCAGCGCAGTGCCGTCGTTGACCAGGCTCTCGGCGCGCAGCACGGTGACTTGGCGGCGCGGCAGGGCTCGGCCCAGGACGCCGACCGCCGTGGCGTCGGTGGGTGCCACGGCGGCGCCCAGCACCCACGCCGACCCCCACGGCAGCCCCAGGGCGTGCCCAGTGGCCGCCACGGCCCAGGCCGTGAGGATGACGAGCGCGGTGCTCAGCAGCACGATGCCGCGCAGGTTGGTGCGGATCTCCCGCAGGGACGTCGTCAGACTCTCCCAGTACAGCAGGACGGGCAGGAAGAGCAGCAGCACCACCTTCGGCGGCAGCTGCGCCTGCCGCACCGCGGGGATGAACCCCAGCAGCACACCTGCGATGAGCAGCAGGACGGGCGGGGCGATGCCGAAGCGCTGTGCCAGGGCGTTGCCCACCAGGACGGCCACGCCCAGGAGCACGACGAGTTCGAGACCGAGCATGGTGGTTCTCCTGTGCAGAGGGCTACGACGGATACGAGGGACGGACTACACCGTTCATCACCGCGAACGACGACCGGCTAACGGTTCTTACTTCCCCGCGTACGCGCCCGACCTCAACCCGTTCCGGATCCACTCGCGCAGGCCCTGCGGCTCAACGACACGGAACGAACCCACCTGTACGACCTCGCCCGCGCAGCGAACGCGACGCCTGCCCGGCCGAGGCGGCGCCCCGAGCGGCCGACGGTACGGCCCGGCGTGCAGCGCGTCATGGAGGGGACGACCGAGCTGCCGGCGCCGGTGACGAACCACCGTTTCGGCCTACCGGCCGCATCCTTCTTCCACTGGTACGGCATCAGCCGCACCCAGTCCTCGGTGACGACCCGGGACTTGGTGGTGGCCGGTTCGGTGAAGGTTCGGCTGGGGCCGGTGAGCGTGGCGGTGCGGGCGCCGTCGGTGAAGCCGGCGAGGACCTCGCCGTCGACCCCGCGCAGCAGGGTACGGTCCGGGTTCCGCAGTCACTCCCAGCGCTGCTCGCCGTTCTTGATCCCGGCGCCGGTGGACCGCAGCGCCGGGTTGTCGGTGACGGCCTGCACGGTCATCTCCCGGCGGGCCTGCTTCACCTCGCGGTCGACGGCCCAGGCGTCGGCGACCGGCCCGAGGTGGCCGAGCTTGTCGGGGTTGATCACCGAGCGGATGGTCTGGATCTGCCCGTCGAGCACCTCAAGGGCCAGGATGTGGAGCACCTTGTTGTCCCGGTCGCGGAAGACCGCGCCGGGCCGGCCGTTGACCTCGTGCGGCTCGAACGTCACGTCGATCCGGGCCAGCAGGGGGAAGACGGTGGCAAGCAGCCGGGCCACGTTCTCGGCGCCGACGACAGCCCTGGCCAGCTGCGGGGCCTTGCCGCCGCCGTCCCCCACCATGGACACGTCGGCGGCGAGCAGATCCCGCAGGCCGACGACATCGCCTTCGCGGAGGGCGTCGAAGAACCGCGCCGCCAGTTCCTGCCGCTCCTGACGGTCCGCTTCGAACCGTGGCCGCCCGGCGTGCATGTGCCGTCGCGCCCGTACCAGCAGTTGCCGGCACGCCGCCTCCGACCGCCCCACCGCCGCGGCGATTTCATCGAAGCCGAAGGCGAACACCTCCCGCAGCACGAACACCGACCGTTCCAGCGGGCTGAGCCGTTCCAGGAGCAGCAGCGCCGCCATCGACACCGAGTCGGCGAGCTCCGCCGAGTGTGCCGGATCCTGGTACGGATCGTTGAGCAGCGGCTCGGGGAACCACGGTCCGACGTACTCCTCCCGCCTCACCCGGGCGGACCGCAGCACGTCGATCGAGATACGGGTCACCGTGGTGGACAGAAACGCCTTGGCCGACGCGGGCCGAGTCGCCGAGGCGTCGAAGCGGAGCCATGTCTCCTGCACTGCGTCCTCCGCCTCACCCACGCTGCCCAGAATCCGGTACGCGATCGAGAACAGCAGCGGCCGCAGCTCCTCGAACTCGTCGACCTTGCTCATGCAGACTCCCCTTGCTCTGCTCCCGCCCGGCCGGACTCGCGCCGGCGAGGCGTCCTCCTGAGATCATCCGGTTCGCCGCCGGGACGGCACAACGCCCCTGGCCTGAGCCAGGAGCGGGGGCTGTTCAGTGGAACTGCCCGGCCTCGTAGTCGCCGGCCGGCTGCTGAGCGATGATGTTCAGCCGGTTCGCCGTGTTCATGAAGGAGACCAGGACCGCCAGGACGGTGAGCTGCTCCCCGTCGTAGTGCTCGGCCGCACGCGCCCAGACCTCGTCGCTGACCCCGCCGGCCGCGTCGGCGACCCGGGTCGCCTGCTCGGCCAGCTCCAGGGCGGCGCGCTCGGCCTCGGTGAAGACCGTGGCTTCCCGCCACGCCGCCACCAGGTGCAGCCGCACCGAGGTCTCGCCGGCGGCCGTGGCCTCCTTGGTGTGCATGTCGATGCAGACGGCGCAGCCATTGATCTGGCTCACGCGCAGCGCCACCAGCTCCTGCGTCGCGGCCGGCACGGACGATTCCTTGATCGCCTTGCCCGCCGCAATGAAGTGCTTGAAGGCCGTGCCGGCGGTCGGGCTGGCGAAGTAGTTCAGTCGCGCGTCCATCGTGTGCTCCTCCGTGGTCGTCAGTGGCTACACCCCCTGAGACGAGGTGGCCCGGCGCCCTGTGACACGGCGGGGCGGGTGACCCAGGTCTCCTCGCCACTGGGGTTTCGGAGATGCCACAGGGCGAGGTTGCTTTCTCGCCCCAGGCGGTGCGGGCCAAAAATCCCCGGCCAAGGAGCTGTCGGTGGACCTCGCGCTGTGGATCGTCGCCGGACTGCTGGCCTTTGTCTGCCTGGTCGGCAGTTCCAAGATGTTCGTGCCGAAGGAGAAGATGGCCCGCGTGGGCACCGCCACCCGATGGGTCGAGGACTTCAGCCCCCGTGCCCTCAAGGCCATCGGTGCCATTGAACTCCTGGCCGCGGCGGGCCTGGTGCTGCCCGCCGTGCTCGACATCGCCCCGGTCCTGGTGCCGCTGGCCGCCACCGGCCTGGTGTTGCTGTTGACCGCAGGCGGCATCCCCTTCGGCGAAGGACTGCGCGAGCGGATCGCCACGGCCATCAAACGCCGATTGTCCCCGCGCCACGTGCCCGACGTGATCGTGCCGATCCCCGCCGTCCCGCGCACGCTCACCGGCAAGAAGCTCGAACTACCCGTCAAGCGCATCCTGCAGGGTTCCCCCTGTCACCGACGTCAGCGCCGAAGGATCAGTCAGCCACTCCGAGATGCTCAGCTGGTTCCCGGATTTCGCGGCCGGTTCGGCACCGGACAAGTGAACGCACCGTCTTCGCCGGCCCTGGGAGAAGCGACCGCGGCCCGGACACGGACTGACGCCGCACCGAGTCCGCCGCGGATATCGAGATCTGCGCGACCGGTCGGGTACCCGGAGCCACCTGCCGAAATCCACCGCGCCCGGACCGGGGCGACCGCACGGCAGCAGGAGCCCGGCGACACCCGGTCGCCACGAAATATTCTCAAGCGGACCCATGAAAATTTTACGGAATCCTGGAACTGAGACGAAGGTCACACGTTAATTTGGACGAGCCGTCTCCATTTTCCGACGGTCCGCATGCCAGTCTGGGATGGCGTTGACCTGTCATTCGACCGCCGTCACGGAGGGAGAATTCCATGACTTGCCACCCGCCGTTACCTGACCCGATGCCCAGGCCTTCACTTGAACCGAAAGTTTAAGGCACCATGACGGAACACACTGAATTAATTCAGACTTTCGGCCGGAAAACAGAATTAGATCGAATAGCGCAATTACTCGCCGGTGGTACTGCGGGGTACAGCGGCACGCTCACCATTCAGGGACCGTCAGGAACGGGTAAGACCAGGCTGCTGCTGGAGTCCCAGCGGGCCGCAGAGCGACTCGACTTCACCGTTTCCTCGTTCTTGAACCCCGCTGCGGGTGGACCTGCGGGACGCCGTGAGGCCGCGTCCCTCATGGCGGTCCTCGACTCCGCCGCAGCGAGCTCCAAGCCCCGGCTGGTCGTGGTGGACAACCTGCACAACGTCCCCGATGAATTGACCGAGGCAGTAGCGTCCCTGGCTCACTACGAGCCCCCGAAAAATTCCCGGACGGCTCCCCTCATTCGGATAATCGGGCTTCGCACTGGATTACAGAACCGATCGATGCGTCGCCTTTCCAGTGAATTCGCCGGGTGCCACCGAATAGAACTCGGCAGGCTTTCCGAAGCCACCTCCACGGAACTCGCCGCCGACATCATGGGTGCCGCTCCCGACCCGAAGCTCGCCGCAATGATATCCGGCGCGGGAGGAAATCCCCTCCTGATCGTGGAACTCGTCCAGGGGTTGCGCGAAGAGGGTTCTGTGGAGATTTCCCACGAGCGGGCCCGGCTGTTGGACGAACGCATTCCACGACGGGTGCGCGACCTCGCGCAGCACTGGCTGGACTCGCTATCGGACAAGGCCCGTCAGCTCGTCCAGGTGGCCGCGGCGGTCGGTGGGTCCTTCATGGTCGTCGAGGTCGCCTCGATGCTGAGGGAGACCACGGCATCGATGCTTCCCGCGCTGAACGAGACCATCGCCTCGGGCTTGCTGATCTGTCCGGGCGAGCAGACGGTGTTCCAGCACGAGCTGGTGCGGCGTTCCATCGCCGACGCGCTGCCCGCCGCGGTCCGGCAGGCGCTCCGCCAGGACGTGAGCGCCCTGCGCAGGCAGCACTGCCTCCAGGTGCCGATGCCGCCGGAGTTCCTGGTCACCGGCGGCCGTCCGCCCGGCACGCCGGCGCCGGGGTCCGCGGACACGCCCGCCCCGCCGCCTGCGCCGGCCCCCCTCCCGGCGTCGTCCACGGGACCCGGGATCGTCCACCGGCTGCTGCCCGCCCTGCTGATGGCCCGCAGCACCCGCACCGAGCCCCTGCCGTTGGGGCTCGCCGAGGAACTGCGGGCCGGCCTGACCGCCGCGCTGCAGGCCCACTACGCCGACGTCGAGCTCACCGGGACCGCCGACGCACCGCTCGCGGACCGGGCCGACCGGATCACCCGCAACACGGTCTCCCTCTTCGCCGACGGTGTGCAGCGCGCCACCACCCGAGCGCGGGCGCTGCTCGCCGCCCACCAGGGCCGCGACGACGAGGCCGACGCGGTGACGGCCACCGTCGTCATGTCCAACCTGGAATGGGCCGTGGGGAACCTCGCCGAGGGGCTCAGGTGGGGGCAGCGCGCCGTCCAGCGCCTGGGCCCGGCCACCCCGCCGATGTGGTCCCCGTACGTCAGACTGGCACTGGCCACCAAGCTGTCCGACATCGGCCGGTTCGAAGAGGCCGAGGGGCTGATCGCCACGGCCCGGACGGAGGCCGAGGCACTCGGCCACCCGCACACGGCGACGCCGTTGATCGCCAGGGCCATGCTGCTGCTCCAGTCCAGCCGGCTCCAGGAGGCCCAGGACTCCGCCCAGGCCGGGCTGGAGGTCGCCGCGAAGACCGGTGGCGGCTGGGTCGTACCGGTCGGGCAGGCGGTGCTGATCCTGGTCGCTCTGCGCCGCGGCGACCTGGCGTCGGCCGCCGACTACGCGTGGCGATGCCGGGCGGCCGTCGGCGCCGACAGCACGGTCTTCCCCTCGATCCACTTCGATTGGGGGGAGTGCCTGGTGGCCACCGCGCAGCTCGGTCCGCGGCGCACGGCGGAACTGCTGACCACCACGTACGCCCATCTCCTCACCTCTCCACAGCTGTTCGTGGAGGAGGCGGCGGCTGCGGCCTGGTTCGTCAGGCTCGCTCTGGCGGCGGACGACATGCCGCTCGCGTCGACCGTGGTGACGGCCGCCGAAAGGTTCGCGGCTGCCAACCCCGGGCGCCCGACCCTGGCCGTCGCCGCCCTGCACGCCAGGGGGTTGCTGGAGCGGGACTCCGAGGCACTGCGCCAGGCCGCGCGCGAGCACGTCAGCCCGTGCGCGGGGGCGCTCGCCGAGGAGGACCTGGGGATACTGCTGAGCACGCAGGAGGAGAAGAACGGCGCTCTCGGCGCCGCCGCGCTGCGGTCCGCGCTGCGGCGCTTCGTACAGATCGGTTCGCAGGGCGACATCGAGCGTATCCGGGCCTTCATGGAGGAGCACGGGACGCCCGTCACGAGCGCTCCCCGCCAGGGCAGGGCCGCCACCGCGGGCTGGGAGGCGCTCTCGGAGACCGAGCGGTCCATCGCCCACCTGGTCAGCGACGGGCTTACCAACCGCCAGGTCGCACGGCGGGTCAGCCTGTCTCCGCACACCGTCAACTACCACCTCAGGGCGATCTTCCGGAAGCTCGGCATCGGCTCACGGGTGGAAGTCGCCCGACACATCACCCATGGCGCATGAAATGCGCACCGCAGAAAGGAAGAACATGGCAAAGCCGTTCACGGTCCGGGTCACCGTTCGCGTCTACGAGACCGACGCACAGGGACACCTCAACGGGAACGTGTACCTCCAGCACGCGGAGCACGCGCGCTGGGAACTGCTGCGCGCGGCCGGGATCAACCAGGGGGACCTGCTGAAGAAGGGCGTCAGTCCGGTCAACCTGGAGACGACCATCAGGTACCACCGTGAGGTGGTCGCCGGTGACGAGGTCGACATCAACTGTGTCTTCGTCTTCGGCGAGGGCAAGAGCTTCCGGGTGGAGCAGACCATGACCAGGGCCGACGGCACGCTCGTGGCGGAGGTCTTCAACGTGGGCGGCATCCTCGACCTGGACGCTCGCAAGCTCGTCTCCGATCCCCGGGAGTGCTTCCGCTCGGTGGCGGCCAATCCGGCGGTGGCCGGGCTCTGACCGCGCTGCCGCCCCCCGGGGCGGCGCCGGTCTCCTCGCTTCTCCTCGCGGGGGGACCGGCGCGTCGCGTCACGCCCCGACGCGTTCCCGCAGCTCCGGTGTCATCAGCTCGTTGGAGGGCAGCACTCCGGAGATGGCGGAGAAGAACCGTGCGGTCATCTGCGGGTCGTCCACGATGGCGCGCATCAGCGGCAGCCGACGGCCTGGCCGCAGCTCGGCCGCGGCCAGGGTGTCCCGGTATCCCTCCATGACCAGATCGTCCCGCCGCTCGCCGTACCGGCGCAGCGACTTGTCCAGTCTGGGATCGTCCTGCAGCCCGTCGCCGACGGACTCGACGAGCGCGGTCGCCTGCCGGAAGGCGTCGGTGATGCCCTTGCCGGTGAGCGAGTCCTTGTGGTGGCCCGCGTCCCCCACCAGCGCCCAGCCGGGGCCCGCGGCCTGGCGGAAGAAGTTGCGCTGGTCACCGGTGCCGAAGAGCCGGTCCTCCTGCGTCGCGCCTGCCATCCGGTCGGCCAGGACGGGTGTGATCGCGGAGATGTTGTCCAGGTAGGCGGTACGGGCGTCCGCGCGCACCCGGTCGTAGTCCGCCATCGGGAAGTAGGTGCCGACCAGGGTCAGGCCGTCGTTGGTGGGGACGAATCCGGCCCACTTGCGGGTGCTCTCGTACACCTCGAAGCCGGTGTCGATTCCCGACCAGAACGAGTAGTACGCGCAGGTCAGCATGGGATCCTCCAACTCGCTGCGGGCACCGGCAAGTTCGGCGACCTTGGAGCGCATACCGTCCGCGCCCACCACCAGACGGGCCCGCTCCTCGAACTGCTGCCGGCCCGAGCGGTAGCGGACACCGGCCACCCGGCCTTCCTCGAACACCAGCTCGTCGACCGTGGACTGTTCGCGGAACTCCGCGCCGGACGCGACCGCCTCGTCGGTGAGGATGCGGTCCAGCAGGTAGCGGCGCGGGGCGTAGGCGGCGGTGACGCCGTCGGCGGGCCATGAACAGCCTTCGAGCACCACGTCCTTGACCTGGTGACGGGCATGGTCGAGCGGCGGGCAACCGGTGGCGGCCACCGCGTCGAGCACGCCCCAGCGATTCAGGTGGGCGACGCCGGGCTGATGGATGTAGAGGGTCGAGAGGGTGTCGCGGGGGTGGCGGATGCGGTCCAGCAGCAGCACGCGGTATCCGGCGCGGGCGAAGAGCATCGCTGTCGGGGAACCGGCGGCCCGCGCTCCCACCACTATGACGTCGTACACGGGGCGACCGTGCCTTTCCTGGGATCGGAGGTCCGGGGGCTGAGGTCCGGGGGCTGAGGTCCCGGGTCGGAAGTCTGCGTCGGAAACACAGCGCGCGGTGTGCGGGCGGATACGGGGCCCCGGGGGACGTCCGCGGGCAGGGGCCGTCAACCGGCGCCCGCCTTGTTCAGCGCGTCGGCGAGTGCGCGCAGGGTCCGCAGGCCGTCCTCCGCGTCGACGGGGAAGATCATCACGGAGAGCGTGGTGACTCCCGCCTCGGCGTGCTCCCGCAGGGTGTCGGCGATGCGCTCGACGGGGCCCAGCAGACAGGTCCGTTCCAGGAACTGCTGGGGGATCGCCGCGGCTGCCTCGCGCGGGCGGCCCTCCAGGTACAGCTCCTGGACGCGCTGTGCGGCGTCCGGGTAGCCCATGCGGGCGGCGAGACGGTTGTAGAAGTTCTCCTTGCGGGAGCCCATGCCGCCCAGGTAGTGCGCGGTGTACATGCGGACGCGGTCGGCACAGTCGGCGACGTCGTCTCCGACGACCGCGGGCATCGAGGAGACGACGTCGAACCCTGTCAGATCCCGGCCCGTCCTCGCCCGCCCGGCCCGCAGCAGTGGCAGGTGCTCGGCGACGGTCTCGGGCTGGAAGAACACGGACAGCCAGCCGTCGGCGATCTCCCCGGCCAGTTCCACGTTGCGCGGGCCGACCGCCGCCAGGTAGACCGGCACGTCCTTGCGGCGCGGCCGGGTGCCGAGGCGCAGCGGCTTGCCCGGTCCGTCGGGCAGCGGGAGCCGGTAGTGCGAGCCGTCGTAGACGACGTCCTCTCTGCGCAGTGCCATGCGGACGATGTCCAGGTACTCGCGGGTGCGCGCCAGCGGCCTGTCGAAGCGCGCGCCGTGCCAGCCTTCGGCGACCTGGGGCCCCGAGACGCCCAGGCCGAGCCGGAAGCGGCCCTCGGAGAGGATGTCGAGGGTGGTGGCGGTCATCGCGGTCATGGCGGGGCTGCGGGCCGGGATCTGCATGGCGGCCGTACCGAGTTCGATCCGGCTGGTCTGCGCGGCGAGGTAGCCGAGCAGCGACACCGCGTCCGAACTGAAGGCCTCGGCGGTCCAGGCCACCGCGTAGTCGAGCCGCTCCGCCTCCTGTACGTACCTGGCGGAGGTCCTCGGGTCGGCGCCCGCGCCGAGGTTCCCGAGGTAGCGCAGGTTCAGTCCGAGTCTCATCGGTGCACCGTCCTGGTCGGATCGGCGACCGTCCCCGGGTCGCTCCCGGTCCGGGCGCAGGCACGGTCCAGGAATTCCAGGACGGTCGAGGTGTAACGCTCCTTGTCGGCCCACAGGCCGCGCAGGTGGCGGGCGTCGGGGAGCACGAGGGTCTGGGCATGCGGGTAGCGGCGGGCCAGCCGCAGTATCTCTTCGGCGGGCACCACGGCGTCCGCGCCGCCGCCGATGAACAGCATCGGGGTGGTGGCGTATCCGGGCGCGGCCGGGGCCGGCGGCCAGTCGGCGCCGCCGATGGTGAGGTGGTTGAACAGTTGGAAGGACCGCTCGGCGACCGCCCCGGCCCGTCCACCGCGGGTCCGCTCCGGCAGCGCGAGCAGCCCCTCGCGCAGCAGGTTGGGAGAGATCGCCGGGGGGTCGCAGGCGGGCCCGCTGTCGCAGACCACCGCGTCGACGACCGGGTGCAGCCTCTGCAGCGCGCGCAGCATCGCGAACGAGGAGAGCGAGAAGCCGTACAGGACGAGCCGTGCGCCGGTGTGCTCCGGCAGAGTGGTCACGTACCGGGCAGCGGCGACGGTGTCCTGCCCGAATTTCCGGTCGAAGCCGGCGAATCCGCGGTCCTGGAAGCTGTCGCCGTGGTTGCGGTAGTCGAACAGCAGCACCGTGTGTCCGGCCCGGTGCAGATAGCGGGCGTAGGGCAGGCTGCGGGACTTGTCCAGGCCGAGCCCGTGGCCGAGCAGCACCACGCGGTCCGTACGCTCGCCCCGGCAGAGCCAGCCGGCGAGCGTCCGGCCGCCCCTGCCCGCGGGGATGGTCACCTCCTGCGCCCTGAGCCCGAACTGCTCAGGGCGGCGGCGGCGTTCGGGCCTGGGCGGATGGAACGCGGTGTACGCGGTGCGCAGGGCGTCGAGGGGCGCGGCGAGCAGCGCGGCCGGCCGGTTGCTCATGTCCACTTCCCCGGTCCTGGCTTCCGGCTCCCCGGTCCGTGCGTCCGGTTCCCCGCCACGGGCGTCCGGCGGGCGGCGTCGCGGCGCGTGCGGCGGTTCGTACCGCTGGTGCCGCTCACACCACCAGACCTCCGTCGATGCCGAGCACCTGGCCGCTGATGTACGCGGCCCGCGGCGACACCAGGAAGGAGACCAGGTCGGCGACCTCGTCGGCTGCCCCGAAGCGGCCCAGTGGGACCTTGCCCAGGATCTGCTTCTTGACGGCGTCGGACATGTCGGCCGTCATGTCGGTCTCGATGAGGCCGGGCGCGACGGAGTTGACGCGGATGCCGTACTTGCCGACCTCTCTGGCGAGCGAGCGCGAGAAGCCGATGATGCCGGCCTTGGACGCCGCGTAGTTGCTCTGGGTGGCGTTGCCGTACACGCCCGCCACGGACGACATGGTCACGATGGTGCCGGTGCGCCGCTTCATGAAGGAGAAGACCGAGGCACGGCAGATGGTGTAGGTGCCGTCGAGGTTGGTGGAGATGACGTCGCGCCACTGGTCGTCGTCCATCAGGACGAGCGGGTTGTCGCGCACGATGCCCGCGCTGGTGACGACTGCGTCCAGCGGGCCGAGGTCCTCCTCGGTCCGGTTGACGAACTCGCGGGCCGCAGCCGGGTCGGCGACGTCCAGCGACTGGGTGAGGACCCGTGCGCCGAGCGCGGTGGCCTCCTTGGCGACCTGCTCGGCCGCGCCGGTGTCGGAGCGGTAGCAGAGCGCCACGTCGAAGCCGTCGCGGGCGAGCCGGGTGACCACGGCCCGTCCTATGCCGCGGGAGCCGCCGGTGACGAGGGCGACCGGTCGTGCGCCGTCTGACATGTTGCTGCCTTTCGGTGGGCTTGCGGGTCGGTCTTTCGGGGGCGTTGCTTCGGAACGGCGTCAAGCACCGTCGTCCGGGCCGGTAGGTGGTACGGGCCGGCCGCGCGGGGCCCTGCGACGGACGCGGGGCCCCGCGAACGCCGGCCGTACGGCGCCTGCTTGAGCAGCCGTACGACGACTACTTGAGCTTCGAGTCGACCAGCGCGCGCACCTGGAGCAGGTTGGAGACCTCCTTGAAGTCGGACTCGGCGACCTTGATGCCGTACTTCTTCTCCAGGTTGACGACGATCTCCAGGGCCATGAGCGAGTCGACCTGGAGGTCGTCGACGAAGTGCGCCTCGTCGGTGACCTCTTCGACGGGGAGCTCCAGTGCGTCGGCGACGAGCGAGCGCAGTTCCTCGGTGTCGACGGCGACGGCGGTGTTCTCGGACATGTGGTGATTTCCTTCCGTACGGATTTGCTGTGCCTTGCGGGTGACGTGCGGGGGTGAAGAGGGGTCAGGCGGTGAGAATCTCGCCGCCGTCGATGCCGATGACGTTGCCGGTGAGCCACGACGAGTCGGACATCGACAGCAGGACGATCGCCTCGGCGACGTCCTCGGGCTCGGTGAGCCGCTTGTGCGGGTTGCGGGCCCGGCATACCTCGGCGTAAGCGGCGCTGTGCGGGATCTTCTCCAGGGCCGGCGTGAGCGTGGTGCCCGCACGCAGGGCGTTGGCCGCGATGCCGCGTGGCGCCAATTCGGCCGCCAGCTGGCGCAGATGGGCCTCCAGGGCCGCCTTGGCAGCGGAGACGGGACCGTAGCTGTCCAGGACCTGGGTGCTGCCCGCGCTGGTCATTCCGTAGATCTTCGCGCCGCGTCGGAGCAGGCCTGCGGCGAGCAGGTCCTGAGTCCAGTAGACGAGGCTGTTGGCCATGACGTCGAGGGTCATCGCCAACTGCCGGGAGTTGACCGTCTCCTGGTCCTGCGGCCCGTCCTGCGAGGGCGCGAACGGCAGCAGCGAGCCGAACGCCAGCGAGTGCAGCAGGATGCGGACGCCCTTGTCAGCGGCGAGTTCGACGGCCTGGCCGACCACCTCCCTGCGGGTGCTCGCGCTCGCCGCGTTGAGGTTGAAGAAGTGCGCGGACACTCCGGTGTCCCGGAGTTCGTCGGCGAACTTGGCGGCGGCCTCCGCACCGTCGGCGGTGTCGAAGTGCACACCGATGACGTTGCCGCCGCGTTCCGCGAGTGCCCTGGCGACGGCCCGGCCGAAGCCGCTGGAGACGCCCAGGACGAGGGACCAGGACCCCTGGATTTCTGTGATCACTATCGGCTCCCGTTCTGCTGGAGGTGGATGAGGGGTACGTGCGCGGAGGCGTCCAGCCGGGCGAACGTCACGTTGCCCTCCGCCGCGGCCGTCACGACGATCCGGCTGCAGCCGTCCCGGGCGGCGAGCGCGGCGGCGAGGTGGCGCAGCGGGGTGAGCGCTCCGGCGCCGGCCGGGGAGATCCCGAGGTCCGCACACCGGTTGCCGAGCCAGGCCTCGACGGCCTCGCCGACGGGCGAGTCGTCGACGACCGCGTCGACCCGTAAGGGCCTGTCCCCGTCATCGGTCAGGGCGCGCCAGGCGTTCTCCAGCGCGCGGCCGGGACGGGTGCCCGGCTCCAGGAAGGCGTCGCGCACCCGCACGGTGCCGTACGAGGACGCCGGGGGCGGACCGCCTGCGCGGGCACAGACCAGCGCGACGGCTCCGGTGTCACTGCCGTCGGCGCCCGGTTCGCCGGCGGGCAGCGATTCCTCGGTCGCGCCGACGACGAGCACGTCGGCCCGGTCGGCGGCCAGTGCCCTGGCACCGGCGCCGAGCGCGTCCAGGGCGGCGGTGCGCGGCGAGTTGACGGTGAGCGTGAAGCCGTTGACCTGGTGCTCCGTGGCCAGCCGGGACGCGAACAGGCTCATCGCGAAGTACGGCGCGGTCAGCGGGGCGATGGCGTCCGCGCCCTGACCGATGATCGTGCGGTCCTGCTCGTCCAGCAGGGCCATGCCCGCGTTGTCCGTGCCCACGACGACGCCACGGCGTTCGGCGGGGACGGCGGACAGTGCTCCGTCCGAGTCCGCCAGAGCGTTCCCGGTGGCGGCAAGCAGGTACTGGCAGGCCGAGGGCAGCCGCTTGTAGCCGCGGCCCGGCAGCGCGGCGGCCACGTCGAGCCAGCCGGGGCCAGGGGTGCCGGTGACGGCCGGGGACAGGGCCTCGGAGGGCTTGTCGGTGCCGGGCAGGCAGACGCCCACCCCGAGCACGTCGAGAGCGTTCATGCGGCGGCTCCCCGCGTGCCCGTGCCCTGGTGTACGGGATCGTGACGCGGGGTGGCCGCCCGCCCCGCCGCGCCCCGGCGTTCGCGTTCGGATCCGGCTCCCGGTACGCCCGACAGGACGAGCGAGACGTTGTTGCCGCCGAAAGCGTAGGCGTTGACCAGTACGGCGGACGCGCTCAGCGGCACCGGCCGGTCCTGCGGCAACCACACCGCGCAGCGCGGGTCCTGCGCGGTGACGGGCGCGTTGGCCGGGACGTGCCCGTGGTGCAGCATCAGCGCCGCTGTCAGCACGCCGAACGCGCCGGCGACTCCCGCCGTGTGCCCGATCATGGCCTTGAGGCTGAACAGGGGGAGCTCGTCGCAGAGTTCGCCGAACACCTCGCGCAGCGCCTCGCTCTCCACGACGTCGTTGAGCGGGGTGCCCGTGCCGTGCGGCACCACTCCCCCGACGTCGTCGGGCCGCAGACCCGCGTCGGCCAGGGCCCGGCGCATGCCGCGCACGGCCTGGGTGCCGCCGGGGTCGGGGGCGGTGGGGTGGTGGGCGTCGCAGCTGAACGCGGCGGCGGACAGTTCCGCGTACACCGTCGCCCCACGGGCCTCGGCGTGCTCGGCCGACTCCAGCACCAGCATCGCCGCGCCGTCGCCGAAGAGGGTGCCCTGCCGGTCGGTGTCGAAGGGCCGGCAGGCGACCGGGTCGGCCGCGCCGATGCGGTTGAAGACGCCCATGCCCACGCGGGTCGGGCCCTCCGCACCGCCGGTGAGGACCATGTCCGCCTCGCCGGCCCGGATCATGTCCCCTGCGATCGCCGCCGCGTAGCCGCTGGCCGCGCAGGCGTTGCCGACGCTGGTGCTGCCGCCGGTGGCGCCGATCGCGGCCGAGACCGCGGCGGAGGTCACCGTCATCGGGGACCATCTGCCGACGGCCTGGCGGATCGGTGCGCCGTGTTCGGCGGCCCTCCGGGCCTCGTGCCGGCCGGCGTTGCCCATCTCCACGCCCAGTACGACGGAGAGCCGTTCGCGCTGCGCGTCGTCCAGCCCGGCGTCCGCCACCGCTTCGTGGGCGGCGGCGATCGCCATGCGGGGTCCTGCGGCGAGCTCCACGTGGGCGTGCCGCTCGGGCCCGTCGGGGACGTCGGCCGCGGGCACCAGATACATCAGCCGGTTGGCCATACGGGCGTCCGGGTCGGTCACGGGCCGGGGTGCGCCCCCTCCTGAGGTCAGGCCCTGCCAGAAGGCGGGCACGCCCGAGCCCAGACAGGAGATCGCCCCGAGGCCGGTGACGACCACCCGGCGGCCGGTTGCTCCTTGGGCGCTCACGCCGCCTCACCTGCTCCGGTCAGCACCAGTGCGGCAGCCGCGTCGTCCGTCTCTCCCCCGCCGCTGGTGGCCAGTACGGGGCCGGGGCCGCCCGCGGCGAGGTGGGCGACGCCCGCCGCGGCCTGGACGACGCCGAGTGCTCCCGAGCAGTGGCCGAGCCGCGTGGTGAGGTCCACCGCGGAGGCCGCTCCGGCGTCCTCGGCCGAGCCGAGCCACAGTCCCGCGGCGGGCGCGCCCTCGTGCAGCGCCTGGGCGAGGGCTGTCGCGGAGTCGGCGGCCCGCACGCTGCGGTACAGCGTGGCCAGGGGACGGGCGCCGCGTTCGGCGACCCGCTCGGCGGGCTCCAGGACCAGTGCCGCCGCCCCGTCGAGCACGCCGCGGCCCGAGCCGTCCTCCAGCAGCCTGGCGGCGGGCTCGGTGTGCGGCTCGACCCCGATGACGACGACCGTCTCGGCCCTGCCTGCGGCAAGCAGGTTGCGCGCCCAGTACAGCGCGTCGGCCCCGCTCGTCGCCCCGTTGCACACGGTGAGGTTGGGCCCGCGCATCCCGTACCGGATGGCGATCCAGCCCGCGATCACATTGGACGAGGTGTGCGGCAGGCCGAGCGGGCTCAGTCCGGTGACCGTGTGTTCGGTGATGGTGTCGACGAAGTCGCAGACGCTGTCGAGGTTGCCGAAGTTGGAGGAGATCACCACGGCCGTGGTGTCGCCGGGTCCGGTGTACGTCTCACCGTCGTCGGACAGCAGGCCCGCCTGGCGCAGTGCGGGGCCGACGGCGCACAGAGCGAGGCGCGAGGCACGGTCCTTGTGCCGCATCTCCCTGCCCTTGAGGCCGGTGGCCGGGTCGAATCCCCCGTCGGGGGCGTCCGGGCCGAGAAGGTCGGCGGCTTCCGTCAGGCCGGGGATGGCGGTGCCCACTCCGGTGATCACGACGGCTTTCGCCGTACCCGCTTCGTGGCGCGCGGTCACGGGCGGTCCCCCTTCTCCATGACGGCCACGGCGTTGATGCCGCCGAAGCCGAACGCGTTGATCTGTGCCGTGGACAGTCGGGCGGTGGCGGCCCTGTCGCGGACCAGGCGCAGTCCGGCCGCCTCTTCTATCGGGTCGGTCAGGCCGAGTACGGGCGGGACGACGCCGTGCCGCAGGGCGAAGGCCGCGGTGACCAGGCTGAGCAGTCCGGAGCCGCCCAGGGTGTGTCCGGTCATGGACTTGACGGCGGTGAGCAGGGGGCCGACGCCGGCGCCCTCGAAGACTCCGGACACCGCGGTCGCCTCGGCCGAGTCGTTGAGCTGGGTGCCGCTGCCGTGCAGCATCACCAGGTCGATCTCGTCGGCCTTGAGCCCGGCCCGCCGGTGCGCGTCCCTGATGGCCCAGGAGATGGTCGTCGGGTCGGGGGCGGTGGGGTGTGCGGCGTCGCAGTTCATGCTGACGCCGCGGACGACGGCGTGAACTCCCCTGCGGGCGGCGCCCTTTCGCTGGACGACGACGGCGACCGAGCCCTCCCCCATCAGCATGCCCGCGCGGGCCCGGTCGAACGGCCGCAGTGCGCGCGGCGTCTCGTTCTGTACGCGGTCGAGCGTCCCGAAGGCGCTCTCCGTGATCGAGTCGGTGCCCGCCACCACCACGGTGTCGGCCAGTCCGAGCTCGATCATGTCGGTGGCCATGCCCAGCGTGTACAGCGTGGCGGCGCAGGCGTTGGCGAACGTGTAGCTCCGCGCCGTGCCGAACCGGTCCCGCAGCGCGCTGCCGAAGTGCAGGTCCCGCACGGTCAGCGGTGCGCCGTCGCGCCACCACAGCTCGGCCGAGCGCTGTTCCCGCAGCGTCGTCCCGACGAGGACCGGGATGTCGTCGGCCCCGGTGTCCAGACCGGCGTCGGCGAGTGCCTGTTCGACCGCGGTCTCCAGCCACCGGGTGGCGCGCAGTGGGCGGTCGGCGCCGTCCGGGCCGCGGTCGTCGATCTCGTACGCCTGCTTCGCCCGGTACTTGTCCCCGTCGAAGGAGTGCAGGCCGGTGAGGCCGCTGCGGCCCGCGCACAGCGCGTCGTAGACGGCGCGCGGGTTGTCGCCGATGCTCGCCACGGCCCCGAGACCCGTGATGTCCCAGCTCATCGGTCGACCACCGCTTCCCGGCCTGCCGACTCCCGCAACCGGTTGCGGGCGAGCTTTCCCGTGGACGTGGTGGGCAGTACGTCGATCACCTCGACCCTGGCCGGGCGCTTGAAGGCCGCCAGGCGGGTGCGGAGAAGGGCGAGGATCGCCTTGCGGACGACGCTGGGGTCGGCGCCCGGCACGGGGACGGCGTAGGCCACCGCCTGGTCGAGTCCGTTCTCGTCGCTCACGGCCACGACCGCGCACTCCGCCACCTCGTCGGCCTCGCGCACGACCGCCTCGATCTCGCCGGGGGCCACCTTGTAGCCGCCCATGTTCAGCAGGTCGTCGGCGCGGCACAGGTACCAGAGCTCGCCCGCGTCGTCGCGGCGGACGATGTCGCCGGTGTACACGCCCTTTTCGGCGAAGGTGCGGCGGGTGGCCTCGGTCCTGTTGAGGTAGCCGAGCGCCACGGAGGGCCCGGCCACATGCAGCCTGCCCTCGGTTCCTGCTGGGACCGGTCCGCCGTCCTCGCCCCTGACGGTCGCGGTGGCGCCCGGGACCGGGAGGCCTGTGGCCCCCGCGGTGATGGCCGCGGGCGGGGTGGCGACGACGAAGTGCAGGGCCTCGGTGGCGCCCAGGCCGTTGACGAGCGGCACGCCGAACGTCTCGCGCACCCGTTCGGCGAGCGCGGCCGGGCAGTGTTCGCCCGCGGTGGCGGCCAGCCGGAGCGAGGCGGTCGCCTCGGTGCCGTGGCCGGCGGACAGAGCGAGCAGGGCGACGTACATCCTGGGCACGGAGAACAGCACGGTCGGCCGGTGGCGGCGCAGCGCGCTGTGGACCGCGTGCGCGTCGACGCCGCCGCGCAGCACCACGGTGCGGGCGCCGGCGGCGAGCGGCAGGATGACGGAGTTCCCGAAGCCGTACCCGAAGGACACCTTGGCGGTGGAGAGCACCACGTCGTCGGGGCCGAGCCCGAGCAGCGAGCCGACCGAAGCGGCGACGGCCTCGATGCCGGTGGCGGCGTGCAGCACACCCTTGGGTGAGCCGGTGCTGCCTGAGGTGTACTGGATCAGAGCGGGCTGCCCGGCGGCCCAGTCGGCCTCCTCGCCCGCCGCTTCGAGGGCGTACGCCTGCGACTCGGTGTCGTTCCTGAAGATCGTGCGGACCTCGTCGCCCGTGGTGTGCGGCAGCCGGTCGATGTCCGCGCCCAGCTCCCGCCGGGCGGCGTTCGGTACGTCGAAGTGCGCGAACCCCGCCTCGCAGTCGGCGGCCATGAAGCGCAGTTCGGGGTCGGACAGCGCGGGGCTTACCGGCACGGGCACACAGCCGTGCCACCACAGTCCAAGGATCGCAGCGGTGGTCGCCACCGAGTCGTCGGCCACCACCAGCGCCCGGGTGCCCGCGGGCACCCCGCGCTCGCACAGGGCCCCCGCGTAGCCGGCCACGGCGTCGTGGAGCCGCGCGTAGGTCACCTCGCCGACGTCGGGGTCCACATGGCTGACGCGGTCCCCCGCGCCTGCCGCCACGTGCTTGCCCACCAGTAGTTCCACCAGTTTCATCGCGGACCTTTCCTTCGGGACGTCACTTCCACGGCGACGGCGTTGCCGCTGCCGAGGGCCAGCACGAGGACGCGCGGGCCCGGTTGTTCCAGAGGGCCGGGGGCGGCCGTCAGGGCGACCGCGCTGACCAGCGCGGCGACGCCCCCGGCGGCCCCCAGGTCGCCGAACCGCTCCTCGACCCGCAGCAGCGGCGCGGCACACAGCAGGCCCAGGGCGCCCGCGTCGCGGGTGTCTGTCGCGGGCGCGGACAGGACCAGGTGGTCCGGCGGCCCGTCGAGTCGTTCGAGGCAGGAGCGGACGAAGGCGTCGATGCCGTTTCGGGCCGTACGGGCCCTGAGGACCGGCCGGACGGTCACTCCCCCGCCGTACGGGGCATGCCGCTGGAGCACCGCGCACAGCGCGCCCTCCGCCGGGTCGCCACCGGGGCAGGACCGCCACGCGGACGTGTCCGCCGAGCCTCCGACCACGACGCGCTCGCACCGGCCCCGCGTCAGCATCCGTACGGCCTCGGTGACGGCGTGGGCGCCCGCGTCCTGCTCCCCGGTCACGTTCAGGTACGGCCCGTCGAGGCCGAAGCGCACGGACACCGCCGTCACGGGCGCGGTGAACGCGGAGTGCGCGGTGCGCCGTGGGGAGACCCGTCCTGGCCCGAACTCCGGGATGTCGGCGCAGGTCTGCGCGTAGGCGGCCAGGCCCGCGGTGGACGAGGCCCACACGGTGGCGGTGCTGCCCCCTGCTCCCGGCACCCCGGGTGTGCGGGTGGACGCGGCTGCTATGGCATCGGTGGCGGCGGCGAGCGCGTGCTCGTGCTCCGGTGCCTCGTACGCGAAGCGGCGGAGGGCGGACGGTGCGAGCAGACCGGACGGTCCTGCCGCTCCCGGCAGCCGGACGCCGAGCCCGGCTACGGCCACCGCGGTCTGCCGCGCGGGGGCGCGCAGGACGGTACGTACGCTCTCAGGCCTCATCGTCGCCCCCGGCTGCGCCGAGCAGGAGCGCGGACACCCCGCCGCCCAGCCCGAAGGCGAGGCTGAGCACATTGGCGACCGGGGCTTCGCGGCCGCGCGGCGGCACCAGGTCCAGGCCGGCGCAGGCCGGGTCGGGCCGGCGGAGGGTGGCGTTGCCCGGGAGGTGTCCTGCGGCCAGCGCGAGCACCGCCACCACCGCTTCGAGCACTCCTGCCGCACCCTGGGTGTGGCCGAGCATGCCCTTGAGCGAGGACACGACGGGCCTGCGCCGCCCGGGTCCGCCGAGAGCGGAGACGATCGCCCGCGCCTCGACGCCGTCGCTCGCGCGGGTGCCGGTGCCGTGCGCGCACACCCAGTCGATCTCCTCGGGCGCACGGCCCGCGTCTCGCAGACAGGTGCCGATCGCCTCGACGAGGGCGTCACCGGTCGGCCGCGGCCGGGTCAGGTGGTACGCGTCGGCTGCGGCACCGTGCGCCAGGAGGACGGCCAGCGGCAGGCCGCCGCGTGCGGCGCAGTGCTCGGCGCTCTCCAGGATCAGGACGGCGGCGCCCTCGGCGGGCTGCATGCCGAGCCGGTCGCCGTCGAAGGGGCGGGCGACGTCGGGGGCGAGCGCCCGCAACGTGGTGAACATGGCGAACACCTCCTGGGAGAGCTCCTCGGCCCCGCCGCAGATCGCGACGTCCACCTCTCCCTCAGAGATCGCGGCGGCTCCGCATGCCACGGCGTCGCCGCCGACGGAGCAGCCGGAGGCCAGCAGCACCACGGGCCCGTCGACGGGTACGACCTCGGGCACCAGGTCCAGCAGCCGTCCCGGCTCGGCCCAGTCGGTGCCCTCGGCCGTCAGTCCGGCGTAGGTGATGCCGTGGTCCAGGACCGGCCTGGTACCCATGACCGTCCCGGCGAAGACGCCGGTACGGGCGCGGTCCCCGGTGCGGGTGAGCCCCGCACCATGTGCCGCTTCCGCCGTGGCGGCGGCCAGACAGCGCGCGGCGAGGGAGCGGTGCGGCGGCACGAGGGAGTCGAGCCGGGACAGCGCGGATCGGGGGATTTCCCCGGCGCTGTGCGAGGGATGGCGGGAGGTGTCGAAGCGGGTGACGGGTCCCGTGGTCACCCTGCCCCCGCGTACGGCGTCCCACAGCGCCCGGTGACCGAGTCCGGCCGGCGACACCGCGCCGACCCCCGTCACCACGATGCCGGCGCGCCCGGGGGGGCACTCGACGGCAGTCGCCATCAGACCACCTTTCCCTTGTCGCGCAGCAGCGCCAGCACGGCCGACGCCGACGTCATTTCGGTCGCCTCGTCGGGGCTGACCGATATCTCGAATTCCCGCTCGACCCGCACGGCGATTTCGACCTTCTCCAGGGAGTCCGCCGCCAGGTCGTCGTAGAAACTCGCGTCCGGTTCCACGCTTTCGACGTCGATCTCCAGGATCTCCGCGACGATGCCGCGCACACGGTCGAGAGCGGCAATGCTCTGCACATCGGACATCGACCGTCCCTCAATTCCAGTTCGCAGCGACGGCAATTGCTTGTTCCGCGTTCAGCCGGGGATCGCACAGCGTGGTGGAGCGGCCGTCGCAGTTGGTGAGTTCCGACGCGTCGGAGACGCATTCGGCAACCCTGTCTGGGGTGGTCTCCAGATGAAGTCCGCCCGGAATCGCTCCGATTTCGCGCAGGGCCGCCTGGAATTCGCCGATCTCCTGGGTGACGGAGCTCAGCAGCCGCGTCTTGCGGCCGTTGGCGGCCCGTACGGTGTTGCCGTGCATCGGGTCGCACAGCCAGACCACCGGGTGCCCTGCCTCTCGCACCCGGGCAGCCAGTGCGGGCAGACGGCGGGCCGCCTCTCCGGCTCCCATCCGCGAGATGAGCGTCAGCCGCCCCGGCCTGCGCGCCGGGTCCAGGAGCGCGCACAGTCGCAGGAGTTCCTCCTCCGTCATGCTGGGACCGACCTTGCAGGCGACCGGATTGGAGACCGCGGCCAGCATGCGGACGTGCGAGCCATCGAGCTGGCGGGTGCGGTCGCCGATCCACGGCCAGTGTGTGGACGTCAGCAGCATGTCGCCCTCGGAGCCGCGGCGCAGTTGCGGCAGCTCGTAGTCCATGACCAGTGCCTCGTGGCTGGTCCACACCGGCACCCTGGTGATCTCCTGCTGCTTGCGCAGGTAGGTCATGGCGGTGGTCGCGGCCTCGTGACAGGCGAGCATGCGCAGCGGATCGGGCCTGCGGTCCTCCTCGGTCTCCTTGGGGCCGTTGACCAGATGCCCGCGGAAGACCGGCAGTTCCACGCCGTCGACGACCTCGGTCGGGCCGGACCGGGGCTTGGCGAACTGGCCGGCGAAGCGGCCCACCCGCAGCACAGGCAGTCCGGAACCGATCTGCATCACTCCGGCGAGAGCGTCCAGCAGGCCGGCCTTCCTGCCCAGGTGGGCGGGCGTGCACTCGGCCGGGTCCTCGGCGCAGTCGCCCGCCTGGACGACCTGCCGGCGGCCGGCTGCGACGTCGGCCAGGGCCGAGCGCAGCGTGTGGATCTCGTCGGCGTCCACGAGTTCCGGCAGGCAGGCGAGATCCCTCCTGATGCCGGTGACGAGCCAGTCGTCGTTCCAGGCGGGCTGCTGACGGGACGGCAGCAGCCGCCAGGACCGCATCTCGTCCTCGGTGAGTGCGGAATGGGATTCGGTGAGTCCGGCCCAGTTGATGGCGACGTTCATAAAGGTTCGATCCCCGTATCCCCTGTCGGCTGCCTTGGAATAGGCGCAAGTGAATGAGGCGCAAGCGTGAATCGCGAATGCCGGGCCGGTTACAGCCGAATGACGGCGAAACCGGCCGAGTGCTACGGCAGAACGTCCGGCACGAACGGCCGAGTCCGGCGCAGCCAGCCGATTTCGACTGTAGCCGCGCGGAAGCCCCTGAAGACTACCCATGCGAGTAGCCAGGAGTGGTTGACAACCTACTCGTTGACCGCAGACCGCGGCGTATGTGAGTAGTGGCCCGCACACCCGCCCGACTGTCAGGCTGATCGAAACGCAGGAGAAGCCAGGGAAAGAAAAGCAGGACAAGAGGTGGCGGTCATGACCTGTACCGTGCGAGTTTCTGGGAGTTCTCGTGAGTGAGATGAATACGGCACGTCTGCGCGCCCTGTTGAGTCCCGGCGCACCGCCGTTCGCCCTGCTCCACCGACCGCATTCCGCGGGCCACGACGACGTCGAGCTCCTGCTCGGGGACGTCACGGAGGTTCCGGGTCTGGGCGACCTGCCGCTGCCCTCGGGCCCGCCGTCGCACAGCGCCGACGGCCGCCACGATCTGGTGGTGCTGGTTCCGTACCGTCAGATAGCGGAGCGCGGTTACGCGCACCAGGACGACGGCACTCCGCTGCTCGCCATGACGGTGGACGAGCAGACCAGGCTGAGCGTCGAGGAGACGCTGGCCACCGTCCCCGACCGGCCCTTCGAGCTGGCCGACGCCGGCTTCGACACCGACGACGCCGAGTACGAGACGATCGTCCGCAAGATCATGAGGGAGGAGATCGGGCGCGGCGAGGGCGCGAACTTCGTGATCAAGCGCTCCTTCGTAGCCACGGTCCAGGGGCCTCCCACCGAGGCCGCGTTGACGGTGTTCCGTCGTCTGCTGGCCGGTGAGGCCGGTGCGTACTGGACCTTCCTCGTGCACACGGGGGCGCGCACCCTGGTCGGCGCCACCCCTGAGCGTCACGTCGCGCTGAACGACGGCACCGTCACCATGACCCCGATCAGCGGCACCTACCGCTACCCCGCCGCCGGCCCCACAGTCCCCGAGACCCTCCGCTTCCTCGCGGACCCCAAGGAGACCGACGAGCTGTACATGGTCGTCGACGAAGAGCTGAAGATGATGGCGCGCATCTGCGAACCCGGGGTCCGGACGGAGGGACCGTACCTGCGGGAGATGACGCGGCTGGCCCACACCGAGTACCGCCTCAGCGGGCGCACCACGCTGGAGGTGGGCGAGATCCTGCGCGAGACGATGTTCGTGCCCACCGTCACGGGCAGCCCGCTGGAGAACGCCTGCCGGGTCATCAACCGGTACGAGACCGACGGCCGCGCCTACTACAGCGGGGTCCTCGCCGTGATCGGCCGGGACGAGGTCGGCACGAGGCGGATGGACTCCGCGGTACTCATCCGCTGCGCCGACATCGACGCGCGTTCCCGGCTGCGGATCGGCGTGGGCGCGACACTGGTGCGCCACTCCGACCCCGGCTCCGAGGTCGCCGAGACCCGCGCCAAGGCGGCGGCGGTGCTCCAGGCCCTGCACGGCGGCGTCCAGCAGGGATCGGCCGAAGGCCCCTCGCTCGCCGCGGACCCCGGAGTCCTCAGCTCCCTGGCGGACCGCAACCGGACCCTCGCCCGGTTCTGGCTGGACCCGTTCGACGAGGAGGCGCACCGCGGCCACCGGGAGGTGCCGGCCGGCCGGCGGATCCTGCTGATCGACGGCGAGGACACCTTCACCGCGATGCTCGCCCACCAACTCCTCGCCCTGGGCCAGCGCGTCACCGTCCGGCGCTTCGACGACTCGTACGAACCGGCCGACCACGACCTCGTGATCGTGGGCCCCGGCCCCGGCGACCCGCGCGAGCAGAACCACCCGAAGATCGCCGCCCTGCGCCGCACCGTCCGCGGACTCCTGGCCGTACGGCGGCCGTTACTGGCGGTCTGCCTCGGACACCAGGTGCTCTGTGCGGAACTCGGGCTCGACCTGATCCGCAAGAACCCGCCCAACCAGGGGGTCCAGCGGCGGATCGACCTGTTCGGCCGCCCGGCAAGGCTCGGCTTCTACAACACCTACGCGGCCCTCTCCCCCGCCGACCGCTTCAGCGGCCCCCAGGTCCCCGAGGGCATCGATGTCAGCCGGGACCCGGACAGCGGCGAGGTCCACGCGCTGCGCGGCGAACGGCTGCGTTCGACACAGTTCCACCCGGAGTCGCTCCTGTCCGAGGACGGACTGCGCATCCTCGCCGACGACCTGTCGGCGCTGCTGCCCGCCCCCGTCCGCGCGACGGGCTGACCGGAGAACGGGTCGGTGCCCGGCACGACTCCCGTCCCCCGCCGCGATCCCGGCGCGGGGGCTGACGCGTGCCGCGGCCCTCATCTCCGCCACGGATCCACCGCGCGGGCGGACGCATTCCCCGCCGCCGTGGTGGGCACCCGGCTCCGCCCGCCCCGCCGCGATCCCGCCGCGCACCGCTGGTCCGGCGTGTTCCGCGAAGGGGTCCCGCCCTCCAGTTCCCGTCGCAGACCTCACCCGAAAGCGCACTTGATGCCACTCACCCACAGGCGCCCGGCCACGGCAGAGTCCGGCGGACGCGGTCTCGTCCTCGCGCTGGGCCTCTCGGCCATGATCGTGTCGATGATGCAGACCCTGGTCGTCCCGATCCTGACCGTGGTCCAGAAGGACCTGTCGCTGTCCTCCTCAAGCACGAGCTGGCTGGCCACCTCGACGCTGCTGTCTGCCGCCGTGTTCACCCCGCTGCTCGGCCGCCTGGGCGACATGCGCGGGAAGCGACCCGTACTCCTGTGCGTGCTGGGGGTGACCGTCGTCGGGTCTGCGCTGGCAGCCACCACCAGCTCGCTGCCGCTGCTGCTCGTCGCCCGCGCGATGCAGGGAGCTTCGACGGCGATCTTCCCGCTCGCGCTGTCGGTGCTGCGCGACGAACTGCCCGCACGGCGGCTGGCGGGGGCGATGGGGCTGGTCAGCGGGACCCTGGCGTTCGGCAGCGGTCTCGCCCTGGTCGGAGCGGGGCTGCTCACCCAGGGTTCGCACCCGGACTACCACCGGGTGTTCTGGCTGGCGACCGTACTGTCCCTGGTCGCGCTGGCCACCGCGGCGATCGCTGTCCCGCCGTCACCCTCCTCCACCGGCGGCCGTACGGACTGGCTGGGAGTGACGACACTCGCCGGCGCGCTGGTCCTGCTCCTGCTGCCCATCTCGCAGGGTGGCACGTGGGGTTGGACCTCGGCGCGCTGCCTGGGGCTGCTGGGGGGCGCGGCGGTCCTGACCGCCGTGTGGGTGCTCGTCGAACGCCGGGTGCGCCAGCCTCTGGTGGACATGCGCATGTTCGTCCTGCGGCCGGTGGTGTTCACCAACCTCGCCGGGGTGCTGCTGGGGTTCGGCATGTTCACCCAGTTCATCGGCATCTCGTACCTGGTGCAGACGCCCCACCGGATCGCGGGGTACGGCTTCTCGGCCTCGGTGCTGGACGCCGCTGTGGTCTATCTGCTGCCCGGCACCGTCGCGTCGTTGATCGCCGCGCAGTTCGGCGGTGTGCTGGTCCGGCGGATCGGCGCCCGCGTCACCCTGGCCGCTGGGGCCGGGTCGGGTGTCCTGGGCTTCAGCTGGCTGGCCGTCAGCCACGGCAGTCCCGGGGGCGTCGTGGCGGCGGGGCTGCTCACCGGCATCGCGGTCAGCTTCGGCTTCGCGACCCTGCCCGCGTTCATCGTGGCGGGCGTTCCCGTCCATCAGAGCGGCATCGCGAACGGCATCAACTCCATCGCCCGGTCCCTGGGCAGTTCGCTGGGCAGCGCCGTGATCACCGCGCTGCTGAGCGCCCGCCTACTGACCGGTCTTCCCCCCGGTACGCCCGCGGTGCCCGCCGAGGGCCAGTACACCCTCTCCTTCGCTCTCGGCGCCGCCGCCTTCGCACTGGTCGCCCTCATCGCTCTCACCGGTCTGCGGATCGAGGCCGTCCCGCACCACAAGGTCGTACGGCCCGCAGGCGCGGGCGGCCAGGCTCCCGAAGGGGTCCGTCCGACGCCGGGCCCACGGCATCGGGCCCGGCGCAATTCGGGACATCGATAGCGGGGGCGCGGACGTCGGCGTGCTCCGGGCGACCCGCCCATGCGATGCAACAAGCTGCGCACCGGCCTCGCATGCGTCTGCCGGCCGGACGATCACGGACAGCTGGAGCACCGCCGGGACCGCGGGTCGCTACAACCTGAGCGTCTACGGCCCCCCGTGGGCACTTCAGCGCCACGTGCACTTCTCATGGGGAGCTCGTGAGGTGCTATCAGACCTTTTCGACCACCACCCGGGAGTGCTCGACCGTAAGCATCTCGAGGTCTTCTACGTCAGAGGTCAGGATCGTCACCCGACCCGGCTGCGCCAGCGCCGTCGCACACAGCATGGCGTCAATGGCGTACTTGTGCCCGTGCAGCCCGGCACCCCGCAGCAGGGCTGCCGCCGCCTGCGCGACAGCCTGGGTGACCGGCTCGACGCGGAGCCGGGAAAGGGTCCACTTCAGGGCGCCGTCATTGATCCTCGGGTGGATGACCTCGACCAGTACCGCGGCCGAGGTGATCACAGGGAGATCCGCGTCACGAGCTGCCGTCAACCACTCGTGAACCTCTTGATCCCGCTGGACGGCCTTGGCCAGACCCTCGCTGTCCAGAACTAGCGCTCCACTCACGCAGCGGCCCCGGATTCGGACGCAGAGCCGGTGAGCTTGGCCCGCTTGGCAGCCACGGCCTCCGGATCTGCCGGGCCGTGGGCCCTTTCGAAGTCTGCGATGAGCTCGTCCAGGTTGTCGCGCTCGATCTGGCGCTGCGCAGCTCGCTCGAGATACGCGGAGACACCACGCCTACCCACCCGCTCGCGGATCGCCTGCAGAGTACCGGCGGTCAGCGACACGGAGATACCGCTACTCGGACCGTCGCCGGGAAGGAAGTCAGCGTCATCAGCCATGGAACTAGTTTGGCATTCGAAATGCTAAAAGGCCACCCGTCGATGGCTCGGCGCGACCACCGAATCAGCTAACCCGGCCGCGCACGCGGGCGTCGTGGGTCACAAGCGGCAACGCTCGAACGGATCGGTGTGCCGTCGAGACAGCGGGTCGTGACGTCAACGGCCGAGCGAAATAGTGCGCACGGGCTCGGACACGACCGAGCAGCGGATTTCGTATCGGCCACCCCGGGCCGAGAGCGCCGCCTCAGCGAAACGTGGCGGGAGGGCGTCGGCGAATTTCGGACCTCCACGCGAGACCCCGTGACGCCGGACCCTCAGCTCAACCGGAACACCGGTCCGCGCGGTGTGAACGACAGAGAGGCACCCTGCGGGATCAAGAAGGCGTGCTCGCGCCGGATCCGCAGCGTGTCGCACCAGCCGTCAGTGATGGCGGGCACCGGAGCCTCCGGCGGGAAGTCGTCGGCCCTGTGCAACAGATCGATGCCCGGCTGCAGTTCGGTCCCACCACGGCCGCGCACCCGAACCCGGCCCGCGATCTCGGCCGGTGGCAGATAGCCGGCGTCGTACGGTGCGGCGTCGCAGAACACCACGCGCGCCGCGGGTACGTCGCGTGCCTCCGCGTACGACGCAATGGCGCCGAGTGCCTTGCCGAGCACGGCGCTGTTCATCGATCCGGAGGTGTCGAGAACGACTCCGAAGGTGCAGCGTGCCGTCTCGCGAGGAGGGAAGTACCTGCCCGCGCGCGGCATTTCCGGTGTCGACGCCTGCCGCCGCGCCGGGCGAGCGTAGGACCGTACGGATTCCGGTCGGGGGACGTACTCGTCGAACCAGCGGGCGAGCCTCGCATCCCACGGCACGGGCGGGTGGGCCAGTGCCCGGATCTCCTGGATCAGCCCGGCCGGCAGCAGGCCGCACTCACCGTACTGGTGCAGGTCGAAACCCTGCACCAGGCCTCGCCGGTAGAAGTCGTCCAGGTCGGTGTACGGGCGGGCCTCCGCGTGCGGCAGCGCCTCGCCGAGGATGTCACCGGCACCCTTGCCGCGCAGGGTCGCGAGCCGCCGCTGTCGGCGCAGGTCGACCGCGATACGGTCGTACACCTCCTCGGCGGACAGGTCCCGCAGGTCCGGGTCGTACAGCAGCCCCTCGGGCATGTCGCCGACGCGCATCTGGACGAGCCAGTCGTTGACGACGTAGTCGGCCGCGACATTGAAGAGGAACAGTGCCGCCGCCCGAAGGGCCGTACGGGGGCTTGAGATCGGCCTTTTCGGCTTCGGTTTGGGCTTCGGCTCGAGACTCGGACCGGGTGCGGTGCGCGAGTCACCGGGGCCGATCAGCCAAGCGCCAGGCCCAGCTGCGCACCGCCGGACGCACGAACCTGTTCGAGCCTCGCACCGGCTCCGCCCACCACGTAGCGTGATCAGCGCCCGAAGCTGTCCTTCGACCTCTCCTTGACGTCCCGGGCCTTGCCCCGGGCCTCCAGTGCGGCGCCCTTGGCTGCGGTGGTCTCGTTGCCCACCGCGTGGGCCACCTTCCTCACGACCTTCCCGACAACCTGCTCGGTCTTGGCCTTGGCCTTCTCTCCGGCACTCATGTCGGTCCTTTCGTAGGCACTCACTCATCCGCCTGCCCCTGGCCCCGGAGCGGAAACAATGCAACGCAGCGCCGCGCCTCCTCCGACGGCCCTGCTCTCCGGCAGCTCCGCCGCAGCGATGCCCACACACTTCATTGTGTTCCCGGCAGAAGTGTTCGGTGGCGCTCGATCTGCGGTTTCTGGGGCGCAGGTGCCTTGACCTCCCCGTTTCGGTCGGATCGGCTGAGCGGGGTTGCCTGTGGAAGTTCGTGGCTGTCGGCGCGCCCCGCCCCGGATGCGACGCTGCCCCGGAGCACCGGGGCTCATCCATCGACACAAGACACCAGAGCGGATTCGGGGTCGTAGTGGCGGAAGTAGTCGTAGTGGAGTCCTGTTTCCGAGTCGAGGTACTGACCGGGGAAGCGCAACGGTGTCCTCTCGCAGGTACTGGCAGAGTGGAGCGATAGACGACACCAACTGGCCGACAGTGGTGATGCGTTGGGGCTGCCACCCGAGAAATTCCAGCAACAGATCCCGAAACGCCGCTCCGTCGGCTTCGCTGGTAAGCAACCGGTTGCCGGACCGGTACAAATCACCTTCGAGCCGAACCGTGCGGAGAGGCCGCGAAGCGCCTCGGTACAGGCACCAGGCGTGACCGTTGCTGTACAGCACGTTGGGTAGTCGGCGCATCAGCTCCCACTGCTCCCGGTCCCGCTTCGTGAAGCCGTCGGGCGTGACATCGTGCCCGGGGGCCTTCAGCTCGAGGAAGCCGGTGACGCGCCCCGAGGTCTCCGCCGCGAAGGCCGGACGCACCTCGGGCAAGGGATACTCAGGATGAAGGCGAGGGCTCAGCTTCCGGCGCGCCCCGAGAGTCTCCACCAGCTTCGGCCACCGGCAGACTGATGGACGCCTCCGTGTCGCTGACCCGCAGACGCTCCCTGCGGCATCTTGTCCCCCTCCAAGCTGTGGACGGACGGTGGATCACCGCAGACACAGCTTGTTGGAGGCGAAAGGAGCCGGCAACAATCAGTGCGCGCGAGGGGGCGCGCGAGGGGCACGGACGGCGCGCTCCGTGACCGCTGGGAAAACAGGGGCGGGTTTTGGTCGGGAGGAGACCGTCATAGCCGATGTGGACCTTGCCCGCCGCCCCAGGCGGGAGGCACTCTCGGGACGCCATTTCCGATTTGCTACCGACGTGCTTAACGGGCGGGTCCCACAAGACGGGACCAGCACGCCCGTGCCCGGCGGACCGCTGGGAGTCAGCACCGCTCATGGAACGTCGTTCCGCCCCGGATCCCACGACGTCGAACGTCAAGAAACGGGGAACCAGACTGACAGGCGCTTGGCAATGACCGGCACATCGATGTTGTCCTGCGCGACTTCCTCGACGAACGGGCCGGCAATGGAGACGGGCGGCGGGACGGTACTGGCACTGACGCCGTTGAGCCGCAGGAAGACGCGCATGGCGAGCCAGGCGGTGCGCTTGTTGCCGTCGATCAGCGCGTGATTGCGGGCCACGGAGTGCAGCAGTGCCGCCGCCTTCTCGTGCAGCGCGGGATACAGCTCGGCTCCGAACACGTTGGTCCGGGGCCGTTCGATCGCCGACACCAAAAGTCCCATGTCACGCACGCTGTGCTCGGTACCGTTGACCGTGCGGGCGATGGCCAGGATCTCGTCGATCTGGATGTAGCGCACTTCGGTCACTTCAGGTAGTCCAGGATCTCCGCATCGCTGTCCATGAGCTCGGCCAGGACGTCATCGACCTTCAGCTCGGCCCGATTCTGGGCGTCACGGATGGCCTCAATGGCAAGTTCCTGCTTGCTGCGGCGCTCCCGACGAGCACGCTCGGTGAGCTTCGCGTCAAGGTCGTCGGGGAGTCGGAGTGTCATCGCCATACAGCGATGATACCGGGCTGGTATCTAGGTGGCGAGGTGATACCAGCCACTTGAGACCTCGGACCACGGCGCCGTCCTTTGTAGCCCGGTCGGGCCGCACTCTCGGTTCCAAGGTGCGCGCGACCGAGGTAGCAGCTCGCGCCCCGCTGGGGAGGCGCAGCAGGACGCCCGAACCGGAGTCCTAGCCCCCCGTACCGACGGCCCGGTCCGCGGCCCGGGCCTGAGAGGCCCGTGAGGTTGAGACTTCCGATTCGAGCGTCATCCGAGCGTCAAAATTCTGCATTCCGCATCGCCACGTCGCCCGCGAGACCCGTGCCGGCCCTTGAAGCTGCAGCTCAGACCGTTCTGCACGAGCGAACCTCAGCCGACGCATTCCGCGAGCGAAAACAAGTCGAATCGACCACCTGGAATGCAAAGCAGCAGGTCAGACGCCCTTCGCGGCAGGCTCAAGATTCGCCACACACTCCATGTGCGAGGTCATCGCGATCATGTGGACTTGAGGGTGAGCGGGGAAACTTGCAGTTCAGACGGGGTTTTCCGGCTCAGCGTTGATCTTCCGGGACGACCGGACCGCCATATGAGCGTCACGGCCGACAGGAACCAGGCCCCGCCTCAGCCATAGCCGCGCTCACGGCACGAGGGCGTCAAGATCGATGTCGAGGGGGAACGGGACAGAGACCTTGAGCCGGCCGCGGTGGATCCCGGTTGCCACGTTAGGAACTGGTCATGGCATCGAGTTCGTAGGTGTGGACGGTACCCCGCCCTCGTCCTCGATGCGCCAGGAGTTCGTGATCGCGGCCTTGGCGTACGTGAAGGGCTTCAGGGACCGGTCGCGGTCCACTGACTCCTCCGAGACGGCCTCGACGACCAGGGCGACCTCCTCGGGCACGTACCAGGTGCGGTCCGTCAGCGACGCACCCGGCGCGCCCCAGCCAACAACGCAGGCTCCACGAAATTCTGCCGGTCAGGCGGTTGTGCGAATGGTTGTACGACCTAAAGCGGCTGTTTGGCAGAGAATCCATCACGTCTCCCTCACGCTTCCCGCTCCGGCATTCGCCCCGGCCGAACAGCCGTCCGACCGACATAGCCTGAGGCGGTCTCTCACGGCACCTGCGTCACCTGCCGCCTCAGTGGTGACGCCATGCCGGTAGGCCACCCGCCGCAGACGGAGCGGCGCCGCCCGGAGGCGCGACGCGGCCCGCCCCGCTCGACAGATCGGACATACAATGGCGACGCCCAGACCCCGTTTGTCCCGCTTCCGCCGAGACACACGGCAGCAGCCCGCACCCGAGGTCACCACTGTGGACCGGCGCGGCAAGCTCCTGGCGGGTGATCCGTCACTGGCCGAGTTGACGACCGACGGGCGCACCTGGGTAGGGCGGCGTGTGACCAGCCTGGAGGAGGGACGGGCGGCCGAGCGCAACCTCCGGCTCGTCACGGCCGCCCTTGAACACGGCGGCGTCGAATATTTCCTGGTGCCCGGACGCTCCGTACAGCGATACGTCGTCGGGATCCGGCTCGCCGACCGCAAGGCCCTGCTGAGCTCCCTGCGAGAGCTGTACGCCGGTACGGCCTTGTATGCGGCGGAGCCCGTCTCGGACATCTGGCCCGCCAACGCGGCGCTCTACGCCGAAGGCGCACTGCCCGCGGAGCTCAAGCGGCGCCCGGTCATACGGTTCGGCGAGATCCTCCTCGGCCCTTCGGGACAGGTTCTCGCCGGGCTCGTCCGAGGCTGCGACGTGGAGTTCTGGCGGGACGGCGGCTCGCTCCACGAGCAGCGTGAACAGGGCGACGCCCGTGCCACCGAGCTGCTCGGCAGTCTCCGCTTCCAGGCGCCGCCCGCACTCCTCGACGGCGCGCTGGTGGGCCCCCGCCCCAACGCGGTCTCCGACGTCGTACCGGCCGAGGCCCAGAAGCCCGCAACCCGAACAATCCGGGGCACAGACCACCCCACGTTCGCCGATTTCACCGAACCCGGCATCGACACCGTCACTTTCCCCCTCGACGTCGTCTACACATGGGTGGACGGCGACGACCCCGCTCTGGCCGCAAAGCGCGAGGCCCACCGCACCGGCCGAGCACCCGACGCGCAGTCCCGTGAGGCGGGCGCCTCCCGCTACACCAGCCACGACGAGCTCAAGTACTCACTGCGTTCCCTGGAGATGTACGCGCCGTTCCTGCGGAACATCTACATCGTCACCGACGGTCAGAGCCCCTCATGGCTGGACACCGCGGCGCCCGGCATCCGAGTCGTCGACCACAAAGAGATATTCAGCGACCCGGACGCGCTCCCCGTCTTCAACTCCCACGCCATCGGCACCCAGTTGCACCACATCGACGGGCTCTCCGAGCAGTACCTGTACTTCAACGACGACGTCTTCCTGGGCCGCCCGGTCACGCCAGGACACTTCTTCCACGGCAACGGCATCGCCAAGGTGCCCTTCTCGCCCGCCCAACTCGGCCTCGGGGCACCGCATCCTGACGAACCGGCCCCCAATTCGGCGGGCAAGAACGTCCGGCGCCTGCTGCAGGGGGATCACGGACGCATGACAGTGAACAAGTTCGCGCACGCCCCGCACCCTCAACTCCGCTCAGTGATGCGCGAAATAGAGGAGCGCTATGCGGAGGACGTCGACCGCACCAGCAGGTCCCGGTTCCGCGCCCCCACCGACATCGCCATGGGAGCCTCGTTCCATCACCATCAGGCGTTCCTCACCGGTCGAGCGGTGCCCGCGACGTACAAGGCACGTTACGTGGACGTGGCCCGGGGAGACGCGGACGAACGGCTCGCCGAACTCCTGACGAACCGCCGCTTCGACTTCTTCTGCCTCAACGACGTCAACACCCCCTCCGAGCAACAGGAAGAGATCCACCAAAAGATCCACGCCTTCCTGGAGAGCTACTTCCCCTTCCCCAGCCGCTTCGAGCGCAACGCCTGACGGCGCCCACGTCGCACCGCGAGGTCAGTCAGGGCGGTCACCGGCCTGTGCCGGATGCCAGGGCGCCGAGGTGAGCACTGGTGACCGTCGAACAGCGCGCCGGCCTGCGGAACGCCTGCCGGCCGCGCCGTCATTATCCAATTGCGCAGCAGACTTACTTCCGCAGATCCCATCTCCTCCGCCCTGCCGTAAGCGATAGGGACAATCGGGGCCTTTTGCTTCCGCCCTCAGGCGCCCTTGGTGAAAATGCGCCCTGTCTCGTCGGCCCACGCTGCCGGCGGAGGGCCTGCGGCATCAGCGTGCCGGCATCCACGTTACGAAGAGACTGCCCAAGGGGCGCTCGTGCCTCTGACTTGTTGAATCAGGCCCAGACGCCCGGTAGACCAGGAAGGGCCGACGCCAGTCCTCGCGTTGCGGATTGAATCCCACCAGGGCCGTGAGCTCCTCGTCCGCGGAGTGGCTGCCGAGGAGTGGAAGCGGGAAAGGCTTTCGCCAATCCTCCTCTCGCCTGTCCTCGACGCCCGGTCGCTCGTCTATCCGCTCAACCCGCTACACAAAGGGAAACAGGTCGAGCGAACCAACGAGGCCACAAAACGGCAGGTCAGGCACCCTTTTCCGCAGGCTCAAGAATCGCCACGCACTCCACGTGCGACGTCATCGAAACCATGTCGCAAGATGCGAGACCTTGCATAGACCCAGGTCAGCAGCGGTTTTCGCCTTCCCGGAGGGGCCTTGCGGACGCTCGGAGCGTCAAATGAGCGTCATCTCCGGCCGGCGCGGCACTCCCTCGCGCCCATGCAGACAAAAGTGCTACCTCAGGAGCGTCCCGCTCAGCTTTCACACCACCCGTGTCACCCGGCCGGGCTACGTCTGCCAAGTCGTGCAGCAGGACGCCGGCCACCGACTCCTGCACCACAGCAGTACCGTGCCCGGTCATTGCACGGACCAGCTCGGGCTCCAGGACGCTCGTCAGTCAACTGCGGATCCCGGTGCCGTTCTTGAACACGACCCCCAGGAGTTGCTACAACCGGCCTCGGGTCTAGGCGGGCATCAACTCCGCCTCGATGGGCCCGGGCTGCGGTTGGCCGCCGCCCGGATGCCGAGCTCCGCCGCCCTCAGCTCCTCGAGCGGAGCGAGGTCGCCGAGTCCGGTACAAACACCACGTCGCCCCCGTTCAGCGCGGCGAGCGAGGCATCGAACACTTGGGGCACCGGCATTCCGCCCTCGTCGCGGACCGACGGTTCACACCCCCGCCGCAGGACCCTCATTTTGTCGCCGCTGGCGAGGGAGCGTGCCCGCTGCGTGGGCTGTGACCACTTCTCCACTGGCGTCACAGGCGCTCGGCATGATCCGGCCCGCATCGCGCCTGCGACGTCCGGGCGTCAACAAGACCGA
Organism: Streptomyces sp. NPDC051664; assembly: GCF_044453545.1. Classification (NCBI taxonomy): domain Bacteria; kingdom Bacillati; phylum Actinomycetota; class Actinomycetes; order Kitasatosporales; family Streptomycetaceae; genus Streptomyces; species Streptomyces sp. NPDC051664. The sequence continues at coordinate 1,597 of NZ_JBITCU010000022.1, read as the reverse complement.
GTTCATCAACGCCGGGCACCCCTGGCCGCTGCGGATGCGGGACGGACAGGTGCGGGAGATCGCTCCGAAGGTCGATATGCCGTTCGGCTTCCATGGCCCTCACAGCTACCGGGTCCAGTCGCTGGACCTGCGGCCGGGCGACCGGCTGGTGATGCTGACCGACGGCATGCTGGAGCGCAACGCCCACAGCCTCGATTTGTCGGACTTGATCGTCCGCACCCGCGCACTGCATCCCCGTGAGGCCGCCCGCACCCTTATCGCGGCGGTCGTTGAGGCCAACCACGGTCACCTGCAGGACGACGCGACCGTCATGTGCCTGGACTGGCGCGGCGTCGGTCACTCCCAGCGGGACGCCGACACCGGCGCCGACCTCGCCGACGCGTCCGCCCGGTCGCGGACGGGGCGAACCACTCCTGGGCGATGACTCAAAAACTGCTCCGAACCCCGCTTCGGCCGGCCCTTGGCTGGGCGACGCGGGGACTCTGCCGCGGGTGACCGCGTCACCGGGGCAGGCGCCTGCGGCGGCCCAGGCGCAGGCCGAGGAGGACGAAGTCGGCGAGCAAAACCATCACACCGATGACCAACAGGTAGAACAGGCCCTTCGCCACCGCTCCGATGATGCCGAGCACGATGGCCACAATGACCAGCAGGAGGAAGAGAGCCATCCTCATGGTGGGGGAAGTCGGTGGGGGCATCAGCGGCGGGCGAGGCGACGTTCGCCGCCCGCACCCGTTCGGTAGGCGAGCTCGTAGTGCGCGAAGACCGTCTTCTCGTCCTCCGCGTGCAGTTCGCCGTCCGTGCCGATCGAGGGCGCTTCCTTGACCTGCTTCTTGTCGTAGGCGACCTTCAGATAACCGGGACCGACCGTCGCGTCGCCCAGGGGGACGAACACCAGCCGGTGCCGGGTCGGCACACCGACCGTGACCGTCGCGAACGCGGGCTGGTCCGTGGCCGTGTCGACGTAGACCGCCTCTGGCTCCGAGATCTCGAGCTCACCGCCTGGCGCGTCCTGCATGCGGACCGCAGATGGGACGATCCGGCTGGACGGAAAGCTTTCGTCGACGCCTGGACGAGCGTCTGAACGTCTGCTCCTCCAAGCTGCACGACAGCCGTGCAGGGCATGCGGCGCCCGAGCCCGACGACGCTTGAAGCGACTGAGGTCAGGAAGTTCCGGGCCGAGGTCGCACCGGCCCCGCGCCTCAACCGATCAGGGCCGCACAGCAATGGCTGCGCGGCCCTGATCCTGTGCACGCCCGGCGCGAGAGCAGGCGCCTTCGTCCGGGTGAGCGGCACGGCCCACACGGGCGGCGGTCACCGGACGCGTGTGCGTGACCCCTCGTGCAAGGTTGAGAGGTCAGGCCGGGTTGATGTTCTCGGCCTGCGGGCCCTTCTGGCCCTGGGTGACGTCGAACGTCACGGCCTGGCCCTCCTGGAGCTCACGGAAGCCCGAGGAGTTGATCGCGGAGTAGTGCGCGAAGACATCCGGGCCGCCGCCGTCCTGCGCGATGAAACCGAAGCCCTTCTCCGCGTTGAACCACTTCACAGTTCCCGTTGCCATGTCTTATGCCTTCCAGTCGATGAACGCCTCCCACTCCAT
>NZ_JBITCU010000021.1:0-114510 GCF_044453545.1 Streptomyces sp. NPDC051664 | reverse complement strand
CAGCCCCGGCGGCACCAGCGCGGGACTGACCTACACCCGGATCGCACTCCCCGGCATCTGAGCGGCCGCCGGCGCCTGCTGAGTCCCGGGACAAGGCCGCGAAGCGACGCGTTGCAGGACGGCGGCGTCAGAGCAGCGGTAGCAGCGTGGCGCGCGGCTGCGTCCCCTCCCATAGGCGTGACCACGACGGGGTTCCCACGTACCACACCAGCAAGATGCGGCTGGGGTGGGCGCCCCCTGAACTCCGTGAGGGCCGGTGGCGCACGCCTGGCAGGTGGGTTTAGAACTCCTTAACCGGCCTTTCGGACAATGCCGGTTCACGCCGGAGAGCCGGCTGTGACCGAGTGCCTGGGGGCCGCATGAGCAGTGACACCGCGACGACCGAGACCGTAGGACTGCCGGAATTCCCGATGACGCGCGGCTGCCCCTACCACCCGCCGGCCGGGTACGAGGAGCTGCGGAAGGAAGGGCCGCTCGCGCGCGTCCGTCTGTACGACGGCCGGGTGGCCTGGGTGGTCACCGGCTACGCGGAGACCCGTCAGTTGCTCGTCGACCCCCGGCTCTCCTCCGACCGGACCCGCCCCGACTTCCCGGTGCTCGTCCCGCGCATGGCTGCCGCCAAGCTGACCGCGCTGGTGGGGATGGACCCGCCGGAGCACGACATCCAGCGGCGCATGCTGATCCCCAGCTTCACGGTGAAGCGCGTCAACTCGCTGCGGCCCGCCATCCGGCGCATCGTCGGGGAGAAGATCGACGCCCTGCTCGCCGACGGGAGAACCACCGCGGACCTCGTTCCCGAGTTCGCGCTGCCGGTACCCTCCACCGTCATCTGTGAGCTCCTCGGCGTTCCCTACTCCGACCACGACTTCTTCGAGCAGCAGACGAGCCGGATGGTGCAGGCGACCAGCACGGCGCAGGAGGCGTCCGACGCCAGCGCGGCCCTGGTCGGCTACTTCGGTGAACTCATCGCGGCCAAGGAGGCGAAGCCGGGGGAGGGGCTGCTCGACGAACTGATCGTCGACCGGCTCGCCACCGGTGAGCTGGAGCGGCTCGAACTGGCCTTCATCGCGATGTTCCTGCTGGTCGCCGGCCATGAGACGACGGCCAACATGATCGGGCTCAGTGTGCTCACGCTGCTCGAACACCCTGAGCAGCTCGCCGAGTTGCGTGCCGATCCGGGTGTCGCGTCCGGGGCGGTCGAGGAGCTGCTGAGGTTCCTCTCGGTCGCCGACGAGCTGCAGCGGGTGGCCGCCGCCGACATCGAGATCGGCGGAGTCGTGGTGAAGGAGGGCGACGGCGTCTATCTGCCGAACGCAGCGGCCAACCGCTCACCGCAGGTCTTCGCCGACCCCGACACCCTCGACGTCCGGCGCGGCACCCGGCACCACCTCGTCTTCGGCTACGGCGTCCACCAGTGCATCGGCCAGAACCTCGCCCGGGCCGAACTGGAGATCGCTCTCCATGAACTCGCCACCCGGATACCGACGTTGCGGCTGAGTGGGCCGGGAGCTGACGGCGGAGGCCGCCCGATGCTACCAGGAGGCGCAGCGGCTGTTCGGCGACGCCAGCCCGGCAGGTGCGCGCGCCCGCGAACTGGCCCGGTCCGCCGTCCGACTGACGGGCCGGCGGGAGGACAGCGGCCTGGGTGAGCTGACCCTGCGGGAGCGGGAAGTCGCCGAACTCGCGGGCGAGGGGCTGAAGACGAAGGACATCGCCGAACGGCTGCGGGTGAGCCCGCGCACCGTGGACGTCCATCTGACGCACATCTACAGCAAGTTGGGCGTGAACTCCCGCGCCGCGCTCGTCCGGCTGATGGCCCTGGCGGGCTGAGGCACCCCGATCGCGGTGGCCAGCAGCCCGCCGCCGGCTGCCCACCGGCCGTGGAAGACCCCGACCGCCCGGCCCCCGACCACGGGGCCGGGCACCAGGAGCACCGCCCGGAACGTACCCCCGGCGTCGATCCGGGTCTCCGCCTCCGGGAAGTCGAGCAGCAGCCCGGTCAGCGGGAACCACGCCTTGTACACCGCCTCCTTGGCGCTGAACAGCAGCCGGTCCCAGGCCAGGCCGGGGCGGTGCGCGGCCAGCTCGGCCACGCGTTCGCGCTCCGCCGGAAGGGAGACCGAGGCGAGCATGCCGGGCCGCAGCGGACGGTCGGGTTCGGCGTCGATGCCCAGCGACGCCAGCACCTCCGCCCGGGCCACCGCGGCCGCCCGGAAGCCGGCACAGTACGTCATGCTGCCGACCACACCCTCCGGCCAGCCGGGTGCGCCCCGGTGTCCCGGCACCAACGGCTCATAACGGAAACCCAGTTCACCCAGGGCCGTTCGGGCACAGTGGCGCACGGTCGTGAACTCCCTGCGGCGCGACTCCACCGCATGGGCCATGGCGGCCTCCTCCGCCGGATGGAGCCGGGCCTCCGGCGGATCGCCGTACGCCTCGGCCCCCACCGCCCCCGGCGGCAGCAGTGCGGCGATCACCGCAGGACCTCCGGCCCGCCCACCCGGGCGGCCGCGTCCGGGCCGGGCAGAACGAGCCGCGGCCCGCCCGGGCCGTTCCCGCGCCGGTGCCACTTGCGCGGGTAGCCCACCGACACCTCCTCGAAGCGGACCCCGTCGTACCAGGTGGTGCGGGGGATGTGCAGATGCCCGTACACCACGGCCCGGGCGTTGAACCGGGTGTGCCAGTCGGCCGCGGCCCTGGTGCCGCACCAGAGCGCGAACTCCGGATGGCGCAGGATGCGGGTGGGCTCGCGCACCAGCGGGAAGTGGTTCACCAGCACCGTTCCGGTACCGGGGGCGAGAGCCGCGAGCCGGCGCTCCGTCAGGGCCAGGCGTGCGCGGCACCAGGCGTCGATCGAGGGGTACGGATCGGGGTGCAGCAGCGCCTCGTCGGTGCCCACGATCCCGCTCGCCCTGGCCCGTTCCAGTGCCTCGGCCCGGGTCCTCGTACCGGACGGCCGGAAGGTGTAGTCGTACAGGACGAACAGCGGCGTCACCGTGACCGGGCCCGTCGGGCTCTGCCACACGGGATAGGGGTCCTCCGGCGTCAGCACGCCCAGGTCCCGGCAGATCCGCACCAGATGCTCGTACCGGCCGCGGCCCCGCAGGGTCACCGGATCCTGCCGATGGGTCCACAGCTCGTGGTTCCCCGGCACCCACACCACTTTCGCGAAGCGCCGGCTCAGCAGTTCCAGGGCCCGGCCGATGTCGCCGGCGATCTCGCCCACGTCACCGGCCACCAGCAGCCAGTCGTCCGGGTGCTCCGGGCGGAGCCTTTCCCGCACCGCCCAGTTGTCGTCGAACGCCACATGCAGATCGCTGATGGCCAGCAGGCTTCCCGACCCGCTCATGACGGCTTCACCGCCGGCTCGCCGGGGCGGCGGCCGACAGCGCGACGGCGAGGTCCGCGACGGCCGGCAGGTGGTCGGCCGGGAAGAAGTGCCCGCCCGGGAAGACCCGCAGCTCGAAGGGACCGGTGGTGTGGTCGCGCCACGCGCGTACGTCCTCGACCGGCGCCTCCGGGTCGTTGTCCCCGGTCAGGGCCACGACCGGGCACGCCAGGGACACACTCGCGGACGGCACATAGGCCGCGAGCCCCGCGTAGTCACCGCGCAGCGCCGGCAGGATCAGGTCGAGCAGCTCGGGGTCGTCCAGCACGGCGGGCACGGTGCCGCCCAGCGAGTGGACCCTGGCGAGCAGCGCCGCGTCGGTGTCGAGCCGTTCCGCGCCGGCCACCGTGCGGGACGGCGCCCGGCGGCCGGACACGAGCAGCGCCACCGGGCCGCGGTCCGGCGTCCCGGCCAGCCGCAGTGCGACTTCGTGGGCGAGGGAGGCCCCCATGCTGTGGCCGAGGAAGATCCGTGGCCCGGCCGGCGGCGGACCGTCGCCCAGCGCCTCGGCGATCAGGTCGGCGAGCCGGTGCAGATCGCGGACGGCCGGCTCGCGGTACCGGTCCTGCCTGCCCGGGTACTGGACGGCGCGTACACCCAGGGCGGGGTGGACGGCGGCGGAGAGGGGATGTCAGAACCCGGCGGAACCGCCCGCGTGCGGAAAGCAGATGAGCTCGGCCCGGGCATCCGTGTCGTGGTAGCGGCGCAGCCAGGTGTCCTGGCGCTCCGGGGCCACCGTCAGCTCGCCACGGGGAGATCGAGGAGCCGGTCAGAAGTGAGGATCGCCTGGTGCAGCCGGCGCAGCGACCGGCAGGGCTCCAGGCCCAGTTCGGATCTGAGGACGCGCTGTGCGGAGCGGTACACCTGGAGCGCCTCCGCCTGCCGCTCCGAGCGGTACAGCACCAGCATCAGCTGGCGGTAGAAGGACTCTCGCAACGGGTACTCGGCGGTGAGGGTGTTCAGCAGGCTGATGACCTCGCGGTGCCGGCCGAGCGCTGTACTGGCCTCGACGGACAGCTCCAGGCAGGCGAGTCGCTCCTCCTCCACCCAGGTGGCGAAGCGGGTCAGCACCGGCCCCTCGGGAGTGCCGTCGAGCACCGGGCCGCGTACGAGCGACAGCGCCCGGCCGAAGGCGTCGAGGGCGGCCTCGAACCGGCCGGCCTGCTGGAGGAAGCGGCCTTCGTGCATGGCCGCGCGGAAGTCGTCGACGTCGTAGCCGGAGCCGTCCAGCCGCATCAGGTAGCCGGACGGTTTGGTGGTGATGGCACGGCCCTGATCGTCCCCTGCGGCGGTCAGGAACTTCCGCAGCTGCGAGAGATAGACGTGGACGGCGGCCGACGCGCGCCGTGGCGGCCCCGACCCCCAGAGCTCCTCGATGATCTGTTCGTTCGTGGTGACGCGCCCGGCACCGACGAGCAGGGTGGCCAGTGTCATCTCCATCTTGGGGGCGCTCAGGGAGTAACCGTGTCCGCCGTGGGAGACCCGGAGCGGACCGAGCAGCTCATAGTGCATCTTTACCTCTTGCGGTAGGGGGAACGTACTTTCGTGTTCCGGCTCCAGCCACTGTCGAGGCGCCGCACATGTCCGCACATCGGGGAAACTGCGTACGTGTGCCGATTGGCCGAAATGCGTTGTGGCCGACCGCCTTTGGTGCGGATTTGGCGACGGCGGGCAGGCTGAGGAGCATGCGTATCCTCCTCGCCCGGTACCTGCGATCTGTCGCGTACGCGCTGGTCGCCTTCGGCCACATCTGGGTCTACATCCCGCCGACCAGCGAGTCGGACGACGTGACCGTCGTCGGGCCGCCCCCGGGCCACCCCGAGCGGCTGTGCCCCGAAGTCCCGTTCAGCGAGGCGGAGATGACATGGGGGCGGCAGCTGCTCGGGGTTCCGGGGCGGATCCGTATGAGGGGTGACGGAACGGATCGCCCGGAGCGAAGGGGGCGCCCGGTCGGCGACGGCGCGCGTTCGGGGCGGGGACGAGACGCTCCACGGTGTCGAGCGATGAAGCGGTCGCCCGTGTCCTGCGCGCCGCCGCCCGTATCGAGGCTGCCGCGATCGAGATGGCGAGGCGCTGAACACCGTGGTTCCGGACGTATCCACCGGCAGCCGTACGTATGGGCTGCTCAATTACCTTTACGGACCGGGTCGGGACGAACACACCGCCCCGCGTCAGGCAAGGGCGTGCTGGTGCGCAGCCGCCAGTTCAGCGAGGTTGGGGGCTCCGAATGTGTTGTGCAGCGAGTGGAAGGCGGCCACCTTGTCGTCTCCGAAGCGGCTGACGTAGGTGGCGTAGGAGTCCGCGGTGACGAACTTCGGCGGTGTGGTCTTGCTGTGGAACTTGTCCGCGTACATGACCAGCTGCTCCTCGACTGTCACCGCGAGGTAGTCAGCCGGCGGCAGGGGAAGGCACTGGCGCTCCACGTCTTGCTTCGTCAGCCCGACGCCTGTGTGGCAGGAACAGAATCGGCACAGCTCCTCCGGGAAGTCCTCCTCCACGAGGATCTCGTGGCCCAGCACGCCGTGCCGCACGTAATTCTGCTGATCCAGCACCCCGTCTCGGTCGTACAGGCGATAGACGCCGATGTCGTGGAGGAGGCAGCCAGCCCGAACGAGATCAGCATCAATATCGCGGGCCGATTCCGCAATCAGCTGCTCAGCAATACTCCACACAATCTCGCAATGCGTGAAGACAAGATCAAACGCTTCAGCTGAGGGCGCGTACTTCTCATGCAATCCACGGATATCGTCCGCACTCGGTGCCGCCATCCCGCGAGCCTAACAACGACAGCACGGCGAGCCAGCCCTCCTCCAGGCGTTGGAAGCTCTCGGCGGCAAGCTGGACCGCCACCCCATGCTTGGGAGACGCGTCGGTCCCGGCCTGCGAGGCTGCCAGGGTTCCGCGGTAGTCACCCGTCGTGAGCGCGATCCTTGTGCGCATCTCGTGGGCCCAACCGGAGATCTCCGGGTTGTCACCAGTAGCCTCACGAGCTAAAGACAGGGCGAGCACGCGTGAGCTGATGACGCGCATGGGGCACAGCACCGCCCGTGCCGCGTTGATCTATCAGCACATGACCGCCGACCGGGACCGTGCGATCGCCGATCGGCCGGGGTCGATGATCCACCAACGGCACGGAGACGCGGGGACGTAGCCACAGCAAACGGCACACTCGCTTACCGTCGTCCTGCCGCACACAGAGCACGAATCCGCCGAACTGCGTGGCTTGGCTGCACACAGGGCAGGCTGGGGCGCCGGTCATGCTGCGCACCTGAACGGAGCGCGAGGACGCCAAGCTATGAGCTTGGGAATAACAAGTGGCTTCGCTCTGTAAGGCCTGTTGAACTGCGGAAACAGCCGGGATCGGGGTGGGAAGGGGCGTACCGACGTGACCGTGGTTGTCCGCTGATCCCTGGCCTACCTGGTGCGCATCTGGTGCGGCCGCCACTGTTCACGGTGGTCCGGATGATCGGCGTATGGCAGCAGTGCCAGGTCCAGGAGATCGGGATATCCAGGTCGACGCGCTCGCTGAGGCTGTAGTAATACGCCGGTGGCGGGACGTCGACGTCGACAACTCAGGGTCCGTGTTCCCGTCGCCGAGCCGGAGCGAACGATCGGGCGACGCGTCACATGCCGCACCAGGAACGAGGCGCAACCCGGACTGTGATCTTTCCGTCTTCCCTCGTCGGGCGGGCTACTTTTGGCGAGGGAGAAAGCAGCCCTGACCGGAAGGTGGCGAGCGAACCCACCCTGACTTTTAACAAAACATAGAAAATCGGCTGAAAATTGAGATATATACCATCGCGGGCTTTTTCGCGAATAAACAGCAGAACCGTGTTCTCCGTGTGGCGTCAACCACGGGTGAGACTCTGGGGCGTGGCGAGTGTCGCGGCCCTCGGATTCCTCATCGCGCTGGAGATCGCCGCCCGTCGCTACGGCCTGCCGGGGCCGATCACCAACCAGGCGCGAGAGGTGATATTCGCCCCCAAATCAGGCTTCCTGTTGTACGCCGGTATGGCGTTGATGATGGTGGTGCTCACCTGGCGGCAACGGTTCATCGCGGCTGCTGCCGCGATCGGTATCGACGTCGCCTTCTTGGCGGTCCGGTGGGCGGTCGACGCCAAGACGACCGGCGGCCACCCTTTCGGCAACGGTGCGTTGTGGGTGCTTCTGGGCTATGCGGTCATCGCTGTCACTCGCCGTACCGGCCGGGAACGTGTCCTGCTGCTGAAGGGCGTCGGGCTGGGCCTGCTGCTGGTCGCCGGCCGCAAGACCGGCGACACCTGGCTACTCATCACATCAAGGACCCGCCCAGCGGTGCTCGACCAGTACGTGGCAACCGCCGATCACGCGCTGGGCAACCCGTCGTGGCTGGTGGGCCGGATCGTCACGGCCACCGGCCCGATCGGCTTCAATTTTCTCGACATCGTGTACGGCCAGCTCGCGGTGGCCGCGGTCATCGTCGCGCTGTATCAACTGCGTAACGTGGCGGTCGAGCGCCGCTTCCCGGGCCATCATCTGGTGCGCACCTTTCTGGTGATCGGCCTCCTCGGGCCCACCATCTACATGATCTTCCCCGTGGTCGGACCGATCTTCGCGTACGGCACCGGCGCCGAGCACTGGGCGACGGTCAGCCTGTGGTCGGAAACGCCGCCCACCGAGCACTGGGCGGTGGCCAACCTGTGGCCGGAGACGCCGCCGCCGATCAACACCCCGCACCACATGCCATTCGACGAGATCACCCCAAGGAACTGCATGCCCAGCCTGCACACAGCGTGGGCTACCGCGATCTTCATTCATTCCCGGACGGGCCCACGGCTTCTGCGATTCGCAGGCACGTTCTGGCTGATAGCTACGCTCTGCGCAACGCTGGGATTTGGCTACCACTACGGCGCGGATCTCATTGCCGGCGTGGTGTTTACGCTCACGATCGAGGCAGCACTGCGCTCGCTCGACCGCGGCTGGGATCGATCAGGGATCCAGCTGGTCGCTTGCGGCGCAACCGTCTTCGCTGCGCTCTTGGTGTCCTATCGCTATCTACCGTTGGAGATGGCGAAGCATCCGTGGGTGTCCGGACCACTTCTCTTGCTGGCGACGGCCTCAGTGGTCTACGGCTACGTAAGGACCGACGAACTGTGGAAACCGAGGACCACACCAGCGCGGCAACCGGAACCGCAACCCGGACTGGTTTGATCTGACTTGTACCAGGTTGTGGGCTGAGTGCTACCCGAGCGAGGCCGGGGTGCTGGGGTGTAGCGGAGATGGCAGGTAAGCCCATGACTGACAGCCGTCCCCTCGATAGCCGCAGCGGGGTTTCCCTCCTTCGCCCGCAGCCCGCAGCCCGCAGCCCGCAGCCCGCAGCGCGCCGTCGGGCACGGTGCCCCGGACCATGATCGGTCCGGGGCCTCTTGCCTCGTGCCCCCGGCAGGATTCGAACCTGCGACAGCCGCTTTTAGGAGCAAGTTGGGGCGAGTTGAAGAAGAGTTTTCAGTGCATCGCATAGTCGTGTCATCCTCGGCGGCGTAGGGGCGCGGGTAGTGATCCAGTCATTCCTCTTAGGCCAATCCGAGCGTTGGCACGTGACGCTCGGAACCCGCCGAGGGTCGCGAGATCGTTGCCGGAACAAAAGCCTGCTCATTCATCGCGTGGTGATTCTTCCGGCCCTCGCCGACGCACCGTCAGCCGGCCCGCCAGCAGCAGAAACGTAAGTCGCAAGATCCGATAGGCCGCCAAGACGTGCCAAGGTGGGTCGGGGTACTCTCTGCCTACAAATTTCAACAGTTGTGCCGACGCGGTGGGGGGCTCAAGGGGGCGGCTCGCTGCAGGGGCCGTGGTGGCGTTCTGCCTTCCGGCGGGGTGCCAGGCGAGGGTAACGAGGGTTGGTCATGGCTGATTCGACGGTTGATGGCTCGCGTCAGGTGCCGCGTACGCGGGCGCGCGGTGCAGGAAAGGTTGGGGAGCCAGAGCTGCGGCAGCTGCTGGTCGGCCTTACTGCGGTACGTGATGGGGATTTCGGCACACGGCTGCCGGACGAGGCGGAAGGCCTGCTCGGCGAGATCGCCACCGTGTTCAACGGCATGGTCGATCAGTTGTCGCTCTTCACCTCCGAGGTGACGCGGGTCGCTCGTGAGGTCGGTACCGAAGGGACGCTGGGGGGCCAGGCTGAGGTTCCGGGCGTTTCCGGCACCTGGGCGGACCTGACCGACTCGGTGAACGCCATGGCGGGCAACCTTACGACCCAGGTTCGTGATATCGCACATGTAGCCACCGCGGTGGCTCGTGGTGACCTTTCGCAGAAGATCGATGTCGATGCGCAGGGTGAGATTCTGCAGCTGAAGAAGACCATCAATACGATGGTTGACCAGCTGTCGGCATTCGCGGACGAGGTGACCCGGGTGGCTCGTGAGGTCGGCACGGAGGGCAACCTCGGTGGCCAGGCCGACGTCAAGGGCGTCTCAGGAACCTGGCGAGACCTGACCGACTCCGTGAACTTCATGGCGGGCAACCTGACCGACCAGGTCCGCAACATCGCCCAGGTGACTACGGCGGTGGCGCAGGGCGATCTGTCGCAGAAGATCACAGTCACCGCCCGGGGCGAGATCCTTGAGCTGAAGAACACGATCAATACGATGGTCGATCAACTGTCGTCCTTCGCCGATGAGGTCACCCGGATGGCGAGGGATGTCGGCACGGAGGGCATCCTGGGTGGTCAGGCCGATGTCAAGGGCGTTTCAGGTACGTGGCGCGACTTGACCGACTCGGTCAATTTCATGGCCGGAAACCTCACGGACCAGGTTCGGTCGATCGCGCAGGTGGCGACGGCGGTCGCGCAGGGCGATCTGTCGCAGAAGATCGCCGTTACCGCGCGGGGCGAGATCCTTGAGCTGAAGAACACGATCAATACGATGGTCGATCAGCTGTCGGCGTTCGCCGATGAGGTGACCCGTGTGGCCCGCGAGGTGGGCACGGAGGGCAACCTCGGCGGACAGGCGACAGTGAGAGGTGCCTCCGGCACCTGGAAGGACCTCACGGACAACGTCAATGTGATGGCGTCCAACCTGACTGGGCAGGTCCGTTCCATCGCCCAGGTGGCCAACGCCGTGGCCCGAGGCGATCTTTCGCGGAAGATCACGGTGGAGGCGGAGGGCGAGGTCGCAGCGCTCGCCGAGGTCATCAACACAATGGTGGACACCCTGTCGTCGTTCGCTGACGAGGTGACCCGCGTCGCGCGCGAGGTCGGCACCGAGGGGCGACTTGGCGGCCAGGCCCGCGTACCGAACGTCGCGGGGACCTGGAAGGACCTCACGGACAACGTCAACTCCATGGCGAGCAACCTGACGGGTCAGGTCCGCAACATCGCTCTTGTCACCACCGCTGTCGCGAACGGTGACCTTTCCAAGAAGATCGACGTCGATGCCCGCGGTGAGATCCTCGAACTGAAGACCACCATCAACACGATGGTCGATCAGCTGTCCTCCTTCGCCGCGGAAGTCACCCGCGTTGCCCGCGAGGTGGGAAGCGAGGGCCGCCTCGGCGGGCAGGCCGAGGTCGAAGGCGTCTCAGGCACCTGGAAGCGCCTGACCGAGAACGTGAACGAGCTGGCAGGCAACCTCACCCGCCAGGTGCGGGCCATCGCCGAGGTCGCCAGTGCCGTCGCTGAGGGCGACCTGACTCGGTCGATCACCGTCGATGCGTCCGGCGAGGTCGCGGAGCTGAAGGACAACATCAACTCGATGGTCGGCTCGCTGCGCGAGACGACCCGGGCCAACCAGGAACAGGACTGGCTGAAGTCCAACCTCGCCAGGATCTCCGGGCTGATGCAGGGCCAACGCGACCTGGGCGTCGTCGGTGAGCTGGTCATGGAAGAGCTCACCCCGCTGGTCTGCGCCCAGTACGGCGCGTTCTACCTTGCGGAAGAGACCACGGACGGCACCGAGCTCAGAATTGTGGGCTCGTACGGGCGCCCGGTCGACAGTGCCGGCCACGATCGCTTCAAGATGGGGGAGTCCCTTGTCGGTCAGGCGGCACGTAGCCGTCGGACCATCGCCGCAGAGGGAGTCCCCAGTGACTACATCAGTATTTCTTCCGGACTCGGCCGAACGGCACCAGGCAGCCTGATCGTGCTGCCGATCGTCGTTGACGACCAGGTGCTCGGCGTCATCGAACTCGCCTCCTTCACCGCTTTCACCCCCGTTCACCGGGACTTCCTCGAGCAGCTCATGGAGATGGTGGGCGTCAACGTCAACACCATCGTCGCCAACGCCCGTACCGACGAGCTGCTCGGCGAGTCGCAGCGGCTCACCGGTGAACTCCAGTCCCGTTCCGAGGAACTACAAGTGCAGCAGGAGGAACTGCAGCGTTCCAACGCGGAACTGGAGGAGAAGGCCGCCTTGCTGGCAGCCCAGAACAGCGACATCGAGGGCAAGAACCTGGAGATCGAGCAGGCCCGGCAGGAGCTCGAGGACCGTGCCCAGCAGCTGTCGCTGGCGTCCACGTACAAGTCGGAATTCTTGGCGAACATGAGTCATGAACTGCGGACGCCACTCAACAGTTTGCTCATCCTCGCCCAGTTGCTCGCCCAGAATCCGACCCGTAACCTCACGGCCAAACAGGTCGAGTACGCTGGCATCATCCACTCGGCCGGGAGCGACCTACTCCAGCTGATCAACGACATCCTCGACCTGTCGAAGGTCGAGGCCGGCAAGATGGACCTCAATCCGGAGCGCGTCGCGCTACAGCAGCTCCTCGACTACGTCGAGGCGACGTTCCAGCCGATGACCACGCAGAAGAGTCTCAACTTCACCATCACAACGGCCCCCGGGGTACCGGTCGACCTGCTCACGGACGACTCCCGGCTTCGGCAGGTCCTGCGCAATCTGCTGTCCAACGCGGTCAAGTTCACCGAACGCGGCAGCGTGGAACTGCGCATCGAACCAGCAGCCGATGGCGAGCTCCCCGACCCCGTCCACCGCGGAGGCGCAGTCGTAGCCTTCCGGGTGAAGGACACCGGCATCGGCATCGCCGAGCAACAACTGGAAACCATCTTCGGGGCGTTCCAGCAGGCGGACGGCACCACCAGCCGCAAGTACGGAGGTACAGGACTGGGTCTGTCCATCAGTCGCGAGATCGCCTATCTCCTCGGCGGCGCCCTCACTGCTGAGAGTGCACCCGGTCACGGCAGTACGTTCACCTTGTATCTGCCCGTCGCGCGCGCGGACTTCCAGGAGCAGACCGACGCCTCGCCTGAAGCCGCCTCCGCGACCACAGCGGTAGAAGCCGACCGGCCATCCGACAACCACCGACAAGGCGCTGGAGGCCAGGAGTCACGGAAGCCGCGCCGGTTGCTGGTGATCGAAGAGCGTCCCCACGGATTGTTGTCGCTCGTCGCGGAGAGCGCCGTGGCAGAACTCGGCGGCAGCTACGACCGCACGGACATCGAGGTAATCGCTGCCGTGGGGCCACAGGATGCCGCCAGCGCACTGGCCGCCGCCCCCTTCCACTGCGTTGTCCTCGAGCTCGACTTGGCCAACAGCGAGGCGCTGCGCTTCCTGGACGCCATGGACGGCGACCCGGCGCTCAGGACTGTCCCCGTACTCGCACACAACAACCGCCGCATGGACGCAGCACACGAACAGGCCCTCCAGACACGGAGCTACAAGCAGCCCCTGGAACTGCTCTCCAGCCTCGACGAATTGCGGGAACGAATCGCACTCCACTTGTCGGCCGAACAGCCGGGCGCTGTGGTCCCTCTGGTGCGCGGCGAGGAATCCTACCCGCCGATCCCTCAGGCCATCGATGACAGTTTCCACGGCCGTACCGTGCTCGTCGTCGACGACGACGCCCGCAACCTCTACGCCCTCAGTGGGATCCTGGAGCTTCACGGCCTGCACGTCCTGCACGCGGAGAACGGCCTCAAGGCAATCGAGGCACTCACCGAGCACCCGGACATCGACCTGATTCTGATGGACGTGATGATGCCGGAGATGGACGGGTACACAGCGACCACGAGGATCAGGCAGATGCCCGCGCACGCGAACCTGCCCATCATCACGGTCACCGCAAAGGCGATGCCCGGAGACCGGGAGAAGAGTCTTGCCTCCGGCGCCAACGACTACGTCACAAAGCCGGTGGACGCCAACGACCTCATCGCCTGCGTGCGCAGGTGGCTGAGCCCCCAGTCCGACGCCCGGGTGATGTCGTGACCTCCTCTTTCGACGGCGTCGACGGCGACGAGGGTGGGACAGGGCGAAGTCGCGGGCCCAACCCCGAACAGCACAAGGTCCATCTGTCCGATACATGGGCGCTCCCGTCCGTCGAAGCAGCCGCACCGGGGGCGATCAATGCACCCGCGGATGCCATGCCGACCGATGCTGACAGCCCAAAACCGTTCAGTGAATCGGCTTCTCCCGGGCCGAGCCAGCTCCTCCAGGAGTCGGCTGGGGGAGCGCAGTCGGCGTCAGCCGTCGGACGTCTGGCCGCCACAGTGGAACGGCTTCGGGCAGAGGTCAGCGCGGCGCATGCCGCGGCGGACGGGCGTGCTCTCATCGAGCTCGCCAAGGGAATCATGGTTGAGCGCCTACGATGCGGTCCGGCACAGGCGGCGCGCCAGCTCACGGAACTTGCCGCCCGCGCCGGCGCGTCCACGCTGGAACTGGCAGTGGACATCATCAACCAGGCCGCACGCGATCAGGTGGCAGAGGTCGTGGGCGACTTCGTCTGGCAGGCGAACGGTGGCTCCGAGCGTGCGGACAAGGCAGGATCGTCCGTTGCCGTACGCCTGCGCACCGCCGAAAGTGCCGCGTTGGCTGCAGGCGACACTCAAGCCGTGGCCGAATCCTTGCTTGAACACGCGCTCGCACCTCTCGGCGCGACGGCCGTGGCTGTTTGGACCGCCGGCTCGGACGCCTCCCTGACCTTGTCCGGCCATGCCGGGTTCAGCGCCGACGAGGCGGGACGCTGGCGGTACGTGCCGCCTGGCGTGGCGACCGTTGCCCGACTGGCGCTCAGCGAACGCCGCACCGTCCGGGTCTCCTCCCTCACCGAGGCAGGTATCCCGTCCATCGGGCACCTGCAGACCCCGGGCAGCGGCAGGGTGGCCCTTCCCGCCGGAACCGGCGGGCGCACGCTGGGGGTACTGGAGATCTGCTGGCCCCAGCCGCTTCCACCGCACTCACCGGCGGAAGCACGCCAGATCGAGGCAATGGCCGAGCTGTGTGGCCACACCCTCGACAGTGTCCCCGCCTCAAGGGAGCAGCACCCCGCTGCCCGGGAGCGGGCCGACATCTCCGAGCTCGTCGATCTGTCCGAAGGCCTGTATGACCCGGCTCTCGTGCTCACCCCACACCTCGACGCGGACGGCCACCTCACCGATTTTCGAGTCCGTCACGCCAACAGCCGCTACCTCGACCCGGCGGGGCGGCCCCGCAGCGCGGTCGATGGAGCGTTGCTGCTGGAGGCCTACCCGATGGCAGCTGGTGACAGCGAACTCTTCGAGAAGATCGAACGTGTCTACGCCACCGGTGAACCATTCCGCGCCCAGCGGATGACGCTGACCGCGCTGGTCGACCAGGTGCCGCTGGCCTCCGTCGCCGACCTCAGCATCAGCCGACACGGCGACAGTGTGCTGCTCATCTGGCGCATCGAGGACGAGGCTGCCCGGCTCGCCAGCCTGCTCCAACATGCCCAGCGCCTCGGCCGCATCGGCGGTTTCGAGGAGAACCTTGTCACGGGTGAGATCACCTGGAACGGTCAGCTCTTCGCTCTGTACGGGCGTGCTGCCACCGAAGCCCCTGTATCCCTGCAGGATCTCGCCACCCACGCGCATCCGGACGATGCCGTCGCCATCGGCCGCTTCCTCCAGGCAGTGCTTCACCACCGGCGGTCCACCTCGACGGCCTTCCGCTTGATGCGCCCCGGCGGCGTCACCCGGCACATTCGAGTCATCGCTGAGCCCGTATTCGACGCTGACGATCGTCTCCTCGCGGTGCGCGGGGCCTACCAGGACATCTCCTCACAACACTGGACCGAGGTGGCCCTTGCAGCCACACGCGACCAACTTGCGTACTCGGAACAGGAATCGGCTGAACGCAACCGCTTGGCACTGCAGCTCCAGCACGCCATCATGCCGCCGACCCAGGACCCGCTGGACGCGCCCGGCCTCGAGGTCGCTGTGCGGTACAGGCCGGCGGAGTCCGAGTCCCTGGTGGGCGGCGACTGGTACGACGCCGTCGTCCTTCCCTCCAAGCAGATACTGCTGTGCGTTGGAGACGTCGCCGGCCACGGTATAAAAGCCGCGACAGGGATGGTGGTCCTGCGCAACGCCATGCGCGGTCTCGCCATCACCGGTGCGGGCCCGGGCCAGCTCCTGTCCTGGCTGAACATCGTGGCCCACCACCTCGCCGAGCAAGTCACCGCCACTGCGGTCTGCGGCCTGTACGACCCGGAAACCCGCATCCTGCGCTGGGCCAGGGCAGGCCACCTGCCGCCCGTCCTGGTACGTGGCGAGGGGGCAGCCACCCTGCCCATGCTCGGCGGTCTCCTACTCGGCGCGCTCGCTCAGGCCGAGTACGAGGAAGGCGAGGTCCAACTCGACCCGGCTGACACGCTGCTGCTGTACACCGACGGCCTCATCGAGCGCAGGGACACCAGTGTTCATGACTCCCTCGCCCAACTCCTCACCACGGCGGAGGAACCCGCCTCCACTCTCGAACGCCGACTTGACCGTCTGCTCACACACAGCGACTCAGATACCGACGACGACACGTGCATCATCGGAATCAAGGTGTCGTGACCATCGGTGGATGTACTCGCCGCCCGCCCTTGGGCTTGTCCAACAGCGACGTGTTGCCCAGGGGCGGCCACGACCGCGGTGAATGCGACTGCCTGCACGCGCTTCGCCGCGCAGTACGGCGACCAGCAGGACGAGCTTCAGCGGGGCGAGATCCGGAGTGCTGAGGGCAGCGGGGCGCAGACGCACTACGCCGTCCAGAACGAGGCGACCATGCGCGAAGACAAGGTCAGCGAGCACCAGATCGAGCGGGAGCTGTAGTCAACGGCCCTGCCGACGCGGCCGCCGTTGCACGGAACCGAAGTCGCCGCTCAGATTGAGGACTTACCCAGGGGCCGGACTGGCCCGCACCGGGGGCGTGTTGCGTGACGCCGGTGAACTATGGGTCGACCTGATCGGGCTGGGGCGGATGACCCACCACCAGCCTGGGGGTTTCGGACCCTGGGCGGTGCCCGATCGGTCGGCGCGCTCGCCCCGCACGGCGGCCGTCACCATGCCGCCGACGGCGTACCCGTACTGGCGGATCTGGGCGCAATGCTGCAGCTCGGCCTGCACAGAGGTTCCATAGTGGTCTGCTTGTCCCTGCCCCGTCACGGAGCAGGGACAAGAATGCCGTGACGGCGCGGCCGGCACCGGCGACGCACCTTCAGCTGCTCACCTGCTCCCGTCCGCGTGCAGGAGGGCTGTGAGGATCGCCAGAGGGGTTGCCGCTGCCCAGGACTGCGGTGTGCAGGAGTGCGGATAGGGCAGTGGCTTCGGGTGTTCCGCGCGCCCGTAGCCCGCCATTACCTCTGGCAGGCGGTTGTCGTGGTGTGCGGCCGCCTCCAGGAGGCTCAGGGCCAGCGTGCGTGCCTCGGGTGCCAGACCGCAGCGTGCGAGTCCGAGCAGAATGATGGCGTTGTCGTGCGGCCAGCATGTGCCGCGATGGTAGGAGAGCGGGTGGTAGCCGGGCTGCCCGGCGGCCAGAGTGCGGATGGCCCATCCGGAGTAGAAGTCGGGTTGCAGCAGTCGCCGTCCGACACGTTGTGCGTGGGACTGGTCGAGAATGCCTGACCACAGCAGGTGCCCGGCGTCGGACGCGAGCGAGTCGACATGTCGCCCCTGTCCGTCCAGCGCGAGGGCGGGAAAGTCGGCTTCCGGCATCCAGAAGTCCCGGAGGAAGCGCGTGCGCAGAGCGGTGGCGGCCGCGTCCAGTTCGTCGGCCCACCCAGGGTCGTTCCAGACCTCGCGGGACAGCCTGGCGGTGCGGACCAGCGCGTCGTAGGCGTATCCCTGAGCTTCGGCGACTGCGATCGGCCCTTCGGCTTGGGTGCCGTTGTGGAAGCAGATTGCCCCGGCGGAATCCTTCCAGTTCTGGTTGACCAGTCCGTTGGGGTCGGGCGTGTAGCGGAGGTAGCCGGCATGCTCCAGGCCGCCGTCCCGGAACATCCAGGCAATGGCCGCACGTGCGTGTGGTTCGAGACGGGCGGCGAGGGCGCTGTCGCTGGTGGCCTGCGTGTAGCTGTCGAGGAGCACGAGGAAGAGTGGGGTCGCGTCCACGGATCCGTAGTAGCGGCCGTACGGTACTTGGCGGAAGTGGGCCAATTCGCCGTGGCGGATTTCGTGGACGATACGGCCCGGCTGTTCACCTCGGTCTGCGTCGTACCGTGTGCCCTGCGTTGCTGCGAGCGCTGCGAGTGTGTCTGCGGCGAGTTCCGGCCGGTAGGGCAGTGCGAAGTGGGAGGTGAGGAGGGAGTCGCGGCCGAAGAGGGTCAGGAACCAAGGAACTCCGGCGCTGGGAACGCGCAGCTCCTCGCCGTCAGGACCGATGGTGGGTACCCGGAGCATTGCCAGGTCGGCCAGACCGCGGGCGCATGCCGCGGCCAGTCCGGCGGGTGAGTCGTCAGGCATCGGGAGCCGCACCTCGCCGACGAAGGCCGCGGTGTCGGCCGCACCGGCCGACGCGGCTTCGGACGGCGTGACGAGCGGCTTCGGGGCGGATGAGCCGTGCGGGTGTGCTGCAACGGTCAGCAGCAGTTCCGCCGTTCCGTGCCCGGGGAGGGACAGCTGCCACTCCAGTCGGTGGGCCGTGCCCTCTGCGCCGAGGGGCGCGACGGCGGCCGGTGCGGGGGCTGTGGTGACGGTCGTACGGGAGAGCCAGTCACCGCGTGCGTACCCGAAGGTGACGCCGTCGCTTTCGACACGGGCAGTGCGACGGGCGCCGTCCTTGTTGTAATGCCGTCCGTCGGACCGGAGTTCGAACTGGTCGGCGAAGTCGGCGTCGACACACAGGTTCACGATCGCGGTGGTGTCGTCCGCCCGGTTGCTGACCAACCGGAGCCGTTCCGTCAGGACTCCGTCACCGAGTGTCTGCTCACGGAAGACCGTGTAGGCAGGAGGCTCGTCACGAGTACCCGGTGGGATCAGTACGCAGGTGGAAGGCTCGTCACCGTCGGGGGGTACGAGCACGGTGGGTGCCGCGCCGTCGACCGTCAGGGACCAGAGACTCAGATGCCGTGCGTCGCGCCGGAAAAGACCGTCGGGAGACCTGCCGCGGCGGCCTGTGATGTCGCCCTCGGCGCCGAGGACGGCGAAGGTGCCTGCGCGGACGAGGGTGATGTCCGCTGTCCCGTTCACGTTCGCGCTCCGTTCGAGGGGTCGGTGGTGCGGCTGGTGTTTCCCGCGGACGAGGCAGACGCCAGCAGGTCGAGGGTGAGGGCGGCCGTCCATCCGAAGTCGCGGGTACCGCGGGCCTGCGCGGTGAAGGGGTCCACGTACTCCGCGAAGTCGCAGGCCCCCGCAGCGGCGAGTATCGAGGTGCGCAGGCGGTCCGCCGCACGGATCTGTCCGTATTGGCGCAGGCCCCGTTCCAGCAGCCAGTTGGTGTTGAACCACGCCGGTCCGCGCCAGTAGCGGGACGGGTCGAAAGCAGGCCGGGTGACGTCGTACGACGGGACCATCGGGATCTCACCGAGCCGGAAACCTGGGCCCGTGGCAGTGCGGATCAGTGCGTCCACGACGTCCTGCGGGAGTCCGGGCACGATGAGAGGGAGGAGTCCGGCAATGCTGCGTTCGGCGAGGAGACCGCCGCCCACCAGGTCGCGGCAGAGGAACATCCCGTCACCGGGCGACCAGAGCCGCTCCACCAGTGCCTCGGTCAGACGCGCGGCCCGGTGTTCGTGGGGCGCGGGATCGGCACCGGTCTCGGCGGCGATGCGCGCGAGTGCGTGTTCCGAGACGATCAGCAGCGCGTTGACACAGGGGTCCTCGACCGCGAAGGCGTGCCGGCTGCCCTTGTCCGCGTAACCGCTGTCGCGGTAGTCGGTGGCGAGGCGCACGTATCGGCCGTAGTCCAGATCGGTCGGGCGCTCCGCGGGCTGTCCGTGGTCGAGGTCGGCGCGCCGGTAGGAGCCTGCCGCTGCCGGTTCGACACGTTGCAAGGGACCGTCCCAGCAAGGGCTGTTGTCCATGCCGGGCTCCCACGGATGCACCATGGCGGCGAGACCTCCACCGCCCAGGTTGCGGGGGCCCGTGAGGTAGTCGTGCCAGGCCGCCAGATGTCCGTACATGCGAGGCAGGAATCCACGGCGGCGCGACGCCTCGGGGTCGGACTGGTGGACGAGCCAGGCAGCGAGCGCGTGTACGGGGGGTTGCACGATCCCGGAGGTCTCGATACCTGCCGGAGCTCCCGCTGCCGCGCCGTCCCGAGAGGAGCGCCAGAAGTCGGGGCTCGGGAAATAGGCGTCGAGGGGGACCGCGGGATTGAAGACGATGTGCGGAATCCGTCCGTCGGCCCACTGGGCCCCGACCAGCGTCTCCAGCTCGCGCTGAGCACGCCGCGCGGACAGATGGCGCAGACCGATCGCGATGAAGGCCGAGTCCCAGCTCCACTGGTGGGGATACAGGCCACGGGACGGGACGGTGGAACCGCCCGTCCAGTTGGTGAACAGAACCCGTGCCGCGCCGCGTCGAAGAGTCAGGTTGTCGACGGCGGCGGGCACGGGGGTCTGGAGCAGCAGCGTCACGCGCCGGACCTCCGAAGGAACGCGGGGATCGAACGGACGGCCTCGACAGGGTCGCCGGTCAGGCGACACTCGGCGGCGAGGTAGCCCTCGAAGCCGATGGTGTGCAGGGCGCCGAGCCAGGCCGGCCAGTCCAGGTGCCCGGCCCCCGGCTGGAACCGGTTGGAATCGCTGACCTGGGCATGGCCGATGTACGGGGCGGCAGCGAGGATGGCAGCCGACGGATCGGCTTCCTCGATGTTCATGTGGTAGCTGTCGATACCGATACGGACCGAGTCCAGCCCGACCGTACGGATCAGGTCCGCGGCCTGCTCCAAGCGGTTGACCATGTGGTCCTCGTACCGGTTCAGCGGCTCCAGGTAGAGGGTGACGCCCTCCCGGCGTGCGTGTTCGCCCAGCTCCGTCAGGCCGGCGAGCAGCACGTCGCGGTCCTGCTCCTCGGAGCGCGGCGGTTCGAAGGGGGGCAGGCGACGCGAGAACATTCCGTACGAGGCCGGGGTCTGCACGCCCAGCGCACCGATCTCTGCCGCGACGCTCAGCTGCGACTTCATCTGCTCCAGCGCGTCCCGGCGCAGGGCGTCGTCGAACGCTGCGAAGAAGTGCAGCATGTCGACACAGACGGTGGGCATGACGACACCGTCGGTGAGGGCTTGCTTCAGCTCGGGCAGGCGGTCACGGAAATGGAAGTCGCCCTTGGAGCGCAGTTCGATGGCGTCGTAGCCGGCGTCCTGGGCGAACGACCATTTCTCCTGGAGCGAGTTGCCGGGGAGCAGTTGTTCCTGGCAGGCGGTCTTGATCATGGGGTGCCTTTCGGCGCTGGTGAGCAGCGCGCTGCAGTCGTGTGGCTCGTGTCGCGGGCGGGGGCCGGGCAGGCTCAGAACTCCAGTACGACCTGGAGCGCATCCGCGGGCCGCTCGTCCAGCAGGACGTAGGCACCGGCGGCGTCCGCCACCGGGACGGTGTGGCTGACCAGGGACTCCACGTCGACCTGGCCTTCCGCCACCAGGGACAGGAACGTCTGCTGGAGCCGCTCCACGGTCCAGCGTCCCGCGAGCTGCGGCGGGACACCGCCGATCTGGGAGCAGATCAGCTGTACGCGGTTGTGGTGGAACTCGTCGCCGAGTCGCAGCCCCGTCCCGTCGCCCTGGTAGAAGCCGGACGCGACGACCCGGCCACCGACGGTGACCGAGCGCAGAGCCTCGTGGAGCGCCGGGTACACGCCGCTTATCTCGATGGCTACATCGGCGCCGGCGCCCCCGGTGGCCTCACGGATGCGTTCGGCGACGCTGTCGGTGCGGGCGTTCAAGGTGTGCCGCGCTCCGAAGGATCGGGCCGTCTCGAGCCGGTCGTCGAGGGCGTCGACTGCGGTGACCCGGGCGCCGTTGAGCTGAGCAAGGCGCGTGGTGAGGAGGCCGATCACGCCCTGACCGAACACGGCGACGTCCTCGCCGAGGTGGATGTCGGCAGCCAGTACGGCGTTGTACGCGATGGCGCCGACCCGGGCGAAGGCCCCTGCCAGAGGTTCGAGCCCGGCGGGCAGTGTGTGTCCCACCATGCGCTCGGCCGGCACGATGCCCTCGCTGCGGTGACCCCAGATACCCCAGACCACATCGCCGGTCACCGGCATACCCGGCGTACCGACGAGCTCGGGGGAGACCTCCGTGACCTCGCCGACCTCGGAGTAGCCCCAGCCCGCCACCGGATACTCGATGCCTGCTGCACCGTCGCGGAACAGCCGGGCCCCGGCGTCCCAGGTGCGTGTCAGATACGGGTTCGTGCCCCGGTAGGCGGTGAGCTCGGTTCCGGCGGAAATGCCGGAGTACCTGGTGCGTACTCGCAGGTGCCCGGGAGGAAGGGGCGAGCTCTCGTGCTCGGCGACTTCGACCTGACGAGGGCCGGTGAACTGGACGACGCGTTCCACGGAGGGCTCCGATGGTGCTGAGAGGGGTGTTGCTCGCTGACTTACGTCGAAGATATCTCAGAGTTATGTCTTGTCAACAAGCAAAAGTGATGCTGAGATGCACATTGAAAGTGCATAAGTGGCGTGAGGAAACAGCATGGTGATGAAGACCCGACGGTCGAGGGCGACCGTGTTCGGGCTCGCCGCGACCCTTGCCGCAGGCCTGCTAGCAGGCTGCTCAGGCGTCTCAGGTGCCGATCAGGAAGCCGACAACCGGATCACGGTGTGGTCGCAGGAGAACCTGCCTCCGCGGATGGCCGCGACGCAGAAGGTCGTCAGCCGGTTCGAGAAGGAGACGGGCGTAAAGGTCGATCTCGTCGGCGTCGACGAGGCCCAGCTGCCGCAGCTGATCATGTCCGCAGCCGCCGCCGGAAAGCTTCCGGATGTGATCGGCGCCGTGCCGATGGGCCAGGTCTGGCAGATGTACGGCAACGGACTGCTCAATACCGAAGTTGCGGACAAGATCGTCAAGGACCTGCACCCGGATACGTTCAACAGCAACGCGCTGTCGCTCACCGAGGACCACGGCACCCGCCTCGGCGTCCCCTCCGACGCCTGGCTCCAGCTCGTCGTCTACCGCAAGGACCTGTTCGCCAAGGCCGGCCTCAAGGCGCCCGACAGCTACGCAAGCGCGCTGACAGCAGCAGCCGCCCTCGACAGCAACGGCCGGTACGGCGTCTCCCTCGCCACCGATCCGTCGGACGTCTTCACCCAGCAGAGCTTCGAGGACCTGGCGCTGGCGAACGACTGCCAGCTCGTGGACGGACAGGGCGAACCAGCCCTCGACTCACCGGCCTGCCTCGCGGCCTTCACCGCCTACGACGACCTGGCACGCAAGCATGGAGCGCCAGGAACCCAGAGCGTGGACACCACCCGCGCCACCTACTTCTCCGGCCGGTCCACCATGATGGTCTGGTCCTCCTTCCTCCTGGACGAACTGGCAGGCCTGCGCTCCGACGCACTCCCGAGCTGCCCGGAATGCAAGAAGGACCCGAAGTTCCTCGCCCGCAACACCGGCGTCGTCACATCCCTGCAGGGCCCCGACGGCAAGGAACCCGCCCAGTTCGGCGAGATCACCTCATGGGCCGTCACCAAGACCGCCGAGACCGGACCCTCCGAGAAGTTCATCGAATACATGATGGGCAAGGGGTACACGGACTGGTTCGGCATGGCCCCCGAAGGCAAGATCCCGGTTCGCACCGGCACTCCCGACGCACCCGGCTCCTTCCAGCGCGCGTGGCGCTCCAGCGTCATGGGCGTCGACCACCACGAAGCCATGAAGAAGGCCTACCCGTCCGCGCTCCTCGACCAGCTCGTCACCGGAGTGAGCGACATGAAGCGATGGGGCCTCACCCAGGGGCAGGGCACCCTTGTCGGCGCCACCAACGGCGAACTGCCCGTTGCCAAAGCCATCGGTGCGATGACCGGCGGACAGCTCTCGCCCGCCGAGGCCGCCAGGGAGGCCAACGACGAAGTGGCCGCCCTCCAGAAATCCCTCCAGTAGCCGCAAGGCCGCTCCGTCATCGAGGTATCCGACCCATGAGCACAATCCAGAGCGCCGCGAAGAAGCGCCGCCACCGGCCACAGACCTCCAGCAGGCGGGAGAACCGCGCAGGCCTCGCCTTCGTCACCCCCACCTTCCTGGTCGTCCTGGTCGTCGTGATCCTGCCGATCCTGTGGACCGTCCTGCTCGCCTTCCAGAACTCCAAGCTCGTCAACATTCAGGAGAACGGTCTCTTCGGCCACTGGACCCTGGACAACTTCGAGCAGGTCTTCGGCTCGCCCGGCTTCTGGAGCAGCCTCGGCACCACACTGCTCTACACGATCGGCGCCACCGCAGGCTCCGTGATCCTCGGCCTCGTCGCAGCCCTCGCACTGCGGCGGCCGTTCCGCGGCCGCGGCGCCCTGCGAGCCGCGATGCTCCTCCCTTACGTCGCGCCGGTCGTCGCCGTCTCCTTCGTCTGGGAGGTCGCGCTCAGTCCGCAGTACGGAATCGTCAACGAATGGGGCCGCCGGCTCTTCGGCTGGGACGACCCGATCGCCTTCCTCTCCACCCGGTCGTACGAAGTCGGCCTGTTCGGCGCCCACTTCGACATCCCGCTGGCGCTGCTCACCGTCATCGCCTTCGAGACCTGGCGGTACTTCCCCTTCGCCTTCCTCTTCATGCTCGCCCGCCTCCAAGCGGTCCCCGGCAGTCTGGAGGAGGCCGCCGAGGTCGACGGAGCCACCATTTCGCAGCGCTTCCGGCACATTCTGCTGCCGCAGCTGATGCCCGTCATCGCCCTGCTGTCCGTCCTGCGCTTCATCATGACGTTCAACAAATTCGATGACATCTATCTCCTCACCGGTGGCGGTTCGGGTACAGACGTCGTCGCTGTCCGCGTCTACGACTTCCTCACGTCCCGCTTCGACGTCGGAGCCGCGTCGGCCCAGGCCCTCGTCCTCGCCGTCGTACTCATGGCCCTGCTCGGCATCTACTTCAAGTTCTTCGGCAAGAAGGTTCAGGAGGAGTCGGCATGAGCAGCGCCCCGCCCACGACCCCCGTGGCACCCATCCGGCCCACCCTGGCGCCTCGCCCCACCGCGCAGCCGCACCGCCGCCGGACCCTGAGCCGCGCCCAGTTCGAGGAGCAGTTCTTCGGGATACTGCGCTGGGTCGTGATCGCGTTCCTGGCTGCGATCACGATCGTGCCCTTCTACTACATGCTCATGCTGTCGGTGAAGCCCATCGACGCATTGCTGCTGAATCCCGGCAACCTCTGGGTCACGGCCAAGGACTTCACCCTCGCCACATACGAGAGTGTTCTCAAACCCACCTCCGAGGGCGGTCAAGGCTTCCTCGGTATGCTGCTCAACTCGGCGCTCGTCGCCGTGGCCACGGTGCTGCTCACCCTGGCAGCTGCGGTGCCCGGTGCCTACGCCGTCAGCCGCCTGAAATTCTTCGGCAGCCGGCATGTCAGCGCGCTCTTCCTGGCCGTATACCTCTTCCCGGCCACCCTGCTCGCCGTCCCGCTCTTCGTGATGTTCGCGAAGATGGGTCTCTCGGGCAGTCTCGCCGGACTGGCCATCGTCTACATCGCGCAGACCGTGCCGGTGTCGATCTACATGCTGAAAAATTACTTCGTGACCATCCCCTTCACCATCGAGGAGGCCGCCGCGATCGACGGCGCCTCCCGGCTGCAGACCGTGCGCAGGATCATCCTGCCCCTCGCGCTGCCGACGCTGATGGCCACCGGACTCTACGTCTTCATGATCGCCTGGAACGAATTCCTCTTCGCCCTCCTCTTCCTGGCAGCAGACCCGGGCAAGTGGACGGTCTCGCTCGGACTTCAGCAGTTGGCCAACGGCATCGAAGTCTCGAAAACCGTTCTGATGGCCGGGTCCGTGATCCTCACCATCCCCGTGGTACTGCTGTTCTTCGCAGCTGAACGCCTTCTCACCGAGGGGCTGACCAGCGGCGCGGACAAGGGCTGACACCCGATCAGGAGCGACGAGGTCGCCGGCGCGGCTCCACAAGCGGCTTCCCGGCACGGACGAACAGGACGAGGACAGCAGGAATGGCAGGAAACCAGGCGAGTGCGGGACACCTGCTGCGGCTCATCCGCAGCGGCGAGGCCACCACGCGCGGGGAGTTGCAGCAGGCGACGGGACTGTCCCGGTCGACCGTCGGGCATCGCCTCGATCAGCTCTTCGGAGCCGGCTGGCTGCGCGGTGCCGCCGGCGCGTCCACCGGTGGACGCCCCTCCGCACGGCTGGAGTTCGACCCGACCCATGCCGTGGTGCTCGTGGCCGACCTGGAGACGCGGCACGGACGCGCCGCCGTACTCGACCTTGCCGGCACGATTCTTGCCGAACGCACCGGTGACCTGGTGATCGCAGACGGCCCCGATGTGGTCCTGGACAGGCTCGCGCGCTGGTTCGGCCCGCTCCTCGACGAGGCGGGCGTCGGGCCTGACCGGGTCTGCGGGGTCGGCCTCTCCGTGCCCGGGCCGGTCGACTGGGAGTCGGCGCAGATTGTGCAGCCGCCGATCATGCCCGGCTGGGACCGGTTCCCGGTCCGGGAACGGTTGCGCGACGCCTTCGCGGAGCACGTCGGCCCGCTGTCCACCCCAGGACCCCTCCCAGTCTTCGTCGACAACGACGCCAACCTGATGGCACTGGCCGAGCAGCGCGAGAACCACCCAGACTGCGGAGCTTTCCTCCTGGTGAAGGCATCGACCGGAATCGGCGCCGGCGTCGTTGTCGGTGGTGAGGTCTACCGCGGAATCGACGGCGGAGCGGGCGACATCGGCCACATCCGGCTCCACGACCGTCCCGACGCACTCTGCATGTGCGGCTCCTACGGCTGCCTGGCAGCTGCGGCCAGCGGCCGCTCCATCGCCGAACAACTGACAGCGGCCGGCGTTCCCACCACCTCGGGTTCCGATGTGCGCGACCATCTCGCCGCAGGACAGCCCGACGCCGTGCGGCTCGCCCGCGAGGCCGGGCAGCGCATCGGCGAGGTACTTGTCACGGTGGTGACACTGCTCAACCCCGGCGTCCTGATGCTCGGAGGAGACCTCGCGGGCACCCCCTTTCTCACCGGTGTACGGGAACTCCTCTACCAGCGCGCGCTTCCCCGAACCACCGCCCATCTCTCTGTGACCATCTCCACCCTCGGCGACCGCGCGGCCCTGGTCGGGGCTGCCGCCATGGTCATAGACCACCTCTACGCCCCTGACAGGGCAGACGCCCGGCTCGCTGCACTCGCCCGCAGCGACGGTGTCGGCTGACCTCTGTCCGCACACCTATGGAGAGTCCATGTCCCGAACAGCAGGCCTGCCTCAAGGCCCTTGGACCTACCCTCCGGTCCGCGTCGGCCTGGTCGGCGCGGGACCGTGGGCCCGCGCGATGCACGCCCGGATGCTGGCCGCCGGTCCGGAAACCACCCTGACCGCCGTGTGGGCCCGGCGCCCGGAAGCGGCAGCCGAGGTGGCAAATGCCTACGGGGCCCACGCCGCCGGTTCCTTCGAGGAGCTGCTCGATCAATGCGAGGCGATCGCTTTCGCCGTGCCGCCCACCGTTCAGGCCGCCCTCGCCGTTCACGCGGCAGCCGCCGGACGGGCACTACTCCTGGAAAAGCCACTGGGAGCGGACCTCGCCGCAGCACGCGCCGTTGCCGACGCGGTCGCCGAGCACGGCGTCATCTCGCAACTCGTCCTCACCAAGCGGTACCACCCGACCACCCGGGAGTTCCTTGCCGAAGCTGCAAACCGTGAGGTCATCGGAGCTCGATCCTGCTATCTGCACGGCGCCTTCCTCGGCGGGGAGTTCGCGACATCCTGGCGACTGGAGCACGGCGCGCTGCTCGACCTCGGCCCGCACCTACTGGACCTGCTGGACAGCGCTGTCGCGCCGATCGTCTCCGTACGCGGCACTGGCGACCCGCGCCGTTGGATCGAGCTGACCTGCGAACACAGCAACGGCGCCGTTAGCCAGGCCTCACTGTCCGGCAGCGTCAACCTGCTCCGTGCCAGAACGCGCGTCGAGCTCTTCGGCCCGTCCGATGAACTCGTCTACGACACGGCGGACATCGACCACGAGGAATGCTGGCCGATCCTTCGAAACGAGTTCGCCACTGCCGTACGCACCGGTACCGGAACCGGCATCGACGCGGCCCGCGGCCTTCACCTGCAGGAGCTGATGCAGCAGGTCATCACCGATCGGTGAGCTTGTCCCCGAAGTGGGGGCAGAACAGTCGTGGCGGGCGCTACGACTGGTATCCGTCTTCGATGCGTGTGATGTGGCCAGCTCGATTTCGTGATGCCGCCGCCCAGGCCGCTTGAACGCTACCGATTCCCCAGGCCATTTCTGAGTCCGGGGGATGGTGTCAATGCCATCGCGGGCGCCCGGGTGTACTGCTGCCCTCTCCGTACACAGGACGGCCCCCGTTTCGCCACACAGCGTGCGGCGAAACGGGGGCCGTCTGTTGTTTCGCACAAGGTTCTGCTCAGATGCGGCCTCCGGTGAGGTGAGTCACCGGCCCTAATTTCTGCTTGGCGGTGTGGCGCCCGGCGGCCAAGGAGACGCCTACGACGGTGGCACCGGACCCCGCTACAACGGCGTTGCGATGCTTGACCGCAGTCATGTCGTGAGCGCCCCTGCGGTGCCCTTGCCGCCGACGGATGCGGCGGCGGGCTTGCCGCTCTCCACCCCGGCGGTCGCCTCCTGCGCGTCGGAGGCTGACGACTTCGCGGCTTCGGCGGAGCGGGCGCTGCCCTCTTTCGCACGCCCAGCGGCCGCGGTGGTCTTCTTGCCGGCTGAACGGGTTGCGCGGCCCGCACCAGGTCCGGTGGCAGACGACGCGGCGGCGCTGCGTGCTTCCAGCACCACGGGGGAAGGCCCCTCATCCTGCTGTCGGACATCCGCCGCTGCACCGGCATCGGCCTGGTCTTCGTCAGCCACGACTTGGCCGTCGTGCGGTACGTGTGCGACGAGGCGCTCGTCCTGTACCGGGGCCGCACCATGGAACACCGGCCCGTCGCGGAGTTGCTCGCCGACCCCGGACACCCTTACACAAAGCTCCTGTTGGCGTCCGTTCCCCGGCCGGACTGGGACCCCGACTCCATCAGCCGACGGCGCAGGAAGCTCGATCCTCTGGCGGCGGGAGGCGACGGCTGACGGGCCCGCGCCGGTGCGCGCCCTTGGCCGCGGAAACCGCTAGAAGCCTCTGCGCACGCCGCCGTCGATCGACAGCATCACACCCGTGAGATACGACGCAGCCGGCGACAGCAGGAAGGCGGCGCTGCGGCCGAACTCGTCCGGGGTTCCGTAGCGGCGCAAGGGGACGTCGGCGCTAGCGCGCTCGCGAGCCGCGGCAGGATCGCCGGCCCGCGCGTCGAGTTCGCGTACTCGGTCGGTCTCGATGTGGGCCGGCACGAGGCCGACGACGCGGATGCCCCTGGGGCCCAGCTCGTTGGCGAGGTTCTTCGCGTATCCTGCCAGGCCTGGCCGCAGGGCGTTGGAGATCGCGAGGCCGGGGATCGGCTCGTACACGGAGCTGGAGAGGACGAAGCCGATGGCACCTCCCTCGCCCAGCTCCGCCGCGACGGCGCGGGCCAGCCGCACCGCGCCGAGGAAGACCGACTCGAAGGCGGCGCGCCACCGGTCGTCGTCGATGGCGTCCGACGTACCTGCCGGGGGCCCGCCGACGCTGATGAGTACCCCGTCCAGCCGCTTGAAGGCATCGCGGGCCGCGGCGATCAGCCGGTCCGGAGTCGCGGTGTCGGCGTTGTCGGCCACGACGCCGACTACCTGCCCCGGGCCGCCGAGCTCCGCCTCGGCCGCGGCCACCGATGTCTCGTCGCGGCTGCTGACGACCACCCTCGCGCCGTCCGCCACCAGCTCGCGCGCCGCCGCCAGGCCCAGCCCTCGAGTGCCACCGGTGACTATGTACACCCGGTCCGTCAGTCCAAAATCCATGATTGCTGCCCTCTGTCTGCTGGTTTCTCTCTGAATCGTGCGAGGCACGCGGCCTACAACATCGCCCTCTGAGGTTGCGTGGCGACGACGATGACCGTGGTGGTGCCGGCGGACAGGGCCGCCTTGAACTCCCGCTCCAGGTCCTCGGTGGTCTCCACGTCGACCGCGCGGCATCCGAAGCCGCGGGCCACGGAGGCGATGTCGAGCCCCGGCAGGTCGAGCCCCGGCACGCCCGGGGTCTCCTCGAGTACCGCGAACGACTTGAGGATGGAGTACTCCTGGTTGCGCATGACGACGTAGACAATCGGGAGGTTGTGCTGGGCCGCCGTGTAGACGGCCTGCACGGAGTACTGGAAGGAGCCGTCTCCGATCAAGCCGATCACCGGCCGTTCGACGGCCCTGTCCCGGTCGCCGAGCGCGACGCCCACCGCGGCAGGAGTGCCCCATCCGATGCCTCCGCTGGCCGTGGCGAAGAACGATCCGGTCCGGGTGGTGGGGAGCCACTCGATCTGCTGCGCCATCGTGGAGGTCGATTCGTTGACGATGACCGCATCCGACGGCCGGACCCTGCTCAGGGCGGCATAGACCTCCGGAGGGGTGAGCGGGGTGTTCCGAGTCTGCGGCAGCTCGCGCGGGCGAGGCATCGGTTCCGGAGCGGTTCGGGCGGATCCCTCCGTGACCATGTCCAGGAGCAGCTCGATCGCCGTCCGGGGATCGGCCAGGAGGCTGTCACCCACCCGTGCCGCGGCGGCGACACCCGGATTTCCGGTGATCTGCAGCAGTTCGGTGCCTTCGGGGAGGTAGTCGCCGGGCACGTAGGGGTAGTAGCGGAACACCTCGGCGCCGATCACGACCACGAGGTCGTGCCCCGTCAACCGGTCGCTGATGGTCTTCACCGACATGCCGAGCGGACCGCCGAAGAGGGGGTGGTCCTCGGGGAACGAGGCGCGGTCCAGGAGCGGGGCGCCGTAGACGGCCGCGCGCAGCTTCTCCGCCAGGACGACGGCCGCGTCCCAGCCGCCGCCGCGGTCGACCTCCGGCCCGAAGACCAGCGCGGGACGCCGGCTGACGGAGATGCGGTCGGCGAAGCCGCGCAGTCGCTCGGCGTCGGGGGCGACGCGGTCGCTCACCGTGCGCACCCGGGTGAAGCCGGACAGGGGCCGCTTCCAGTCGTCCATGGGAATCGACAGGTAGACAGGCCCCGTCGGCGGCTGCAGTGCTTCAGCGTAGGCCCGCATGAAGGCCTCGGGGACGTCCTGGGCGCGGGCCGGTTCGTACGACCACTTCACCCACGGCTTCGGCAGCGTGACGGCCTCGCGGTTGCCGAGGTACGGATCACCGATCACCAGCTCCCGATGCTGCTGGCCGGAGGTGATGATCAGGGGTGTGTTGCCGTGGTAGGCCGCCACCAGGTTGCCCACGGCGTTTCCCATCCCGGCCGAGGAATGCAGGTTGACCAGCGCGGGACGCCCGGTCACCTGGGCGAATGTGTCGGCCATCGCGATGACGGATGCCTCCTGCAGCGCCAGGACGTAGGTGAAGTCCTCGGGGAAATCCTGAAGGAAGGGCTGCTCGGTGGAGCCCGGATTGCCGAAGACCGTGGTGAGTTTCAGTGTCCGCAGCAGGTCGTAGGTCACGCTGCGAACGGTGGACTGCTCAGTCATGGTTGCCATCTGATTTCTTGCTAGGGCTGGACTTAGGGTTCGACGGGGCTGCCGGAGGGTGAGCGCTGCTGGGTGAAGACTCGAATGCCCACCTGGGCGTCGAGGGGGGATGCCATCACCGGTGCGCCAGTCTGATCCTGCCCAATAAGCGGGGGTATGTCATGAAATAGGGCCTGTTCGGGGACGGGTCCAAGGACCTGGCCCGGTTCGCTGAGGTGGTGGGTCAGGGCGTGCGACTCGGTGGGCGAGGGACCGCCGGCGAACGCTGCGACGTTGGCCTGCTGGGTGCGCTCGTCGCCGGCGCCGCCCGCGACGTAGGAGCGGACCGAGGCGGGCATCGCCGCCTGAGTCAGCGGCTCCAGCTCGGCGTAGGTCATCGGAAAGCGTGGCACCACACCGCGCAGCCCGTCCATGTAGATCTCGTCCTGATAATCGCCGTAAGCCATGATCTGGCCCTCCTTCACACTCGCCGGGCGTGGGCCCCTGGAGGTCCCACAATGGGAGAGTGACGCACAAAAGCCGCAAAACGCAGGATTCTGGCTCACAAGGCCGGAATGTGCAGGATGATGCACCGTCGCTGCTGGCAGAGGACGAGTTGGCGCTGATCAACGCCCTGCAGTTGCAGCCGCGGGCCTCATGGACCGAGCTCGGGCGCGCCCTGGGCGTCGACCCGGTCACCGTCGCGCGCCGCTTCAGCCGCTTGTCCGACCGGGGCGCCGCCTGGGTGGGCTTCTCACCCGGCCCACGCCTGTTCGAGCAGATCTGCGTGGCCTTCGTCGTGATCGACTGCTCCCCGGGAACCACCGCCGAGGTCGCCCGGACACTGAGCGCCCACCCCCACATGCTCACGATCGAGCGCGCCGCCGCCGGACACGACATCCTCGCTGTCGTCGCCACCCACGACCTGTCGGCCCTCTCCCGCTACGCCCTCGACCTGCTCCCGCACCTTCCCGGTATCACCACCGCGCAGGCCCGGATCGTCACCCACATGTTCACCGAG
This sequence comes from Streptomyces sp. NPDC051664, assembly GCF_044453545.1. Lineage (NCBI taxonomy): Bacteria > Bacillati > Actinomycetota > Actinomycetes > Kitasatosporales > Streptomycetaceae > Streptomyces > Streptomyces sp. NPDC051664. The sequence continues at coordinate 82,253 of NZ_JBITCU010000021.1, read as the reverse complement.
GGCGGCCGGTGGCGCATCGCCGCCCTGGCCCCCGATCAGCGCGCCCAGCTGACCGGCACGCCCCCAGCCCAAACCCCTGTCGCCCCGGGTGAGATCACCCCCTTCGACCGCGCCCTCATCAGTCGGCTCGCCCACGACGGCCGCGCTCCCTACCGGACCCTGGCAAGCGACCTCGGCGTCAGCCTCAACACCGCCAAACGCCGCACCGAACACCTCACGCGACGCGGCCTCCTGCGGTTCCGCTGCGACTTCGCCCGACCCCTCGGCGGCTGGCCCGTCTCGGTCACCCTCTGGGCCAAAGTGCCCCCCGCCGACATCCCCGGGATCGGCCCCTCCCTCATCCGCCTGCCCGAAACCCGCAACTGCGCCGCCATCAGCGGCCCCCACAACCTCATCATCCAGGCCAGCCTGCACTCCGTCAGCGACGTACTACGCCTGGAAACCCAACTCGCCACCGCCCACCCAAGCCTCGACATCGTCGACCGCGTCATCACCCTGCGCCAGGACAAGCTGCTCGGGCACCTCCTGGACCCCCATGGCCGCTCCGTCGGCGTCATCCCGCCCGATCTTTGGGCGGAGCCAATGAGTTGACGAACCGTCAGCCCCTTTCGTCGGTGCTGCGGTGATGGGATTCCGAATACCGCACGCACGGTCTCGCTCGGTTCTCAGGTGCCCCAAGCGCGCTGCTCCCCGGATGGCCCTCAGCCCAAGCTGGAACCGGGCGAGTCGAGGCGGTCTTGTGAGGTGACGTGGCGCGGCTGGTGGTGTGCGGCGCATGCGTGCGCTCGCGGGGATTCCGTCGTCGGCTCACAGCGCTTCAGTGCCGGAATGTTCACAGCCTCGACCTGAACCCCAGCGCGCCCTGCAGCGCTTCGGCGGTCATCTGCGCGGTGGCAGCGATACATGGGTCGTACCTATGCTGACCAGCAGACACGGCCGTCACAGTGGCAAGTTTGTCGAGCCCGGACCGTGAATGGTCCGGATCTTGGTCGTCGGGTCTTGCGGGAACGGCCTTGGGGCGCGGCGGCTCACGGACACCCGTGGGCCGCCGCAGGCCTTTCCCGCTCCGTTTCGCTCGACCGCGTACATCTCTTCGGGCTCCGTTCGGGCGCTCTCACGGCCCCAAACGGGCAGCGATCTGATCCGCAGGCTCCCGATCCACCCGCGTGAGCAGCGTTTATGGCCTTGGCGGAACAGGCATGAACGGGCACAGTCGATGCAGCGAAGAGCCTGGTGGCAGTGGGTCTCTTGCTTGTACAAACGACGCATGAGCCCGAACGGGTACTCATCCGTAGTGGAGCAGGGAAGTGTGTCGTGGACACAGACGAACGCCGACGAGAAATCCTTGAGATCGCCCGCCGTGACGGGTCAGTGGAAGTCGCCGCGCTGGCCGTGAAACTCAGCGTGGCCAAGGAGACCGTCCGGCGCGACCTGCACACCCTCGAGGAGCACGGTCTGGTGCGGCGCACCCATGGCGGCGCCTACCCCGTCGAGAGCGCGGGGTTCGAGAGCACACTCGCGGTACGGACGACCCGTCTCGTACCCCAGAAATCACGGATCGCGGCAGCCGCCGCCGGTCTCCTCGGCGACGCGGAAACCGTTTTCGTCGACGAGGGCTTCACCCCTCAGCTGGTCGCCGAGGCGCTGCCCCGGGACCGGGCCCTGACCGTGGTCACCGCGTCCCTCACCGTGGCGACCGCACTCGCCGAGGCGGAGAAGATCGCGGTACTCCTGCTCGGCGGCCGGGTGCGCGGCTCCACGATGGCGACGGTCGACCACTGGACCACCCGCATGCTCTCCGAGTTCGTCATCGACCTCGCGTACGTGGGAGCGAACGGCATCTCCCGTGAATACGGCCTGACCACCCCGGACCCGGCCGTGAGCGAGGTGAAGGCCCAAGCCATGCGCAGCGCGCGGCGCCGGGTCTTCGTCGGAATCCATACCAAGTTCGGTGCGGTGAGCTTCTGCCGCTTCGCCGAGGTCGGCGACTTCGAGGCCATCGTCACCGACGCGGGTCTGCCCTCGGCAGAAGCGCAGCGTTACTCGCTCCTCGGACCGCAGGTCATCCGCGTCTGAATGTCATCCACCCCTCTTGTGTGCTCTCCGTATCTCCCCGGGACGGCTGGGCGGGAACGGCACGTCTTTCTCAACCCCTCCGCAACAAATGATCAGGAGAAATCTCATGCCTCTTCAGCTACGACGGCGTGGACTGTACGTGCGCGTGGGCGCGGGCGTCGCCCTGACGGCGCTGCTCGCGGGATGCAGCGGCGCGGGCGGTGCCTCCTCCTCCGGCGGAGGTGGCGACACGCTGAACGTCCTCATGGTGAACAATCCGCAGATGATCGAGCTGCAGAAGCTCACCGCTGCAAACTTCACCAAGGACACCGGCATCAAGGTGAACTTCACCGTCCTGCCGGAGAACGACGTCCGCGACAAGATCACCCAGGACTTCTCCAACCAGGCCGGCCAGTACGACGTCGCCACCATCAGCAACTACGAAGTGCCGTTCTACGCGAAGAACGGCTGGCTGCACCCCCTCGACGACTACGTCGCCAAGGACGAGGCGTTCAACCAGGGCGACATCCTCAAGCCGTTGCAGGAGTCCCTCACGGCGGAGGACGGCAAGCTCTACGCCGAACCGTTCTACGGCGAGTCGTCCTTCCTGATGTACCGCAAGGACGTATTCGCGGACAAGAACCTCACGATGCCTGCCAAGCCCACCTGGGACCAGGTCGCCGATCTCGCCGCCAAGGCGGACGGTGCCAAGCCCGGGATGAAGGGCATCTGTCTGCGCGGTCTCCCGGGTTGGGGCGAGGTCATCGCGCCGCTGACCACAGTGGTCAACACGATGGGCGGTACCTGGTTCGACAAGGACTGGAACGCCGAGCTCGACACCCCCGAGTTCAGGAAGGCCACCCAGTTCTACGTCGACCTGGTGCGTGAGCACGGTGAGGCGGGTGCCCCGCAGTCCGGCTTTGCCGAGTGCCTCAACGGCATGACGCAGTCCAAGACAGCTATGTGGTACGACGCGACCTCCGGCGCCGGATCGCTGGAGGCCTCGAACTCCCCGGTCAAGGGCAAGATCGGCTACGTGCCTGCGCCCGTCGACAAGACGGACAGTTCCGGCTGGCTCTACACCTGGGCCTGGGGCATGCAGAAGGCCTCGGCCAAGACCGAGAGCGCGTGGAAGTTCATCTCCTGGGCGTCCAGCGAGAAGTACGAGAACCTCGTCGGCAGTAAGATCGGCTGGCCCAACGTGCCCGCCGGCAAGCGCGCCTCGACCTACGCGAACGCGGACTACCTGAAGGACGCCTCGGCCTTCGCCGACGTCACCAAGAAGGCCATCTCCAGCGCGAACCCGAGTAACCCGGGCACCCAGCCGCGGCCGACGATCGGCATCCAGTTCGTCGACATCCCGGAGTTCACGGACCTGGGTACCAAGGTCTCGCAGGAGATCAGCTCGGCCATCGCGGGCAAGCAGTCGGTGGACGACGCCCTCAAGACCTCGCAGGCGCTCGCCGAGAAGGTCGGCAAGGAGCAGAAGTGAGCACCTCTCTCAGTAGCCCGTCAGTGTCCCCGGCAGGCGCGTCGCCCCCCACAGCGACGCGGCGCGCCGGCCGGGAGCCCTCCCGCAGGGCACGTAACTGGGCCACTCGTGCCCCACTGCTGCCTGCCCTGGTCTTCCTGATCGCGGTCACCCAACTTCCCTTCGTGGCCACGCTGTTCATTTCGCTCTTCGACTGGAACTCGCTCGCTCCTGACAAGCGGGGGTTCTCCGGACTGTCCAACTACGGCTCCGTGTTCAGCGACGCTGACCTGCGCGAGTCGGTTTTCACCACGGTGCTGCTCACGGTGAGCGTGGTGATCGTCAGCGTCGTGCTCGGGCTGCTCCTCGCCCTGCTGCTCGACCGTAAGTTCATGGGCCGCGGCTTCGTGCGCACCCTGCTCATCACGCCGTTCCTGCTGGTCCCCGTCTCCGCGGCACTGCTGTGGAAGCACGTTCTCTACAACCCCGAGTACGGGCTGCTGAACGGCGCGTGGGCGTGGGTCACCGGCCTGTTCGGCGACGGCAGTCCGGCCCAGCCCGACTGGATCTCCGACATGCCGCTGCTCGCGGTGGAGGCCGCGCTGGTCTGGCAGTGGACGCCCTTCATGATGCTCATCCTGCTCGCCGGGCTGCAGAGCCGGCCCATGGACATGATGGAGGCGGCCCGTCTCGACGGAGCCAACGCCTGGCAGATGTTCGCGTTCCTGACCCTGCCGCATCTGCGCAGGTACCTGGAGCTCGGCATCCTGCTCGGCTCGATCTACATCGTGCAGAACTTCGACGCGGTGTTCACCATCACCGCAGGGGGCCTCGGCACCGCCAACCTCCCGTACACCGTCTATCAGACCTTCTACCAGGCTCATGAATACGGACTGGCGTCCGCGGCCGGAGTGGTCGTCGTGATCGGCACGATCGTGATCGCGACGTTCGCCCTGCGTGTGGTCTCGTCCCTCTTCACTGAGGAGGCAGGCCGCTCATGAGCACGCTGACCGCCACCGACGCCCCCAAGGCCGCTCCCGCGGCCCGGCGTGCCGCTCCCGTCGAGCGCCGTGTCAGGCGCCGCTCAGCCTCGCTCGGCCTGCTTGCCTGGGTCGTCGGCATCGCCTTCTGTCTTCCGGCGATCTGGATGCTGCTGACCTCCTTCCACTCGGAGCCCGACGCGGCGACCAACCCGCCGTCGCTCACTGCGCCGCTCACGCTCGACAGCTACCGGGCGTTCTTCGGCACGGGAAGCGGCGCGAGCCCCTGGCCGCCGCTGATCAACTCCCTCACGTCTTCCGTGTTCTCCACACTGTTCGTGCTGGTGCTCGCGCTGCCGGCCGCGTACGCGCTGTCCATCAAGCGGGTGGAGAAGTGGACGGACGTGATGTTCTTCTTCCTCTCCACGAAAATGCTGCCGGTCGTCGCCGGACTGCTGCCGGTGTACCTCTTCGCGAAGAACATCGGCATGCTGGACAACGTCTGGCTGCTCGTCATCCTCTACACCTCGATGAATCTACCGATCGCCGTCTGGATGATGCAGTCCTTCCTCGCCGATGTGCCGGTCTCGATCATCGAGGCGGCGCAGGTGGACGGCGCCAGGCTGCCGACCATCCTCACCAGGGTCGTCGCGCCGATCGCCGCCCCCGGCATCGCCGCCACCGCACTGATCTGTTTCATCTTCAGCTGGAACGAGCTGCTCTTCGCCCGCGTGCTCACCGGGGTGACGGCGCAGACGGCGCCCGTCTTCCTGACCGGGTTCGTGACCAGCCAGGGACTCTTCCTCGCCCAGCTGTGCGCGGCGTCCGTCGTCGTGTCCCTGCCGGTGCTCGCCGCCGGCTTCGCCGCCCAGGACAAGCTTGTTCAGGGCCTTTCTCTTGGAGCTGTGAAATGAGGGCTGCGATCATCGAAGCCGTCGGCAAAGTGTCTGTGACGACGGTTCCCGATCCGACCCCGGGCCCCCGGGACGTCGTCGTCCGGGTCGCGGCATGCGGGCTGTGCGGTACCGATCTGCACATCCTCCAGGGCGAGTTCGCGCCGACCCTGCCGATCATCCCCGGCCATGAGTTCGCCGGTGAGATCGTGGGACTGGGCACCGACGTCGACGAGTTGGCCCTGGGCGACCTGGTCGCCGTCGACCCCTCGCTGTACTGCCACGAGTGTCACTACTGCCGTATCGGCCGCGGCAACCTGTGCGAGCGCTGGAACGCGATCGGCGTCAGCAAGCCCGGCGGAGCCGCGGAGTACGCCGTCGCACCCGTCGCGAACTGCGTCAAGCTCCCCGGGCACATCGATGTGAAGGACGCGGCACTGATCGAGCCGCTGTCCTGCGCGGTGCGCGGCTACGACGTGCTCAGCAGCACGCTCGGCGCCCAGGTGCTGATCTACGGCTCGGGCACCATGGGTCTGATGATGCTCGAACTCGCCAAGCGCACCGGCGCCGCCGGCGTCGATGTCCTCGACATCAACGCGGAGCGGCTCAAGACCGCGGCGCAGCTGGGTTGTTCACGCTCCGCCGCCTCAGCGGACGAGCTGGAGACCGAACGGGGGTGGGACGTCGTCATCGACGCCACCGGCAACGCGGGAGCAATTCAGGACGGTCTCGGCCGGGTCGCCAAGGGAGGAACGTTCCTGCAGTTCGGAGTCGCCGACTACGCGACGACCGCCGTCATCGAGCCGTACAAGATCTACAACCAGGAAATCACCATCACCGGCTCCATGGCGGTGCTGCACAGCTACGAACGCGCCGCAGCGCTCTTCGCCACCGGCCTGCTCGACCCCTCGGTCTTCGTCAGCGACCGGATGTCACTGGAGCAGTACCCCGAGGCGCTGCAGAAGTTCAAGGCGGGCCAGGGGCGCAAGATCGTGGTCGAGCCGTGACAGGAGGTCCCGGCGCCGTCCTGGTGATGGGGGAGGCTCTCATCGACCTGGTGCCGTCCGCACAGGACCCGCGCACGCACCTGGCCCAGCCAGGAGGCGCGCCGGCCAATGTCGCGGCCGGTCTGGCCGGACTGGGCACCCCCAGCTGGTACGCCGGGGCCCTCGGCGGTGACGGTTTCGCCCGTACGATCGAGGAGAGGCTTGTCTCGGCAGGCGCCGAACTCGGCCTGTGCGCACGCTCCCCGCTGCCCACCGCGCTTGCGGTCGCAGACCCGGGCCCGGAGGACACGGGTTATCACTTCCATCTGCAGGACACGGCCACCTTCCGGATTCAGGACCGCAGTTCGGAGGTGGGCCGGTTCGGCGCCGTGTACGTGGGCGGTCTCGCCGCGGTCGTGGAACCGGCCGCCGAGGCCGTGGCGGCGACCGCACGCGCGGCCGCCGGGCAATCGGTACTCGTCGTGGACCCCAACGTCCGCGAGGACCGCACTTTCGACCCCGAGGCCGGCGCCGAGCGGCTGCGGGAACTGTGCGCATTGGCGCACGTCGTCAAGGCGAGCGACGAGGATCTGGTCCACCTCTGGCCGGACACCGATCCCGATGAGACGTGCCGGACCCTGGCCGGGGATGGCCGGCTCGTGGTGCTGACCCGCGGCGCGCGCGGCAGCACGGCCTACACCAGGTCGGTTGAACCGGTGTCCGTGCCGGCGGTCCCGGTCGACGTGGTCAACACCATCGGCGCCGGCGACGCCTTCATGGCGGCCGTACTGAGCTGGCTCGTCGGCAGCGGAGCCCACCGCGCGGGCGGTGCCTCGACTCTGCCGAGGGAGCGGGCGGAGGCGATGCTGCGCTTCGCCTCCCAGGTGGCCGCCTCGGTCGTGGCCCAGTCCGGCACGGAACCCTCGGTGCCCAACCGGGCCTGAGACGCGGCGCCGCCCCACATGCCGGAGCCACCGCCCTTCTCCGGCAGGGCGGTGGCTCCCAACCCCGTCTCTCCGTGCGCACCATCGAACGCCGCATCCGCGCACTCGTCGACCTCGCCGGCGTCGACTCCCGCCTCCAACTCGGCCCCGCAAACTGGCTGCCCCAGACCCGGACCACGCTGAAGCCCCGCCGAGGCAGGGCTCAGGATGGGCTAGGTGTTCTGTCCACGGAGGTTGGGGGAGTGTCGGTTCTGAAGGGAGGCGCTCGTCGTAGGGTGAGAGGCGGCCGAAGGAGGCCAACGGCCAAGGGAGCCATGTATGACGCGGTACCTGATCTCGTTCGATGACGGCGCGATGACCTTCCCCCAGGAGGAGTTGCCCGAGGTGGCCGCGGCCTCGCACGAGGTGGTGCGTAAGGCTCAGGACGCCGGTGTGTGGGTCTTCGGTGGTGGACTGGAAAGGCGGCAGGCGAGCGTCGTGGCCACCGACGGGACCGTCACCAACGGCCCGTACCCGGAGACCAAGGCGGTGCTCGGCGGGTTCTCGATCATCGATGTGCCCTCACGTGAGGACGCGCTGGAGTGGGCTGCCAAGATCGCTGCCGCGTGTCGCTGTGCGCAAGAGGTCCGGGAGATCATGCCCGACTCGACCGTCTGATCGAAGACGACCCGCAGCGGCTGGGGCCTGGTTCGGAAGTGGCTCGTGACCTGCGGGTGCGCCATGCTGCGGGCCTGTGGGTGACGCGGTTGGGCGACATGATCCGACGGACGGGGCGTGGGCGGTGGTCGCGGCGTTGCTGTCGGTCGCAGGGTGCGGTCGTCCGGCGTGGAACCTGCGTCGACAGGTCGACGGGATCCGGCGTGGAACCGCTCGATCCGCCTACTCCACGAGGGCGCTTCGAGCACCGCGGCAGGGCCCTGGATTTTGGTCGCCCGCCCGAGCACGAGCTGCGCGAGATCATGGACGCGATCTTGTATGTACACCGCACCGGGGTCCAACGGCGCTACATACATCTCGACGGTGTCGTCGCCGCGGTTCATCGACCGCCCGCATTGCGCTGCGCGATCCGCAGGTTCCGGGCGATGTCGTCGCGGAGCTCGTGTCCGCCGGGCAGGTGCTGGCTGGCGGCGTACGCCTGGCGCAGCAGGGTGAGACCGTCGGTGACAGCCCCGGCGGCGAACAGGGTCGCGCCCAGTGTGTTGGCGGTGGTGAGGCTGTCCTCGTGATCGTTGCCGAGTCGGCGGATGCGGCGCTGCAGGGTGTCGTCCAGGACTGCGACCGCGTCGGACGTAAGCCCCTGGACGGCCAGCGCGGCACCGTAATTGTGGGCATAGCCGAGAGTCTCCGGATGGTCGCGGCCCAGGACGCGGGCCGCCCGGTCCACGGCCTCGCTGTGCATGGCCGCGGACGCGGACAGCTTGCGCTGCTGGTAGAGGACCGACCCCAGCAGATTCAGCAGGCCGATCGACTCCGGGGTATCGGTCCCGAAGGCGTCGTCGCAGTCGGACACCAGCTGGCGCATCAGCGACTCGGCCTGCTCGAGGGCCCCTTCGTCGAACAAGGCGCGGGCCGTGCGGATCTGCCGGCGCAGGCTCTTGCGGTGCTGACCGTTGCGCCTCCACATGGCGGCCCCTTCCCTCGCCCGGCCGATCGATGAACAAGCCTAAGGGGAAGGGGCGTTGAGGTGCAGGGGTGCGCAGGTACACCTGGGGATTTCCGGTCGCGGGGCGCCTCTGGTCCCCGGGTCGATGGCATGATGGGATCACGTGGGCCGAGCGGTGAGAGGAAGCCGATGATCGAATCCCTGGCGGCTGTCGCCACGGCCGCGTCGACGACGCTGGTCGCGGCGATGGCCACGGACGCCTGGGGGGCCGCGCGTACGGGCATGCTGCGCGTGCTGCGCCGTGGGAACGAGAACGAACAGACTGGGCTTGCCGCGCAGTTGGACAGTGAGGCGACTCTGGTCGGAGCCGCGGACGACCCCGAAACGGCGCGGCAGACGCTGATGCCCGCCTGGCAGTTGCGCCTGGAGCAGTTCCTTCGGGACCACCCCGAAGTGATCGATGACGTACGGGAGTTGACCGAGCGGCTGAAGAGCGAGCTGCCCCGCTCCCAGCAGCACTGGGTACAGCACATCGAGGCACGTGACCATGCGCAGGCCTTCGGTGTGCAGCACGGCAACGTGATCATCCACCAGGAGCCCGGGTCCGGCCGTGGCGGCCCGGTGACGTGACCGCCCAGTACGTCACAGCCACCGGCGGGTTCGCCTACGGCGCCATCGGCGCGGACATCCACGTCTTCGGCGACGGCACCCCGCTGTACCTCCTGAAGCGATGGTCGCCTGCCCCCGAGCCCGAAGCCGTGTGGCTGGCGCAGCAGCCCAGCCGGATGCTCAACGCCCGGTTCGCCATTGCCCCGTTCACCGGCCGTGACAGCGAGCTGGCGGCACTGCGGACATGGTGCGTCGAGGGGCCGCGGCGGGCGGCGCGTTGGCTGCACGCGCCGGGCGGCCAGGGTAAGACCCGGCTCGCGCACCAACTCGCGCACGAACTCGACGCGCAGGGCTGGAAGGTGGTCACCGCGGTCGAGGGGCCGGGCAGCGTGCTGCCGCCCCCGGGGAGCCAGGACCTGCGCCTTGACGGCGCGGCGGGGCTGCTCGTCCTGGTCGACTACGCCGACCGCTGGCCGCTCACCAGTCTGACGTGGCTGTTGAGCAACGCGCTGCTGCACCAGCCGGAGGTGCCGACGCGCGTCCTGCTCCTGGCGCGCAGCACCGATCCCTGGCCGGCGCTGCGGGCCGCGCTGGCCAACGAAGAGGTCGACGTGTCGGCCCAGGCACTGGGGCCCCTCACCGTGATGGGTGAGCAGGGGCAGCGCGGGGACGACCGTGGCGGGATGTTCCGGGCGGCGCGCGACGGCTTCGCCGCCCGGTACGGGATCGCCCCGGCGTCGCGGCAACCCGACCTGAACCATCCGGACTTCGGGCTCACGCTCGCCGTGCACATGGCGGCGCTGGTCGCGGTGGACGCCCTGGCCACCGGCCGCCGGGCCCCCCAGGACCTGGCGGGGCTGACCGTCTACCTCCTCGACCGTGAGCAGCTGGGCTGGGCCCTGCTGCACGACAAGCGGGGCGAGGGCCGGGTCAGTGTCCCGCCCTCCGTGATGAACCGGGTGGTCTTCACCGCCTCGCTGGGCGGAACGCAGCCGACCGCGCGCGGCACGCTCCTGGTCGACGCGTTACGGCTCGACCACCGCACGGGTACCGTGCTCGCGGATCACGCCGTGTGCTATCCGCCGCCGGACTCGGCGGACGACACCGTCCTCGAGCCGCTGTACCCGGACCGTCTCGCCGAGGACTTCGTCGCACTCACGTTGCCGGGCCACCCTGCCGACTACCCCGCGCAGCCCTGGGCCGCGGACACGGCGGCCATGGTGCTGCGCGGTGGGGGCGGTCCCGCCCGTGCCGTCACGGCGCTCGCCACGGCGGCGGGCCGCTGGCCGCACGTCGGCGCCACCTGTCTGTACCCGCTGCTGACCGCCGACCCCGGGCTCGGCGCCGCCGCCGGGGGCGCGGCGCTCACCGCCCTCGCCGATCTCGCGGACATCGAGCCCGGCCTCCTGGAGGACATCGCGGCGGAGGTGCCCGATCCGGTCCCCGCGGATCTGATCGTGGGGCGGGCGGCCCTCCGGGTCCGGCTCTTCGAGCATCGGCTGGCCGCCACGGACGACCCCGCCGCGCAAGCCCGGCTCTTCGTCAATCACGGCAACAACCTGAACGATCTCGGCCGTACCGAGGAGTCCCTGCGGTCCACGCAGCGAGGTGCGGAGCTCTTCGGCGACCTGGCCGCAACCGACCCCGAGCAATACGAGGAACACGTCGGCCGCGCCCTCACCAATGTCGCCAACCAGCTGGCCCGGCTCAGCCGCCTCGACGAGGCGCTGAGCACACAGCAGCAAGTGGTCGACCTCTTCGAACGCCTGACGGCGACGGACCAGGCGGCCCACGCGCCGGACCTGGCCACCGCGCTGGCCAACCTCTCCGGAGTGCTGGAGCGGTCCGGGCGGTGGGAGGAGGCGTACCGCGCCAACGAGCGGGCGGCGGTGACCTACCGGAACGTCGCGGCCCGCGACCCGCAATACCGCCGGGGGCTCGCCATCGCCCTGACCAACGGGGCGTCCTTGACGTTCCGTCCGCCCGCCGGGGCCGACGCGCTGCGCGAAGCGGTCGCCCTGAGCCGGGAGTTGGTGGCCGACGGTACGCTTCCCGAGGACACGCCGCTCGTCCCGTCCCTGTCGCGGCTCCGGAAACAGCTGACGGCGGACGGCTGTCACGCGGAGGCCGTCGAGGTGGCGCAGGAGGTGGCCGCGATCGGCCGGCGTCTCGCCGAGGCCAGCCCGCAGCACTACGCCGAGTCCTGTGCCACCTCACTGATGGATCTGCACACCGCCCTCCTCGACGCGCGCCGCCCCGGCGAAGCGCTGGCGGTCGGCGAGGAGGCCATCGCCCTGCTGCGGCGACTCGCCGACACGGCCCCGGCCACGTACGAAATGGTGCTGCTGAGCGCGCTGCACGCGCAGAACGACGCGCGGCAGTCCGCCGGCCTGCCCAAGGACCCGGAGGCCGACGCTCTCTCCCCGCGGCTCGACCCGAACCACATGCGGCGGATCCCGGCCGCCACCATCACCGTGCACGGGTGGCAGCCGGACCCGCGCCCCACCCGCGCCCTGTCGCCCGTCGCGCTGCACGCCGAGGCCGCGCGGCTCGCGAAGCTGCGGGACTGGCCCGCCTACTGGGAACTCGTCTGCGCCGCGCCCCTGGCCGACGCCGTGCGGCTGGTCCGCCGGATGCCCCGGCGCGGCTGGTCCCCCGCGTCCCTCTCGGACCGGGAGCTGCTGCCCTGGCTGCGCGCCACCTCACCGCGCCGCGCCGAAGCACTGATCGCCGACGCCACGGCGGAGGCCACGCGGCTGCTGCCCGAGGACTTCGGCCTGTACTCGGCTCCGTACAGCGCCTTCGCGTACGGCGGCGGCGTCCTGGCCATGGCCCACGTGGTCGCCGGGCCGGATAGGGGAACGGCCGAGACGATCGAGACCCTCGAGCTGGACTCCGGCCGCCGCACTGTGCTGCACCGCGGCCCCGTCTGCCACGCGTCCCTCGCCTGCCTGGGCACCGACGACGTGGTCGCGGTGCGGCGGCGCCCGGGGCGCCGGACGGAGGCGGAGCTTGTCCGGCACGGGCCGGGCGCCAGCCGGGTCCTCGCACAGGGCCAGCGGCTCACGGGCCTGCGCGTGGCCGCCACGGTCGGCGGGTGCGTGGTCGGCCTCGCGCTCGTCCCGGCGGCGTTCGTGCTGGGCCGCACGGGTCAGTTGCGCCAGGTTGACCTCCGGGACTGGGCCCTGGCCCGTGGCGACCGGATGGCGGTGACACCGTCCGGCGACCGGATGGTCCTGTGCGACGGCCACCGCCTCATCGCCGCCGACTCCACGCTCACCAGGGCACTGGCCGCCGCCTCCGTGCCGCAAGCGCATGCGGAGGTGTCGGATCTGGTCTTCGCCGACGAGGACCTGCTGGTGACGGCGGGGAACCACGGCGGTCTGATGCTGTGGCGACTGGGTGGGTCCGAGCTGGAGCCGGTGGCCAGGCGGGACACCGTCCGGCTGTCCGAGCTGTTCGCCGTGCCGGCCTGGGGAGTGGTCGGCGGCAAGGCCGGCTCGGAGGACCGCGTTCACTTCTTCGACCCGGCCGACGGTCTGGTGCCTGTCGCTGCCCCGCCCGCCGTCGTCGGCGACGCCGGTCACCTCAAGGCGGTGGCGGCAGCGCCGGGCGGGCGGTACGTCGCGTACTCGGGCCAGCTCGACGTCACCGCACCGCTGCGGCGCCGCTCCTTCGCGTGGCTGACCAGGGTGCACGACCTGCACCATCCCGGCGCGCTGCTGCACCGCCCGCTCGCCTCCTTCGGCGACGCCGAGCGTGCCGCCCTGGCCCACGCGAACGGCGCCGACCCTCGGCTGCGCGATCTGCTGCGGCTGGCCCATTCCCTCGCCTCCCGCCCCTGACCGCACCCGCGCCGACGCGGGTCGACTCGCCAGCCGTACGGACAAGTTGGAGCAGAGGTCCGCGTCGTCCGAGCGGGCGTCCTGGGGATGGTGTGAGCTGTTTCTCCGATCCGGACCTGATGGGGTCGTTGTCGAAGCCCATCGCATCCCCGAAGCTCGGGTGTTGAAATGATTTCTGGAACCCAAGCTCGCTGCGGGGGCGTTCTGGCTGGTGGGCGCGGACGGTTTCGAACCGCCGACATCTGCTTCGTAAGTTCGATCCTCGGTCTCCGTGATGCCCGTGAACGTGGGTTCGGTGTGCAGCCCCGAGTCTGCCGATGACCTTTTCGATCCACCGCTGTCCGGCGTTGTTGATGTCAACGGTGGATGTCAGGAGGCCTGGTGTCGGTGGGGCTCAGCGATGGTGGTGATGTGGCCGGGAGTGGTGACGGTGCGGCTCGCAGGGGTGATGGTGCGGGGGTCGGGGACGGTGCACTGTCACGGTCAGGGTGGCGGTCTGGGTGGTGGTGGTGCCGGCGGTGTTCGTGAAGACCGCCCGGAACTGGCTGCCGTCGTCGGCCCGGGTGGCTTTGGTCAGGGTGTAGGGGCTCGTGGTCGCGCCGGGGATGTCGACCCACGCCGCGTTGTCGCCGGTTCGGCGCTGCCACTGCACCGTCGGGGCGGGGTCACCGGACGCGGTGGCGGTGAACGTGGCGTCCTGGCCGGGGTTGACCGTCTGATCCCTCGGTTGTCCGGTGATGAGCGGTGGTGTGTTGACGGTGTAGGAGATCGTGACTGAGCCGTTGCCGGTGTTCGTAGCGGTGGTGAACGATGTACCGGCCGGGCCGAAACTCGAACCGCCACCACCACCCGCTGACGCCAGCAGGTGTTCGATGACCTGATTGCTGCTCGCGCCGCCGCCACCGCCTGTGAATCCGCCGCCGCCACCGCCGGCACCGCCGAGGTTGATCGGATCACCGTTGGTGCCCGTGCCGCCCGCGCCGGGCGTCCCGGCTGTCCCGCTGCTGCTTAGGCAATCGGGTCCGCTGTTGAGTACTTGGCCGGCGGCTCCGCCGCCGCCGGTCTGGCCGGTGCCGCCGGGACTGGCCGTGCCTGCCTGGCAGTCGACGTCGCCGCCCGTGCCCGCGCCGGTGGTGGCCGATCCGCCCGAGGGCCCGCCGGCGCTGATCATCTGGTTGGCGGACCCGGCACCGCCGCCGCCTCCGCCCGCGACGACCAGGCGCGGGTCTCCAGGACCGGCGGTCAGGCCGCCGCCGGACGCGGTCTGGGTGCGCACGTCGGACGCCCCGCCGCCGCCTCCCCCACCCCCGAAATGGCAGCGGGCGCCTCCGCCGGGGCCACCACCGTTGATACCGGCGCTCCCGGCCGCGCAGTTAGGGCCGTTGGTCCCGTTGCCGCCGGCGCCTCCGACCTCCACGTACAGCGTGCCGTGGCCTCCGGCCGGGACCGTGGGCGCGGTCACGAGCGCCCCGGCCCCGCCGGGCGCACCGGGCTGTCCTCCGGCGTAGTCGCCGCCTTTGCCTCCGGGTGCCCCGATGGCCATCACGCTCACGCTACTGACCTCGGGGGGCACCGTGAAGGTGTCTTCACCCGCAGCTGTATAGGTGCAGGACACGGTGGAGCCGGACTGCGAGAACACGCCGTTTGCTCCGCACGGTCCGGCGGCGACAGCTGTCGCCGAACCGCCCGCAAGGCCGGCGGCGATCGTGGTGACCGTCTTGCCGATCAGCGACGCCGGTACCTTCGTCTGCCCCTCGCCGTTGTAGCCCCAGGCGGTGACCTTGCCTCTCACACCCGATGCCGGCACTCCGACCGGATCTGCCACCGCGGGGCTCGCCGTGGCCGCAAGTAGGACCATGAGACCGGTCGACAGACCACCTACCACCATCGCCGACCGCCACGCCGCAGCTGCCCTGTCCGCACGCAGACCCATCACGACCGGACCACCCAATCACTGGTGTTCGACTCTCCCACTGACGATTACGGAACGTAGCACTCTGGAAATATTCCCTAACTCACCGTGACGGTCGGCGTGGCGGATCCGGCGACCTCTTCACAGGTCCGTCGGTAGAGCCCGAGCCGGACGGTCCGTCAGTGGGAACTGCGGGGACGGCTGGCGGCCAAAGCTGATCGTTGGCGCTATCACTTCCACAGCCCACCACCTGCCCAGCTCCCATCCCGTCTGTCTTCGGCCCACACACTGTGGAGCGCGCGTGGTCCCTGGTGTCCAGGTGGAGCGCGCCACTGTATGAACGACCTGGACGCCAGGGGCCGCGCCGGTTCGGCTCTGCCTGGGGCGACGGCAGATGGGATGGGAGCCCACAACGCTCACCACGAATCCGCCGGCACTCGCGAACGGCGCCCCGTCCACGACGGGCTCGGCCACATGGAGCTGGACCGCCACAGCGCCGAACTCCTCGTCCTGCAGGCCGTCACATGCACTGACGTCATTTCTCGGGTTCTGGCACACATTTCGTAAAAGATCTTGCTAGCGCTCGTCAGCAGGACGCGCGCGTCCTGTGAGCTGCACCGACCACGCGTCACCAGGGTCCGTTGAAGCCGGACTCAAGATTGCTCACGGAATGTGTGCCAGAACCGAAACTCGTGGATGAAGCCACCCACCAGGGAGCCGTCGCTGACCGTGCTCGGCCGCCCCAACCGGGGCACTCCTAGGGCCTGTCTGGAGTTGTGATCACGTGGCGGGAAAAAGGGGTGGGCGGGATCGCGGCCGGGCTGCTAGCTTTCAGTCGACCGAGACACCGTCCCGAGGAGGTGAGACCCATGAACGCTGTATCCATGTGGGTGCTCCCCCTCTCGTCACGGTCAGGCGATTGACGCAGGTGTCGCCGGGAGCGCCTCGATGACAAGGCACTCCCGAAAGGCAACACCTATGCACTCTCTGCAGTTCACCGCCGAGTCGTCATCGAACGGCATGCTCGAACGCGACTTCACTGTGGGCGGCGTCCCCGGCGTCCTCTGGTCGCCGGCCTCCAACGCGGCCGTTCGCGCGCCCCTGATCCTGATGGCCCACGGCGGCGGCAATCACAAGAAGCACCCAGCGATGTCCGGCCGCGCCCAGCGCGTCGTGACCGGCTGCGGCTTCCACGTCGCCGTCATCGACGCGCCCGGTCACGGGGACCGGCCGCGCACGGCGCACGACGAGGCGGAAATCGCCGAGCTGTTCCGGGCGAGGGCGGCGGGCGAGCCGGAAGGCCCGATCGTCGTGCGCTACAACGACCACCTGGCGCAGCTCGCCGTGCCCGAGTACCAGGCGACCCTGGACGCCCTCCAGGGACTCCCGGAGATCGGCACCGACGGGCCGGCCGGCTTTTGGGGCATCAACATGGGCACCGCGATCGGCGTGCCGCTGGTGGCGATCGAACCCAGGATCACGGCCGCGGTCTTCGGTCAGCACTGGCCCGACGTCCTGGCCGAGAAGGCGAAGCGGATCACCATCCCGGTCGAGTTCGACATGCAGTGGGATGACGAGCACATCTCGCGCGAGGAAGGTCTCGCGCTGTTCGACGCCTTCGCCTCGAAGGAGAAGTCGTTGCACGTGAACTCGGGCAAGCACAAGGAGCTGCCCCGGTTCGAGGCCGACAGCGCGGTCCGCTTCTTCGCCCGGCACCTCGGCGGAGCAGTCACCGCGTCGGCCTGACCTGGGCGGTTGCGGCGTCCGGCTTGCCAGCCGGGCGCCGCGACCGCGGGCCCGTGTTGAGGCTGCGCATCCAGATGATGGATCCGCGCAGTTGGAGCCCCGCCATGTAGCTCGCGGGCGTCTTGCCAGGCCGGCGGACATGAAGCGGTGTCGGATGTGGCATGGACACTGACCCCGATCTGGCAGTTGCCGACCTTGCCCAGGGTGCCGGAGTACTGCCTCGCCACCCCGGGCGAGGCGTATCCGTCCTTGGGGAAGCCGGTGTCGTCCACCACCCATACCTGCGGACGGACCACCGCCACCGCCCGACGGGCCAACAGCCCTCGGACCGTCTCCACCGGCCAGGTCGAAGACGTCATGAACTGCTGCAACTGCTGGTGATCGACACCCAGGCGCCCTGCCATCGGCTGCATCGACTTCCGCCGCCCGTCCAGCAACAGACCCCGCAGATACAGCCCGCCCTTCACCCGCTGGTCAGCACGTACCTAAGGCGCGAACACATCCCTCGCTCCTTCGTCTCTAGCGTCGGAGGGCTGACAGCAATACGCTCGCCCCATGAAACTGGGGGATACGAGCTTCGGCATCCTGGCTGTGGGTCCTGGCGGCCTGTCGCCTCTCAAGAATGACGACAGTGGCTGGCCATCCGGAATCTGGGGCCTTGCCGCGGTCCTGATCATCCTGACACTGGTTGTGATCTTGGTGATCTCCGTACGACGGGGCTCCTCTTCGGATGACGAAGATTGATTCATCGCAGACCACACGAAGCCCGTCACTAACTGGGTATGGGATCTGCTGGGCTGCTCGGCCACCTCAGCCCACCACTCACCCCAGCTCCCATCCCGTCTGCCTCGGCCCACACACTGTGGAGCGGGCGTGGTCCCTGGCGTCCAGGTGGAACGCGCCACTGTACGAACGAGCTTGAGGCCTGGGCCGCGACTGCTCGGCTCTGCCTGGGTCGAAGGTGGTCGGGATGGGAGCCCACGACGCTCGCCACGATCCGGCCGGCACCCGCGAACGGCGCCCCGACCCATCCCGGAGTCTGAGCGCCCCTGGCGGAGGCATGACTTTGGGTCGCGCAAACTCTGACGGCCCGGCCCGAGCGGGTTTGCCGCGCCCCGTATCGGCCGTTTCTCTCGGGCTGGTGCCGCGCTCGGTGCGCCGCCGCCCGGCCGGGGGCAGCCGGGGCGAAGACAGAGCCGGCCCCCGGCCGGGGGCTGCGGCTCGCGCCGCGCTTGCGCGGCGCCTTGAACCCCGCTCAGCAAGGTTCTCCGCCTTGACCTGCGACCGCCCGCCGATCGCCACTTCATGTCCTGCACGCGCCCAGCCCTCACCCAAGGCCGCCGCCAGTGTCCCTGTCCCCAGGATCCCGATGCGCATCGTCGCTTCTTCTCAAGGAGCAGTCAGTTGGGCAGTCACGGTAGAGAAGGCGATACGCACCGATCGGTGCGTAACCGACGCGCGATGATGAGTGGTGAGATGACTGATCACGAAGCCCACTGCGACGAGTTGGTTGCCGATTGCCGCCTGCGCGCGGCCACCGATCTCTTCGCCCACACCTGGGATCCCGTTGTGCTGGCAGCTCTTCGCGTGGGACCGCGTCGACGCCGCGAACCACGCGCCGCGATCGGCGGCATCAGCGACAAGGTACTGAGCGACACCTTGCACCGCTTGTTCGCCAGCGGCCTGGTCGACCGCCACGCACATGCCGGGGCGCCACCTCGTGTCGAGTACAGCCTGACCAGCTTGGGGCAGAGCCTGGTCGAGGGCCCGATGACGGCGCTGGGACGCTGGGCGATCGAGCACAGTGACGAGCTTCTTGAAGCCCAGGAGAACGCGACACGGAGGCCACCGGACTCGGCGGCGACCCCACCGGAGACGCGACGAGCCGGATGAATGCTCTCTGCGAGAAGGTCTGTGAACACGGCTTGGCATGGCCGAGGGCGTACGTCCCTCGGCCATGCCGTGTGGGGCGATGCGGGGTGTGCTCCTATGGGTTTGGTCAAGGTGATGGGGCAGGTTGGGGTTCGTAGAAGGTGCCGTCGCGGAGCATCGCGAAGAGGACGTCTGCTCGTCGGCGGGCGAGGCAGAGGAGTGCTTGGGTGTGGTGCTTGCCCTGGCTGATTTTCTTGTCGTAGTAGGCACTTGATCGTGGGCCGGCGAGGGCGGCGGACGCGGAGAGGAAGAAGGCTCGTTTGAGCTGCTCGTTTCCTCTTCGGGAAGGTTGTTCGCCGCGGATCGACGAGAAACCGAACAGTTCATGACTTCAGGCAGCACGGGCCCCTGCCGAGAGTTCAGCAGGGGCCCACGGTGCAGAGAGCTGCGGAGGACCGGGACCTGTCCTCGATGAGCGGTATGCCGGCCGACATCAGCTACCGTCTGCTGCCGGTCTGACGGCCCGGCCTCACTTCAGATGTCGGGTGAAGAACTGGGCCGCGGCGTCCCCCGCGAACTGCGGGACGCCTGTGTGCCCGCCCACGTTGGCGTGCAGGGACTTCTCCTTGGAGCCGAAGGCGTCGAACAGGTCCAGGGCCGCCTGCCGGTCGTTCCCTTCGTCGTCCCACTGCAGCAGGACGTGCAGCGGAATGGTGACCTGCCGGGCCTCCTCGAACATGGCGCGAGGCACGAAACTCCCGGCGAAGAAGCCGGCGGCCACGATGCGCGGCTCGACCACCGCAAGCCGGATGCCGATGGAGATCACTCCCCCCGAGTACCCGACAGGGCCGCCGATCTCGGGCAGCGAAAGGAGGGCGTCCAGGGCGGCCTGCCATTCCGGGACCGCCTTGTCGACCAGCGGGAGGATGAGGGCGTCGACGATCTCGTCGCTGACCGGCTCGCCGGCCTCCATCGCCCGGCGCAGGTCAGCGCGGGCCTGCTCGGCGGCGGGCCAACGGGGCCGGTCGCCGCTTCCGGGGAGCTCGATGGTGGCCGTGGCGAAGCCCTCCGCCGCGGAGTGCCGGGCCCGGGCCACCAGTCGCGGGTACATCTTGCGCAGCCCGAGGGGAGGGTGGCCGAGCAGGATCAGCGGCGCCGGTGCGGATGCGGATGCGGGTGTCCACAGGATGCCGGGGATCTCACCGAGGGTGAATTCGCGTTCGAGGACGCCTTCGTCGAGGCGCTGCTCGGAAGTGAAATGCATGGTCGTGCCTTTCGGGAGTGCACTGGAACGGCGCTCCCGGACGACCTGTCTATCGCCCGACCGTGACCCCGGAGGGGAGCACCCATGTCGATACAGCGTTCACAGGTACCACCTCCTCGATCTCTCACACGGCCTCCGGAAATGTAGCAGTGGTCGCCCCTCGTCCGCCAAACGGGTTTTTGCGGAGTCTCCGTGGTCGGATGCCACGAAGACACTGCGCAGAGCTACTTGGGGTGCCGTCGCGACTTCCCGAGTAGCGGCTCCGCGACGGCGGGGTGCACTGGCCCTGTCGTTTCTCGGTTCTGGCACAGATCTTGGGGAGCGGTCGCGGGGGGTGACGATGTTGTTCGATTGAAAGGGTGGTCACGAACCCTGGCTGCCCGATTCAGCCGCTCACCTCGTAGCCTCCGCACATGACTGATGATTCGTTCCACTGCCGCTGTGTCCTCTGCCATGACTACGGTGACCGAGACGAGGCGGACCGCGCGGATCTGACGATCATCGAGAATGTGCAGCAGCACGGATGGCACGTCCAGATGGTTCCCGAGGACGAAATCGGTCCTGGCTTCGCCTACACGATCGGCCTCGCGCACACTCACGGCGGACCTGAACTCGCCATGTTCGGACTCGATATCCACGCTATGCACCACACGCTCAACAGGCTCGGAGCGAAGTCCGCCGCGGGTGCTGTATTGGCTGAAGGCCAGAGGCATCCTGAGGTTGTCGACGGTCACGAAGTCGCGCTCAGGCGGGTCGATTTCGGCTGGTACCGAACCTTCTTCGGGCGGGCAATGGGGTTCTACCGGCAGCCTCCGTTGCCTGTGCTGCAAGTTGCGTGGCCCGATGTGGATGACCGTTTCCACTGGGAAGATCAGGCTGAGGAGAGGCATCGCGAGTCGCAGCCTCGGTTGTGGCTGCCGCCGAGGGAACACCCTGTCGGGGTTTGGACGACGGAACTCTGACCTCCAACGTGCCGACCAGCGGCAGACCAACACCGTCGCGCAAGCTACTGCAGCAAGATCATTTTGCGGAGCAGTTCGAATCTGCCTCGGCCGTAGAGCTGCCACTTGATCTTCTTGATGCGGTTGACGGCGCCCTCGATGCTGCCGGAGCTCCAGTCGCGAGTGAGTCCGGCTGTCACGGCACCGAGGTCTCGGAGCAGGTGGAGTGCGAAGCCTGTGAGGCCGGGGAGCTGTCTGACGTCGACTGCGTCGATCCAGGTGGGGAGTGTGGAACCGAGGCGGATGGAAGCTTCGTCCCGCGCCACGGCGGCCGCCTGCGGGTCGGGTGCGTGGTGCGCCGGCCCACCGGCGGCCGCTGTGGTTCTGCTCGGAGGTGGTTTGCGGCTCCTACTGGTAGGTCACGGTGATCGGGGCGTGGACAGTGTGCCGCGATACGGTGATGGTCAGGATCCCCGAGGCGGCGTCCCAGTGATAGGCGTGTGGGGACAGATCTACGCCGTTGGTGGTGACGTGGGTGGGCGCGCTCGCCCCCATGATCGAAAGGGTCCACTGACGGTCTGTCATCTGGCCGCGGAAAGAGCCCTGCGTGGGGCTGATCGACACCGTGTGCCGCCCGCCGGACTCCTTGTACCGGATCTCTGTCAGGGCGCTCCGGCCCGGGCCCGCGGTGGACCCGTTGTCCTCGTAAAGGCTGGAGGATCCCGAGTCGCCCGCCGCGATGGTGAGTGTGACGTCGGTCAGCGCGCTCCGGTCGTCGTGGGCGACGTTGTGCGTCCGGGTAGGCACGATGCCACCGGCCTTCACGAATACCGGCATTGAGTCCAGGGTGGTGGTGACATCCTGGGTGGTGCCACCGGCGTACGTCTTGCCGGTGAAGTAGTCGATCCACTGGCCGGGCGGGAACCAGACCGAGGTCGTGGCGGAGGTCCCGGGAGTAGTGACGGGGGCGACCAGGACGTCGGAGCCGTAGAAGTACTCGCTGCCGGCGCTCGCATACGCCTGCTGCTCGTCCGGGTACTCCAGGTACGTGGGCCGGACGATCGGCACGCCGGTCCGGTGCGCTTCCTCGGCGAGCGAGTAGGTATACGGCACGAGGTTCTCGCGAAGGTTGAGGAACTTCTTCGCCGACTCCTTGGCCGTCGCGCCGTACTGCCAGGGCAGCCGGTCGCTGTGGTTGCTGTGCAGGCGATCGATGGGCTGAAACGCGCCGAACTGGACCCAGCGTGCGTACAGGTCGTCGGGCAGCTTGTATGTGGTGTGGTTCTGCCCACCGTCGGTGTACGTCTCCGAGCCCTGCAACCCCGTGGTGTCGTTGTGGCCGCCGATGTCATGAGTGATGGCAGCCATCCCGGTCGCGGCCGACTCGCCGGGGGTGTAGCCCACTTCGAGCCTCAGCGTTCCCCAGGTGGAGGACGTGTCGCCGGTGAAGTGCACGGTGGTGCGCTTGTCCGCCCAGGGACCGGTGGGCAACGCCTGCTGGCCGCTGTATCCGCCGGCCTGAAGGGAACCGTAGGCGCGCGACAGGACGAACCCGCGGCCGAGGGTTTTGCCCGTGGCGGTGGCGTACTGCTGGTTGATCCACGCGTCCGGAGTCACCCCAGGCAGCGAGGACTGCGCTGCGTCACAACACCAGTCCAGCCACCAGAAGTCGTTGCCCTGCTGGTCCATGGTCCGGTGCAGGTCCATGTATGCCTTGAGCTGGTCGGGGTCGGCGAAGTCGAAGGTGTAGCAGTCGTTGTTGACGCTGGCCCCCGGCGCACAACCGCCCTTCTGCAGCTTGCCCTTGGCAGTGGCCTGTGCCTGGGGAAACTGAGGATCGGAGGCGAGGATACTGGGGTGGACATTGAGGGTGTTGTGCAGGCCCTGGGAAGCGGACCAGTCGAAGAAGCTCTTCGGGTCAGGGAACTTGGCGGGGTCGATCTCCCAGCCGCTCCAGGAGTTCACGGCTTTGAAATCGGTGTCCGTGACCAGCACGTCGAGCGGCACCCCCTCGGACCGGAACTTCGGCAGGATCGTGTTCTCGTAGTCCGTCGCGGTGCGATCGATGTACTCCGAGTACCAGACGCCGTACGCCCAGCGGGGCAGCAGCGCGGGCGGCCCGGTGAGCGTGGCCAGGTCGGTGAGCCCCTGCTTGTAGTCGTGTCCGTAACCGAAGACGTAGCCGTCGTGGTAGGGCGCGCCGCCGTGGCCGGGGCGTTGGGTGACCTTCTGCGAGGCGGTGTCGTACAGCGCCGACGGGGTGTCGTCCAGGAGGTACCAGCCGTCCTGGTTGAGCAGGCCGGGCGTGGTCACGGGGGAGTTGCCGTTGCCGGTGACGCCGTCGAGGCCGCGGCGATATCCGCCGATCGCCACGTGCGGCGGCGGGGCGGCGGCCGTGGGCGTGGCCACGGAGACGGTGTCCGCGTTCACGTGGCAACTCGCCGCTTCAGGGCAGTTCAGGGTGATGTCGTTGGCCCCCGCCTTCAGCATGACGGGCAGTGAGGCGGTCTCCCACGTGTCCCAGTCCTTCGTCGCTGGGAACGACAGGGTGTCGGCGATCCCGCCGGCGGACACGGTGGCGGTACGCGTTTCGTGCTTGCCGTCGCCGCCTACGCCGTTGGCGTAGCGGACCCGCAGGGTGTAGGCGCCGTCGGAGGGAACCTCCACCACGTGGGTGGTGAGGCTCGACCCCTGGTTGAGGTCGGCGACGAAACCGCTGCCGGCGTATCCCTTGTGGTCGGTGGCGCTGACCGCGGTGCCGTCAATGCGCCCGGCCTCCGCCTCGCAGCTCACACCGAAGCGGCAGTCCGCGATCGCGGTGCTGGAGACGGGTGGGTACGCGTCGTCGGCGTGGACCAGGGCAACGCTGTCGATGTTGACGTTGCCGGAGTCCGACGCGGTGCGGGCCAGCGTGATCGTGTGGTGTCCCGCGCCGAGTTGGACGCCTGTGGAGGCGAGGTTCCACGTATTCCAGTTCACCGTGGACGGCAGGCTCACCTTCTGCTGTGCGCCGCCGTCCACGGAGAGGGTCAGGGTACGGGTCTGGGCCTGACCGTCGCCGCCGAGGGAATTGGCGTACCGCAGGTCGAACTGGTAAGCGCCCGCGCTTTTGACATCGATGTCGGCGGACACCGAGCTTCCGGCGCTCTCGAATCCGGCGGCGAAGCCGGTCCCGGTGTAGCCGCTGTGATCGGACGCCACGGTGACCCCGCCGGCCTGCAGGTTCTCGGCCTCGCACAGAGTCCCGAGCGTACAGCTCAGGTGCTGCCAGGGGGTGGCAGTCATCGGAGTGCCGCCGGCTGTCAGTTGCACCGAGAGATTCTGCGCGTCGAACTGCCCCGAGCCGACCTTGTATCGCAGGGTCATGGCGCTTGTCGTGATGGTGAGCCAGCCCTCGGACGTTTTGGCGGTGTATGCGGCCGGGGTGAAGCCGTCGCGGCCGATGGCGTTGAACGTCGGGTCGTCGGTGAATTTCCTGTCGCCCGCGTACTCGGTGCGTATCAATGTCGGCGAGAGGATCTCGAAGCGGGCATCGCCGACCGAGACGGTCGGAATCCGGTGACTGTGCGATCCGCCTGCCGATGCGGGACCGACGCCGGCCACCATCGTCATGGCGGCGGCGGTGCTCAGGAGGGCGGCAAGACTGATCGGCCCTCGCAGGGATCGCGACCGGCGCCTCGTTGGTACGGGTCTCATGTGCGACTCCGTTTCTCACGTCGACCGGGAGGCTCGTCCACACCGGTCCGGTCGTTCTTCCATCGTTGGAAAACGCTCAAGTGGCATGACAGCACGCCCATGGCGCGATGTCTATGAGGATGATTCACAACGTTGAAAAGCCCAGGCACGAGGAGGCTGCAGTCCATGTGTCGGCCGTGAAGGTACGTCTGACCTTGAGCCTCATGTCACCAGCGGGGCGGGCCGGTTGGCCCGCCCCGCCTTTTCAACGCAGCTCCACCCGGAACGCCAACGGAGTCGTCCCGGTGTGCTGATGGAAGAACTTCGAGAAGTTGGCCGCGTCGGGAAAGCCCACGGCGGCGCCGATCCGGCCGATCGGCATATCCGTGTGGGCCAGTAGGCGCTTGGCCTCGAGGACGACGCGTTTGTCGATGAAGCCCTTGGGGGTGTTGCCGGTGGCCGCACCCACCGCGCGGACGAGGGTGCGTCGGGAGTAGCCGAGGGCGTCCGCGTACGCGCTGACGCTGTGGTTGGTGGCGAAGCCCTTCTCGACCGCGTCCCGGAAGCGGCTGAAGGTGGTGTCGGTCTGCTCGAGTGCCGTCTTGGCGGAGATTGCCGCGAGGTGGGCCAGGCGGAGCAGGAACGCGGTCAGGGAGTGCCGGAGCACCGAGGTGTGGAGGCTGAGGGGCAGTGTGGTCGTGTCGACGTACTCGCGCTCCAGTTGGGCGAGGGAGTGCTCGAGGGCGGCCAGCTGGTTCGCGTCCGGGCGCAGAAGCGGGGGCCGGTCATAGCGGTACAGGCCCGTCGCCTCGACAGTTGCCCGGGGCAGGAAGCCGGGCTGCATCGTCAGGACGGTGCCGCGGTACCCGGCCGTGGGGGAGAAGCGGTGCACCTGGCCTGGGCGGATCCATAGGAGATCGCCGGCGGAGGCCTCGTACTCGGCGAAGTCGACCATGTGTCTGATGGGGCCGCCGTGGAACAGCATCACCACGTGGAAGTCGACGCGGTGCACGCGCTCCAATGGCGCGTCCGCATGCCAGGGCCGACCGGGTTCCATGGATTCGACCTGCATACCTACGCCGCAGACGCTCAGGTTCGTGGGGAAGGGAAAGGTCTTGATCTCTCCACTCCCTTGGGTCGTTCTGTCCGTCATGTCCTTCTCGCGTCGGCTCGGTCCCGCACTCGTTGTCCCACTTTCACCAAAGGCTGACACAGGGGCACCTACCCCAGTAAAAGTCATACTTTTAGGTTTGAAGGCATCAGAGCAGTTGACCGGTTCCTATCGAGGACTTCTTGAAGATGAGCACGCAGACATCCGACAGCTTTCCTGACGGTTTCGAGTGGACCGAACTCGACCGGCGTGCCGTCGACACCGCCCGCCTTCTGGCGGCCGATGCCGTACAGCAGGTCGGAAACGGCCACCCGGGCACCGCGATGAGTCTGGCGCCGGCCGCGTACACCCTCTTTCAGAAGGTGATGCGGCACGACCCGGCCGACCCGGAGTGGACCGGCCGAGACCGCTTCGTTCTCTCCCCGGGCCACACCTCGCTGACCCTGTACACCCAGCTCTTCCTCTCCGGGTACGAGCTGGAGCTGGACGATCTGAAGGCGTTCCGGACGCACGGTTCGAAGACGCCCGGTCACCCTGAGTACGGGCACGCGGCGGGTGTCGAGACGACCACCGGCCCGCTCGGTCAGGGTGTCGCGAACGCCGTGGGCATGGCGATGGCGGCTCGCTACGAGCGCGGCCTGTTCGATCCCGAGGCGCCGGAGGGCGAGTCCCCCTTCGACCACACCATCTGGGCGATCGTCTCGGACGGCGACCTGGAGGAGGGCATCTCCGCCGAGGCCTCGTCCCTCGCGGGTCACCAGAAGCTCGGCAACCTCGTCTTCGTCTACGACGACAACCACATCTCCATCGAGGGCGACACGGCCACCGCCTTCTCCGAGGACGTCCTGAAGCGGTACGAGGCGTACGGCTGGCACGTCCAGCGGATCGAGCCCTCGGCCGACGGCGACATCGACGTCCGAGCGCTGTACGAGGCGCTGACCGCCGCCCGCGCCGAGACCGGGCGCCCCTCGATCATCGCGATGCGCACGATCATCGCTTGGCCTGCCCCGAACGCGCAGAACACCGAGGCGTCGCACGGTTCGGCGCTCGGCGCCGAGGAGATCGCGGCTACCAAGCGGGTCCTGGGCTTCGACCCGCAGCAGTCCTTCCAGGTGGAGCCCGAGGTACTGGCCCACGCCCGCGAGGCCCTCGACCGAGGCGTCGAGGCGCACGCGGCCTGGGACAAGCAGATCGCCGAGTGGCGCACCGCCGGCCCCGAGCACGCCAAGCTGTTCGACCGCGTCGTCACGGGTCAGCTGCCCGATGGCTGGGAGGCCGCTCTGCCGCAGTTCGAGGCGGGCACATCCGTCGCGACCCGTGCCGCGTCCGGCAAGGTGCTCCAGGCGCTCGGCGAGATCATCCCTGAGCTGTGGGGCGGTTCCGCCGACCTCGCCGGCTCGAACAACACCACGATCGACAAGACCAGCTCCTTCCTGCCGAAGGGCAACCCGCTGCCGGAGGCCGACCCGTACGGCCGCACGGTCCACTTCGGCATCCGCGAGCACTCGATGGCCGCCGAGATGAACGGCATCGCGCTGCACGGCAACACCCGCGTCCACGGCGGCACCTTCCTGGTCTTCTCCGACTACATGCGCAACGCCGTGCGGCTGTCCGCGCTGATGGAGCTGCCAGTCACATACGTCTGGACGCACGACTCCATCGGTCTCGGCGAGGACGGCCCGACCCACCAGCCGGTCGAGCACCTGGCCTCGTTGCGGGCCATCCCCGGACTCAGCATCGTCCGCCCCGCCGACGCCAACGAGACCTGTATCGCCTGGGCCGAGATCCTCAGACGGCACGCCACGAACCCTGCTCCGCACGGCCTCGCGCTGACCCGCCAGGGTGTGCCGACATACGAGGCAAACCCCGAGGCCGTGAAGGGCGGTTACATCCTGCGCGACTCCTCCGCCGAGACCCCTGACGTCATCCTCATCGCCACCGGCTCCGAGGTGCAGCTCGCCGTCGCGGCGCGTGAACAGCTCGAGGCCGAGGGGGTCGGTACGCGTGTCGTGTCGATGCCGTCCGTCGAGTGGTTCGAGGAGCAGTCCGCGGAGTACCGCGCGAGTGTGCTTCCGGCGTCCGTGAAGGCCCGTGTGGCGGTCGAGGCAGGGATCGGTCTGACCTGGTACCGGTACGTCGGTGACGCCGGACGCATCGTCTCCCTGGAGCACTTCGGCGCCTCCGCCGACGCCAAGACCCTGTTCGCCGAGTACGGCTTCACCGCCGAGAACGTCGCCTCCGCCGCGCGGGAATCTCTCGCTGCCGCGCGTGGTTGATCAGGCCGCCAGAAAGAAAAGAGTCACTGTGAGCAACACCGCCGAACCCCTCAAGTCCCTCGCCGAGGAAGGCGTTTCCATCTGGCTGGACGATCTGTCCCGCAAGCGGATCGCATCCGGCAACCTCGCTGAACTCATCGAGCGGAAGCACGTGGTGGGCGTCACCACCAACCCTTCCATCTTCCAGGCCGCCATCGGCTCCGGTGAGGGGTACGAGGAGCAGCTGGCCGACCTCGCCGTGCGCGGCGTCACGGTCGACGAGGCCGTCCGCATGATGACCACCGCCGACGTCCGCGACGCCGCCGACATCCTGCGGCCCGTGTACGACGCGACCCGCGGCCGCGACGGCCGGGTCTCCATCGAGGTCGACCCGCGCCTCGCGCACGACACCGCGGCGACCGTCGCCGAGGCCAAACAGCTCGGATGGCTGGTCGACCGCCCGAACGTGATGATCAAGATCCCGGCGACGAAGGCCGGCCTCCCGGCGATCACCGAGGTCATCGGCCTCGGCATCAGCGTCAACGTCACGCTGATCTTCTCGCTGGAGCGCTACCGCGAGGTCATGGACGCGTACCTGGCGGGCCTGGAGAAGGCGCAGGCGGCGGGCATCGACCTGGCCACGGTCCATTCGGTCGCCTCGTTCTTCGTCTCCCGAGTCGACAGCGAGATCGACAAGCGCCTTGCGAAGGTCGGCACCGAGGAGGCGCTCGCACTCAGGGGCAGGGCCGCGCTCGCCAACGCCCGTCTCGCATACGAGGCGTACGAGGGCGTCTTCGCCGCAGATCGCTGGACCGCGCTCGCCACCGCGAGGGCCAACAAGCAGCGTCCTCTGTGGGCCTCGACGGGCGTCAAGGACGCCGCGTACAAGGACACCCTCTACGTCGATGAACTGGTCGCGCCCGGCACGGTCAACACCATGCCGGAGGCGACCCTCGACGCCACCGCCGACCACGGCGACATCCACGGCGACTCGGTGACCGGCGGCTACGCCCAGGCCCGCGCCGATCTTGCGGCCGTCGAGCGGCTCGGGATCTCGTACGACGAGGTCGTGAAGCAGTTGGAGGACGAAGGCGTGTCGAAGTTCGAGGCGGCCTGGGTAGACCTGCTGGGTGTGGTCGCGACGTCGCTGAGCAGCAAGGGAGTTGAGGGGGAATGAGTGAGCGCGAGACGCTTCCCGGTGGTGCCGCGCAGGATGCGCCCGCCGCGGCGGACGGATCTGGTGACGCGGCCCTGGAACCGGGCGGCGTGACCGCCGGATCGAGTGACGCGGCCCGGGAATCGGGCGGCGACGCGGCTGCGATACCCGGCGACGTGATGGGCGACGGGAGCGCTACCGCCCCGGCCCTCGACTGGAACAACCCGCTCCGTGACCCCCGAGATCGGCGCCTCCCTCGTGTCGCGGGCCCCTCCGGCCTCGTCATCTTCGGTGTCACCGGCGACCTCTCCCGCAAGAAGCTGATGCCTGCCGTCTACGACCTCGCGAATCGAGGTCTGCTCCCGCCGGGCTTCTCGCTCCTCGGGTTCGCCCGGCGCGAGTGGGAGGACCAGGACTTCGCCCAGGTGGTGCACGACTCGGTGCGCGAGCACGCCCGCACGGAGTTCCGCGAGGAGGTCTGGCAGCAGCTGGCCGAGGGCATGCGGTTCATCCCGGGCGACTTCGACGACGACCAGGCGTTCAAACAACTCCGTTCTGCCGTTGCCGAGTTGGACGCATCTCGGGGCACCAGTGGCAACTACGCGTTCTACCTCTCGGTACCGCCGAAGTTCTTCCCGAAGGTCGTCCAGCAGCTGAAGAAGCACGGTCTCGCGGACGCGCCGGAAGGTTCCTGGCGGCGTGCGGTCATCGAGAAACCGTTCGGCCACGACCTGGCCAGTGCGCGCGAACTGAACGCGATCGTGCACGAGGTGTTCGACCCGGACCAGGTGTTCCGTATCGACCACTACCTCGGCAAGGAGACGGTCCAGAACATCCTGGCGCTGCGCTTCGCCAACCAGATGTACGAGCCCATCTGGAACCGCAGTTACGTCGACCACGTGCAGATCACGATGGCCGAGGACATCGGCATCGGCGGCCGCGCCGGTTACTACGACGGCATCGGCTCGGCCCGTGACGTCATCCAGAACCACCTCCTCCAGCTCATGGCGCTGACCGCCATGGAGGAGCCGGCGGCGTTCGACGCCGAGTCGCTGCTCACCGAGAAGCTGAAGGTCCTCAAGGCCGTGAAGCTGCCGGAGAACCTGGGCGAGCACACCGTGCGCGGGCAGTATGCGGCGAGCTGGCAGGGCGGCGAGAAGGTGCGCGGCTATCTGCAGGAGGACGGCATCGACCCCAGGTCGACGACCGACACCTACGCGGCCATCAAGCTGGAGGTCGACAACCGCCGCTGGGCGGGCGTCCCCTTCTACCTGCGCACCGGAAAGCGCCTCGGCCGCCGGGTCACCGAGATCGCGGTCGTCTTCCAGCGCGCACCCCACTCGCCCTTCGACTCGACCGCCACCGAGGAGCTCGGTGCGAACGCGATCGTCATCCGTGTCCAGCCCGACGAGGGCATGACGGTGCGCTTCGGATCGAAGGTGCCGGGTACGTCGATGGAGATTCGGGACGTCACGATGGACTTCGCGTACGGCGATTCCTTCACCGAGTCCAGCCCGGAGGCGTACGAACGCCTCATCCTGGACGTTCTGCTGGGCGACGCCAACCTCTTTCCCCGTCACCAGGAGGTGGAGGAGTCCTGGAAGATCCTCGACCCGATCGAGGGGTACTGGGACGCGCACGGCAAGCCCGCGCCGTACGCGTCGGGCAGCTGGGGTCCCGAAGAAGCCCACGAGATGCTCGCACGAGACGGACGGAGCTGGCGCAGGCCATGAAGATCGATCTGACCGACACCACGGCAAGCAAGATCAACAAGGCGCTCGTGCAGGGGCGCCGAGCCATCGGTACTCCCGCCATGGGCATGGTCCTGACGATGGTCATCGTGACCGACGAGGAGAACGCGTACGACTCGATCAAGGCGGCCGAGGAGGCCTCGCGCGAGCATCCCTCGCGCACCCTGGTCGTCATCAAACGCGTCGCACGCACCCCGCGTGACCGCACGAACTCCCGCCTGGACGCGGAGGTGCGGGTCGGCTCGGACGCCGGCACCGGCGAGACGGTCGTCCTGCGGACGTACGGCGAAGTCTCCGACCACGCCGACTCGGTGGTCCTGCCGCTGCTGCTGCCGGACGCGCCGGTCGTCGTCTGGTGGCCGGTGGACGCGCCCGACGTGCCGGCCGAGGATCCGCTGGGCGCTCTGGCACAGCGGCGGATCACCGACATGTACGCCGTCGAGGCCCCGCTCGTCGCCCTGGAGGCCCGTGTCTCCTCGTACGCGCCCGGCGACACCGACCTGGCGTGGACCCGGCTGACGCCGTGGCGCTCGATGCTGGCCGCGGCGCTGGACCAGGCCCGTAAGAAGGTTGTGTCGGCCGTTGTGGAGAGTGAGGCCGAGAACCCGAGTGCCGAGCTGCTGGCCCGCTGGCTGGAGGCCCGGCTCGAGGTCCCGGTCGAGCGCGTCGTCACCGCCGGGCCGGTCGTGACGGCCGTCCGGCTCGGAACGGAGAGCGGCGAGATCGTGATCGACCGCCCCGACGGCCCGCTGGTCACGCTTTCCCTGCCGGGCCAGCCCTCGCGCACGCTCGCCCTGAAGGTGCGCAGCACCTCCGAGTTGATTGCCGAAGAGCTGCGCCGCCTCGACGCGGACGAGATGTATGCCGTCGCCCTGCGCGGGGACGGTACCAAGGAGAACCCCCGTCATGTCTGACACACCCGAGCTCACGCACCGCCCGGAGTGGACGGCCCTTGAGGACCACCGCGGAGAGGAGCTGCGCCACCTGCAGCTGCGTGACCTGTTTGCCGCCGACCCCGGTCGCGCGGAGCGCTACACCGTCAGCGTCGGCGACCTGCGCATCGACTACTCCAAACACCTGATCACGGACGAGACCCTCGCGCTGCTCCAGGAACTCGCCACCGCGACCGACGTGTTCGGGCTGCGGGACGCCATGCTCCGCGGCGAAAAGATCAACGTCACCGAGCGGCGTGCCGTCCTGCACACCGCGCTGCGCGCCCCGCGCGACGCCGTCGTCGAGGTCGATGGCGAGGACGTCGTCCCGGCGGTGCACGCCGTGCTCGACAAAATGGCCGACTTCTCCGAGCGCGTCCGCTCGGGCGAGTGGACCGGGCATACCGGAAAGCGGATCCGCAATGTCGTCAACATCGGTATCGGCGGGTCGGACCTCGGACCCGCGATGGCGTACGAGGCGCTGCGGGCCGTCACCGACCGCTCGTTGACCGTGCGGTTCGTCTCGAACGTGGACGGCGCCGATCTGCACGAGGCCCTACGGGACCTGGACCCGGCGGAAACGCTGTTCATCGTCGCGTCCAAGACCTTCACGACCGTCGAGACGATCACCAACGCCACATCGGCGCGGTCCTGGCTCCTTGCCGGGCTCGACGGCGGCGGTGAGAAGGCGGTCGCGAAGCACTTCGTGGCGCTGTCGACGAACGCGGAGATGGTCGCGGACTTCGGTATCGACACCGCCAACATGTTCGAGTTCTGGGACTGGGTCGGCGGTCGCTACTCGTACGACTCCGCTATCGGTCTGTCGCTGATGATCGCCATCGGCCCGGACCGGTTCCACGAGATGCTCGACGGCTTCCACCTCGTCGACGAGCACTTCCGCGCCGCGCCCGCGGCGGTAAACGCGCCGTTGCTGCTAGGCCTGTTGGGTGTCTGGTACGGATCGTTCCTCGGCGCCCAGTCGCACGCGGTGCTGCCGTACTCGCACTACCTGTCCAAATTTACTGCGTACTTGCAGCAGCTGGACATGGAGTCCAACGGGAAGTCGGTGGACCGCGACGGCAATCCGGTGGAGTGGCAGACCGGTCCGGTGGTCTGGGGCACGCCCGGCACCAACGGCCAGCACGCGTACTACCAGTTGCTCCACCAGGGCACGAAGGTCATCCCGGCCGACCTGATCGGTTTCGCCAACCCGGTCGACGAGCTGAGCCCCGAACTCAAGGACCAGCACGACCTGTTGATGGCCAACCTGTTCGCGCAGGGCCAGGCGCTCGCCTTCGGCAGGACGAGTGACGAAGTGCGCGCCGAGGGCGTGCCCCAGGAGCAGGTGCCACACCGCACGTTCCGCGGCAACCACCCCACGACGACGATCCTGGCAAGCGAGTTGACCCCCTCGGTCCTCGGCCAGCTGATCGCGCTGTACGAGCACAAGGTGTTCGTGCAGGGCGCGATCTGGAACATCGACTCCTTCGACCAATGGGGCGTCGAGCTCGGCAAGGTCCTCGCCAAGCGCGTGGAGCCGGCGCTCACCGACGGAGCGGACGCCCCCGGACTCGATCCCTCAACCGCCGCCCTGGTGGCCGCGTACCGCACCCTCCGGAAGAAGTGAAACAGCATGACAACGATGCAATTGGGCCTCGTCGGCCTCGGCAAGATGGGCGGCAACATGCGCGAGCGGATTCGCCGCGCGGGCCACACCGTCATCGGCTACGACCGCAATCCGGACCTCGCCGACGTGAGCAGCCTGGCCCAACTGGTCGAGAAGGTCGAAGCCCCGCGTGTGGTGTGGGTGATGGTGCCCGCGGGCGGCCCGACCCAGCACGTCATCGACGAGCTCGGTGACCTCCTGGAAGCCGGCGACACCGTTGTCGACGGCGGCAACTCCCGCTGGACGGATGACGAGAAGCATGCCGAGGAGCTGGCGGCCAAGGGCATCGGCTTCGTCGACGCAGGTGTCTCGGGTGGTGTCTGGGGTCTCCAGAACGGCTACGCGCTGATGGTGGGCGGCGACGCCGAACACATAGCGAAGGCCCAGCCCATCTTCGACGCACTCAAGCCCGAGGGCGACGCAGGCTTCGTCCACGCGGGCAAGGTCGGCGCCGGCCACTTCTCCAAGATGGTCCACAACGGCATCGAGTACGCCATGATGCAGGCCTACGCCGAGGGCTGGGAGCTGCTGGAGAAGGTCGACTCCGTCACCGATGTGCGCGAGGTCTTCCGCTCCTGGCAGGAGGGCACGGTCATCCGCTCCTGGCTGCTCGACCTGGCCGTCAACGCGCTGGACGACGACGAGCACCTCGACAACCTGCGCGGCTATGCGCAGGACTCCGGCGAGGGCCGCTGGACCGTCGAGGCGGCGATCGACAACGCGGTGCCACTGCCTGCGATCACCGCGTCGCTCTTCGCGCGGTTCGCCTCGCGTCAGGACGACTCCCCCCAGATGAAGATGATCGCCGCGCTGCGCAACCAGTTCGGTGGCCACGCCGTCGAGTCGGCGAAGTAACCGCCATGGGCGACCTCCTGCTGGTCCGCCACGGCGAAACCGAGTGGAGCCTGTCGGGCCAGCACACCAGCTGGACCGACCTGCCCCTCACCCAGCGTGGCGAAGAGCAGGCCAAATCTCTCGCCCCGCTGCTCGCAGGGCGGACCTTCGCCCTCGCGCTAACCAGCCCACTGGGCCGTGCCGAACGGACAGCGGAACTCGCGGGCCTGTACGATGCCGTACGCGAGCCCGATCTGCACGAGTGGGACTACGGTGCGTACGAAGGCGTGACAACCCTCGAGATATATCGCACCCGGCCCGACTGGTACCTGTGGAACGACGGAGTGCCGCCCGGTCCGGCCGGTCATCCGGGCGAGTCACCGATCGAGGTGGGACAGCGTGCCGACCGCGTGTTGAGCCGCATCGGGACAGCCCTGGACAGCGGTGACGTGGTGCTCGTGGCCCACGCCCACTTCCTGCGGGTGCTCACGGCGCGTCGCCTCGGGCTGCCCGCCGCGGACGGGCGGCTGTTCCAGCTCACGACGGGGACGGTCAGCCGGCTCTCCACCGAACACGGACGACCTGTGATCGCCGAGTGGAACGCCGCGGGAGCTCCTGCGGCCGTCCACTGATTTCTACCGCGCTGCGAAAGCCGAAGAGGTTCCGGTCCGCCCCGAGGGCGGGCCGGAACCTCTTCGGCTTTCGCAGGGAGACGGACCTCATCTGGGTCTCCGCCGGCCGCAGCACCGTGTCACGTCCCGGTCATGCCACTGGGACGCAGGAATTGGCATGACGACGGTGGACGCGGGCGCCGGCCCGGGGGAGACGCGCGGGCTCTTCCGTCCAGAGCAGCGCGCAGGTCGTGGGGCCGGGGGGGGGGGGGGGGGGGGGGGGGGGGGGGGGGGGGGGCGGCGGGCCCCCCCCCCCCCCCCCCCCCCCCCCCCCCCCCCGAGGCTCATCACCACCATCACCCACGGCGATGCCGATCGGGTACGGACCTACGAACTGCCGGCCGAGGAGTGGCAACGCCGATGAGCCGGGTCCGGGCCGGGAGGGGTCAGGCGGCGAAGCCGGCCTTGAGGGCGCCCGCGACCTGGACGACGCGCTCGGCCTGGTGACGGGCGGCGTTGCGGGTCTGGTCGCCGATGGGGTTGTTGCCCTGGGCGTCGACGTGCGAGGTGCCGTAGGGGTTGCCGTCGACGAACTTGACCGGGTCGGTGTAACCGGGGGAGACGACGAGGCCACCGAAGTGGTGGATCGAGTTGTACAGCGCGAGCAGGGTGGACTCCTGGCCGCCGTGGGCGGTGGCGGTGGTGACGAAGCCGCTGTAGACCTTGTCGGCCAGCTTGCCCTGGGCCCACAGGCCACCGAGGGTGTCGATGAACTGCTTGAGCTGCGAGGAGATGTTGCCGAAGCGGGTCGGGGAGCCGAAGATCACGGCGTCGGCCCACTCGACGTCCGCGGGGGTGGCAACCGGGATGCCCGCGCTGGCGGCGGCGTGTGCGGCCCATGCCTCGTTCGAGCTGATGGCGGCCTCGGGAGCGAGTTCGGCGGCCTTCAGGAGACGGACCTCGGCCCCGGCCTTCTCCGCGGCCTGGGAGATCTCCTTGGCGATCTCGGCGCTGAAACCGGTGGACGAGTAGTAGATGACGGCAAGCTTGACGGCTGTGGTCATGTCTTTGTTCTCCGTTGAAAAGTACGTATGGGGAGTGGGCTGACACTGGCCGCCGGCGTCGCAGCGTCGGTGGAGCACGCCCTACATCGTTGAACCGTAAACGGATATGATTTAAGAATCAACTAACTTTTCCTGAATCCGTGGTGTGTGCGACCGGTGTCTCGGCGTCCGGCAGGGGGTTGTGAACGGTGCCGCCGGAATCACTGCTGCGGGATCACGCGCACGGGATGCCTGCTCATGATGGAGATGCGGTTGAACGCGTTGATGGTGATCGCTACCCAGATCGCAGCGGAGATCTCATCGTCGGTGAGGGCCTGGCGGGCTGCCTCGTAGGCACTCTCCTGGACGGCGGCGTTCGCGGGTTCGGTGGCCGCCTCCGCCAGGGCGAGTGCCGCGCGCTCCCGTGCCGTGAACAGTTCGGTGTCGCGCCAGGCTGCCAGTACACCCAGGCGCTGGGTGGTCTCGCCCGCGCGCAGGGCGGCCCGGGTGTGCACGTTGAGGCAGTACGCGCAGCCGTTGATCTGTGACACGCGGAGGTTGATCAGTTCCACGAGCTTGCGGTCCAGCCCTGCGTCGGCGGCGACCGCACGGACCGTTTCGGCTGTCTCGGTCAGTGCGTGGTACGCCTTCGGGCTCTGCTTGTCGATGAAGACCCGCTTGCGCGCGGGGCCTGCTGCCGTGTCACTCAACCTGGACTCCTCACGGGCCGCTCCCGGCCCTCGCCGGCCCTGCCGTGCGCACGGCGGGGCATCCTCGTATCATCGGAAACAATTGTTGAATATAAAATCATCCTTGGGTGAGAGGGGCGTGCGATGAGCAATGTCGAGAGGGAACCCGCCGAGCTCCGCTGCGGAGCCTCGGAGCACGGTGAGCATGTGCCGCAGGTCGAGGTCCTCTCCGCGAGGGACGTCCCGTTGGGCGGTCCGAGGTCGATGACCGTGCGGCGCACGCTGCCGCAGCGGGCCCGGACGCTGATCGGGGCCTGGTGTTTCATCGACCACTACGGCCCCGACGACGTTGCCGGCACGGGCGGCATGGACGTCGCGCCCCATCCGCACACCGGTCTGCAGACGGTGAGCTGGCTGTTCAGCGGGGAGATCGAGCACCGGGACAGCCTGGGCAGCCACGCCTTTGTACGGCCCGGTGAGCTGAACCTCATGACGGGTGGGCACGGCATCAGCCACTCGGAAGTTTCCACCGCCCGCACCACGATCCTGCACGGCGTCCAGCTGTGGGTGGCGCTTCCCGAAGAACACCGGCACACCGGCCGTGACTTCCAGCATTACGTCCCGAGCTCGGTCCGGGTGGACGGAGCCGAAGTCAGAGTGTTCCTCGGGGCGCTGGCAGGTGACACCGCCCCGGTGCGGACGTTCACGCCCCTGCTCGGTGCCGAACTCATCCTTGAGCCGCACTCGACGACCACGCTCGCCATCGACGCCGGCTTCGAGCACGGCCTTCTCGTCGACCACGGGGAGGTCCGTATCGCCGGAACACTCCTGCACCCGACGGAGTTGGGATACGTCGGCACGGGAAGCGACACACTGACGCTGGCGAACGAGACGGACGCCGTCGCGCGGGCAGTCCTGCTCGGCGGGACGCCGTTCGAGGAACAGATCGTCATGTGGTGGAATTTCATCGGTCGGAGCCACGAAGACATCGTCGAAGCCAGGGAAGCGTGGCAGAGCGCATCCGACCGCTTCGGCAAGGTCGACGGTTACGACGGCGACCGTCTTCCCGCTCCGGCCCTTCCCCACGCCACCATCGCACCTCGCAAAAACCCGACGCGTCACTGAAAGGCATGCGATGACCCAGCCCGCCGCCGCTCCGACTGTTCAGCGAGTGGACCCGAAGCACCGGTACGAAATCCTGGTCGACGGCAAAACCGCAGGCCACACCGCGTATCGCGACCGCGACGACCAGCGCGTTTTCTACCACACCAAAATCTACGACGCGTTCGCCGGGCAGGGCCTGGCCGCGATACTCGTACAGCAGGCGTTGACCGACGTACGCACGTCAGGGAAGCGCATCGTGCCGGTCTGCCCCTACGTCGCGAAGTTCCTCAAGAAGCATGACGAGTTCGCCGACATCACCGACCCGGTGACCCCCGAGATCCTGCAATGGCTGGACACCGTGCTGCCTCACTGACCACCGGTGCCGCGTCTCCTCCGACGCCATGGGTACGTCCGGACCTGCCAGGAGCCCTCCTGTGGATTCACCCAGCGGGCCCACATCCCCGGCCCCGGCGTTACATCTCAGCCGCATACCGTGTCGTATTCCCCGAGCACAGCCGAACTGCCCTGACCCTCCAGCACTGATCACTGCCGTTTGCGGCTGGTGACACGGTTCCTACCAGCGCTCCTGGAGGCCCGCGAGTTCACGGAAACTGAAGGGCTTTTCGCAGGAACCCAAGGATGGAATGTCGTGTTCTCGTGGGTTCGGCCTTCGGGTTCAGGCGAACACGCGGGTGGGTGCCGAGCGGGCCGCCCCTGGGTGCCTTCCCTGTGAATGGTGCTGACACCGTCGGAGTCATGAAAGCAGAAGGAACGACACCGGAACCGGAAATCCCTATGCAGAGTGGCCTCACGTCTCTGGGGGAGGTGGCATGCCGTTATCAGGCGGATGAGATACGGCCGGAGGACCTGCCGATGATCGCGGCTGAGGCACTCGCGGCCGGGCTGGACACCCCGACGCTGTGCGAACTCGCCGGCTGGCCTCGCAACGCGGATGCCCGCGATATTCGCGACGCGTTCGAGCAAGCACTTTCCGAGTCAGGAATCGGGTTGCCGGATCGGGGCCTGGCACGGCGCCACGCTCTGCGCCGGATGGCGGCGAGACTCATCGATGGTGAAATCACTCCCGCCGACCTGGCGACGGACGACTGGTGGGAGAAGGAGGTCGCGACCGCGGCGGAGCAATCGTTCGTGGCGCTGATCCCGCAATGCGAATGCTGCATTGAGTACACGTTGGGGCTTGACCAGCAGACGTGGGCGGCCCAGCTGCGGATCGCTGCCCTCGCCCTGACATCGTCTCCGCAGATCGGCTCCGGATGCTGACTCTGCACGGCGTGCTCACCCTCGGCAAAGGCGTGGACCGGTCAGGCAGACTTCACTGCTCGTCATCGGTTGACGGGCGGCCGGCCCGGCCCCATGAAACCTCGTCGCCGACGTCGACGGTCAGGAGCATCAGAGGTCCAGGCCGATGTCGAGGATGGGCGAGGAGTGCGTGAGGGCTCCGACCGCGAGGTAGTCGACACCCGTCTCGGCGTAGGCGCGGGCCGTGTCGAGGGTCAGGTGGCCGGAGGACTCAGCATCGCCCGGCCGTTGACCAGGGCCACCGCCTCGGCCGTTTCCGCCGGGGTGAAGTTGTCCAGGAGGATCAAGTCCGCGCCGGCGTCCAGGACTTCGGTGACCTGGGTGAGGGTGTCGACCTCCACCTCGATCGCGAGGTCGGGGAAGCTTTCGCGTACGAGCGTGAAGGCCTCGGCCACGCCGCCCGCCGCCACCACGTGGGTGTCCTTGACCAGAGCCGCGTCCGAGAGGGAGATGCGGTGGTTGACGCCGCCGCCGCAGCGGACCGCGTACCTCTCCAGGGAGCGCAGGCCCGGGGTCGTCTTGCGGGTGTCGCGGACCTTGGACTTGGTGCCTTCGAGGACGTCCGCCCAGGCGCGGGTGGCCGTCGCGATGCCCGAGAGGCGGCAGATGATGTTGAGGGCGCTGCGCTCGGCGGTGAGTAAGTCGCGGGTGTGGGTGGTGACCGAGAGGATCTTCTGGCCCGCCTCGACGCGGTCGCCGTCCTCGACGTGGCGCTCGACCTCGAAGGTGTCCGTGCAGACGACCGACAGGACCGCTTCGGTGATGTGGATGCCGGCGACGGTGCCCGCCTCGCGGGCCGTGAAGTCGCCTGTGGTCACTGCCTCTTCGGGGACCGTGGCGGCCGTGGTGACGTCAATGCCCCGGCCAGGTCCTCGCCGAGTGTCATGTGTGCGATGACCTCGACCTCGACCGGGTCCAGGCCCGCGTCCTCAAGGAGCTGGGCGAGGGCGGGGTCGAGGCCGCATTCGAGGTCGCCTGCTCCGCCGCAGCCGCAGCCGCAGCCGTCGCCGCAGCCGTCGGCCGGGAGGAGAGGGAGGTCGGGGGTGGTCACGGTCACTTCTCTTGAGCAGGAAGGGTCGGGGGGAATTCGGCGGTGTCTGTGGTGTGGACCGCGAGGGAGCGGTCCGGCTGAAGTCGTACCACCAAGTGGCGGCGCCAGTCCGCGTCTTCGCGGTCCGGGTGGTCCTCGCGCCAGTGGCAGCCGCGGGTCTCCTCGCGGCGCTGTGCGGCGGCGACCAGGACGCGGGCCACGCACAGGAGGTTCGTCGCCTCCCAGGCCTCGACGCCGGGGACGGCGGGCTTGTGGTCGTCGGGGGTCTCGGCGTCGGCGTCCGCCCTGATCGACTCCAGGGACTCGGCTGCCTCGGCGAGGCTGGCCGCGGAGCGGATCACTCCGGCGCCCTTCGTCATGATCCGCTGGATCGTGAGGCGGGACTCGGGGGCGAGGAGCGGAAGCGTGGTGCCCTCGGGGATCACTGGGGCGGTGCGCTCGTGCGCGGTCGCCGTGATGTCGTCCGCGATGCGTTCCGCGAAGACCAGGCCCTCCAGGAGGGAGTTGGAGGCGAGGCGGTTGGCGCCGTGGACGCCGGTGCACGCGACCTCGCCGCAGGCGTAGAGGCCGGGGACCGTGGTGCGGCCGCGCAGGTCGGTGCGTACGCCGCCCGATGCGTGGTGGGCGGCCGGGAAGATGGGGATCGGCTCGGTGGCCGGGTCGATGCCGTGGCTGCGGCAGGCGGCGAGGATCGTGGGGAAGCGGGTCTCCCACATCTCGGCGCCGAAGTGGCGGGCATCCAGGTACATGTGCTCGGTGCCGTGGAGCTGCATCTGGCGGGTGATGGCCTTGGCGACGATGTCGCGGGGGGCCAGTTCGGCCAGTTCGTGCTGCCCGAGCATGAAGCGGGTGCCCGTCGCGTCGACCAGGTGGGCGCCCTCGCCCCGTACCGCCTCGGAGACCAGGGGCTGCTGGCCCTCCGCGCCCGATCCCAGGAAGAGGACCGTGGGGTGGAACTGGACGAATTCGAGGTCGGAGACTTGGGCTCCGGCGCGCAGGGCGAGTGCCACGCCGTCTCCGGTGGAGACCGAGGGGTTGGTCGTCGCGGAGAAGACCTGGCCCATGCCGCCCGTCGCGAGGACGACAGCCGGGGCGCGGACCGCGCCGACTCCGTCGTGCTGGCCCTCGCCCATGACGTGCAGGGTGACGCCTGCCGTACGGCCTTCTGTGTCCGTCAACAGGTCCAGGACCAGGGCGTTCTCGATCGTGCGGAGGGCCGCCGAGCGGACCGCCTCGACCAGGGCCCGGGAGACTTCCGCGCCCGAGGCGTCGCCGCCCGCGTGGACGATGCGGCGGCGGTGGTGGCCGCCCTCACGAGTGAGCTGGAGGTCGCCCTCTGGCGAGGTGTCGAAGTGGGCGCCGGTGGCGATGAGGCGGCGTACCGCGTCGGGACCCTCGGTGACCAGGACACGGACC
Organism: Streptomyces sp. NPDC051664; assembly: GCF_044453545.1. NCBI lineage: Bacteria > Bacillati > Actinomycetota > Actinomycetes > Kitasatosporales > Streptomycetaceae > Streptomyces > Streptomyces sp. NPDC051664. The sequence continues at coordinate 40,518 of NZ_JBITCU010000021.1, read as the reverse complement.
GCGCTCTCGTCGCAGAGTCCGGCCCCCGCGACCAGCGTGTCGTCCAGGTGCTGCTGAGGGGTGTCGCCCTCACCGAGCGCGGCTGCGATGCCGCCCTGGGCCCAGCGGGTGGAGCCGTCGTCCAGGCGGGCCTTGGTGACGACGACGGTGCGCAGGCCGGCTGCCGTACAGCGCAGGGCGGCGGTGAGGCCTGCCACGCCGGAGCCGACGACCACGACGTCCGCGTCGATCGACCAGCCCGGGGCCGGTGCGTGCAGGCGTATGCCGGTCGCGGTTCCTGTTGCGGACGCGGTCATTGGGTGCCCCCGAAGGTGAGCGGGATGTTGTCGATGAGACGGGTGGTGCCGACCCTGGCGGCCACCGCGAGGATCGCCTCGCCGGTGTGGTCGTCGGGGGCCTCGGTGAAGTCGGAGGGATCGATCAGGGCCAGGTAGTCGGGGGTGAGCCCGGCCTCGGCGAGGACCTGGCGGGCGGCGGCGCGCACGGCCGCGCGGGCCGGGATCTCCGCAGCGTCGACGAGCGTGTGAGTGTCGGCCGCGGCGCGGGCCTCGCCCAGTGCGGAGAGGGCGGCGACTCTCGTACGGGTGGCCGGGACCGCCTCCGCCCGTGCACGTCCCCGGGCATCGTGCGCGCGAGTAGCGCGCCGGCCTGGTCGGCGTACGGCGGTTCCAGCAAGGCTATTCCCGACACCGGCGCTCCCGTTGAGGTTGTTTCTAAATTAGAAACACGAGAGGGATGCTAGTGTTTCGAATACCGAAACGCAAGGAGGGTCATGCCGACACCGCGCCCAGGAACACCGGTTCGTGGATCGACTACCGGCCGCCCGATCATGGCCGCGATGGATCTCTTCGGCCGTCGGTGGGCGCTGCGAATTATCTGGGAGCTGCGTGCGGGCCCGCTCGGTGCGCGTGCGCTGCTGGCACGGTGCGCAGGTGTGTCATCCAGTGTCCTCTACCAGCGGCTTCGCGAACTCTCGGCAAGCGGGATCATCGCCCCCTCAGCCGATGGCTACGAGCTCACCCGGCTGGGGACAGCACTCGGTTACGCCCTCCAACCGCTCGACGAATGGGCGATCGCCTGGGCGCAGGCGCAAGAGCAGAACGATCAGAATCCTGTGGAGGGATGAAGGTCGCGGGCTCTTCGATCGTTTCCGGGCGCGGAGGGCCTGGGCCCCGGGTTCCGCTGTGCCGCGCGGAAGCCGGGTCAGCTCCGCGTGTCTTCGGCAAGGGCATGAAAGACCATCGCCTCGAAGTGCCGCCGCACGAAGCGGCCGGGCCAGTTCTTGTACCTGATCGCCTTCTGCCAGTTCTTCGTCGCGAAGGAGATGTCGACCTCGACCGCCGTCCGCATCGGTGTCGGGGATCAAGTCCCGGGCAAACTTGTGCCGCCGCGCGTGCTCCAGCGCGTCCAGCACCCGGCTGTCGTCGGTAGTGGCCGTGTCAGCTCGACCAGCTTGGTGAAGTCGTACATCACCGCCCGGTCCTTGCGCAGGTGCCCGTACAGCAGCACCTCCCAGTAGTCGCCGTGGTGCGCGGAGGCCTTCTCGATCTGCTCGTACTGCCCGTCGAACCCGCCGAATCCGTCCACAGCCTGCAGCACCGCCGACAGGCCGCCGGCCTGCGTGGTCACCGCGGCGGCCAGGGCGTGCAGTGCGGGCGCCACCGCACCGCCGAACCGGGCCGCCACCTGTCCGGCCTCGGCATCCACCTCGATCCCGGCGAGCACCTTCAGCACCTCGGCGGAAAGCTGCCCGGCCTTGGTCTTCGCTTGCTGGGGCGAAACCGTCGGTGTAGATGTGCTGCAGCAGCGTGCGGCAGTTGCCGATCAGCTTCGATCATGGCCTGCTGCTTCTCGTGCAACTCCGCCAGGTCCGCCTTGGCTCGCTTGACCTGCAAGGCGACCCGCTTGGCCTCCACCACCTTCTCCGGCCCGCGGCGGCATGGACAGCCGCTCTTCGTGAGGCGTACGCCAACGACCAAGACGCAGCGACCAGCTTGGTGGCCGTCACCGCCCACGCCGACCGCTCCAAGGCGGACCAGGACCCGTCCGAGTGGATGCGACCCCTGCCGTCTCAGAGGTGGCCGTCCAGGAACTCCCGGACCTCGGCGGTCGTCATAGGCCCCGTGCCGTGCGCCACGGCCTCTCCCTCCTTCAGCAGGACGTAGGACGGGGCTCCGGTGATCCCGTATCGCTCGGTTGCGGCTGGACAGCGCGTAATGTCGGTGCGGACGGCCGTCAGGCGGCCCGCGTACTCGTCGGCGATGCCACCCACGACGAGGTCCATCGCCCGGCAGAGCTCGATTGCCTTGGGCCATGTCCCGGTGAAGTATGCGAGGACCGGGACTCCGCTCATCCTGAGGATGAAATCGAACTCCGCGTCCTCACGGGGTTGGTGAACCCGCCTCGCCATGGAAGCTCCAGACCTTGTTTCCATCTTTCCATCCCCATCATCCCCCGCGCGTCCGCGACCCGGACCGGTGGCCGCTCGGGTTGGCCCTGCCCTCCGGGGCTGCGTCCTCCAGGACTGCGAGAGCGGCGTGACCTGGCGGACCGGCGCGGCCTGCGAGCTGTGCGCCGAGATCGCCGCACGTGAGCGTGCCGAGCGTGCCGCCCAAGGCCTGTGCCTTGAGCACGGCACCTGTCCCTGCCCGTCTGGCCGGTGCACCGACTGCGACCTCGAGGCCGCGGCGGACCGGCCCACCGAAGTTCCGGTCCAACGGATGGCGGAGGATCGAGCCCCGCCCCGTCGCGGTCGTTCCGACGCCCGCCAAGCCCCATGCCGAGACGTCCGGCCGGAGGGTCTGCCAGGGCCGGGAGAGAACGACTCCCTGCTACTTCTTGCCGACCCCCAGGTTGACGAGGAGGTTGAAGACGGCGGCGACGGGATAGCTGATGAGGTCGGCGACGGGCGGCACGGCCTTCACCCATGGGTCGCACTTCTCTCGGACGGCTTGGGTGCCGAAGGGGCGCGGCGACGTTGGACAGTGGGCTGACGATCGCGTACACGAGCGCCATGATGCGGTTGGCATTCCCATCGCCGCCTCCCTCGACGCAGCCGGCCACGCCGATGCCCAGGGCCGTCAAGTCCCAGGCCGAGGGAGATCAGCGACAGCACGAAGGCCTCCCTGGGCGCCGGACGGTCGTGCTGTCCAGCGCCCAGGGGCCGTCGGTTGCGGTGGTGACCGCCGGCTGCGATCAGTTGCCGTCAGCTGCCGTCCGGGCACAGGTGCAGAGCCAGGACGTTGCCGCCGCTGACGGTCACCTGGACCCGGCCTAGTGTGCCGGTGTCCCCGCTGTTGGCGACCCGGAAGTCGCTGCCGGCGTTCTCACCGTTGTGGAAGGCCGCGTCGTCCAGGGTGAAGGTCGCCGTCTTCCAGGTATCGGTGCCGGTCTTGGCCACCGAAGGGGACTGCTTGTAGGCGCCGGCGGTGGAGTCGTACTGCAGGCTCCAACTGCCGGTGCCGTGGTCGTAATAGTCGATGGAGACGGTCGCATGGTAGGCGCCGCCGGGGACGATGGTGTTGTCGATGTCGAAGTACTCGTACGGCGAACCGTCCGTCGTGGACCGACCGCTGCGATCGCCGACGGTGACCGGCGTGGTGTGCCCGTCCCCGTTGTCCCGGAAGCGCAGCCCGCACTCGGTGTCGGTCGCGCCGAGCGTGTCGCAGGCGGTCGCGCTGCCGTCCGCGGCCGGTACGGTCACCACGGCGGCGCCGCCGGGCAGCGAGGTGCCGTCCGCCGAACGGAAGGCGACCTTCACCGGGTGGTAGCCGGAGGGGGTGCCGTCCGCGACCGAGATGGTGACGGGCACGGTGGCGCGGTCGGCGTGGCGCAGGTCGAGGGTGCCGGATGACGGGGTCACGGTGACCCCAGGCACGTCCGACGCGGCGGTCCAGCGCACCGAGCCGGCGTGCCCGGCGAGGCCGGAGACGCCCACCGTCGCGGGCAGGCTCGTACCGCTGGACATCACTTGATTGCCGGTCGGGGTGAGATAGCCGACCGCCGGCACCTCGCCGGTGCGGTACGACGGCGGGGCCGCCTTGGCGCCGGTGGCCCAGTGGGTGTCGGGCCGGGTGGACAGGTCGACGTCCAGGGAGCCGCCCTGGGTGGCGAAGGTGGCGGGCAGCGCGGTGGACTCGAAGTGCCGTCCGTCCAGCCGCATTCCGGTGACATAGGGCGCGTCGTCCGCGGCCTTCGGTGCGTCGACGGTGATCCGGTGGCCGTTGCCCAGGCTGATCACCGCCCGCTTGACCAGCGGGCTGTTGAGCACCAGCGTCGGGGTGCCGGGGGTGGCCGGCATCATGCCGAGCGCCGCCCACACGTACTCCGACGACAGGGCGCCGTTGTCGTCGTTGCCGGGCAGTCCGTCGGGTGCGGTGGTGAACAGCTCCGTCTCGAACCGCCGGGTGACCTCCTGGGTCTTCCACGGCTGGCCGACGTAGTCGTACATCCACGGGGTGGTGGTGTCGATCTCGTTGCCCGCCCAGTCGTAGGGCGCGTTGCCGCCCGCGTTGAGCCGGCTGAAGTAGTCGTCCAGGCGCGGGATCACCGCGTCGTTGCCGCCCATCGCGGTGACCAGGCCCGCGATGTTCTGCTGGACCGACCAGTTGTACTGGGCGGCGTTGCCCTCGTCGTAGCCGTCCTGGCCGAACGCGCCGGCCGGCGGGGTCTCGAAGCCGGGACCCGCGGGGAAGGCGCCGTTGTCATCGCGCGGGCGCAAGTAGTTGGTGGCCGGGTCGAAGATGTTCTGCCAGTTGTTGCCGCGCACCGCGTACTCGGCCGCGGTCGCGTGGTCGCCGATCCGGGCCGCGAGCTGCGAGATCGTGAAGTCGTCGGTGGCCCACTCCAGGGTCTCCGATGCGCCCTGCAGCCCGTGGTCACCCTGCGAGGTGCTGTTGTTGGGCGCGTAGCCGAGCCGTACGTAGTCCTCGACGCCGGGGCGCTCCACCCAGCCCCAGCCGACCTTCTGCGACTGCGTCGCGGCCTTCTTCATGATCGGCAGCGCGTCCTTGATGTCCACGCCGGTCGCGCCGAAGGCGACGTACTGCGCGAACAGCGGTACGCCGTTGTCGCCGTTCATGACATTCCCCGTCATGTTCTGTGACGGCCACTTGGGCCACCAGCCGCCCTGCTGCTGGGCGTCCCGCAGCAGGGAGTTGGCCATGTCGCCGGCCTTGTCCGGGTAGAGCATCGTCTGCAGCGGCGCCAGCGATCGGTAGATGTCCCAGTCGGAGAAGGTCGCGTACTGGGTGTGCCCGCGCGGCACTTGGTGGATCGCGTCGTCGAAGCCGATGTAGCGACCGTCCACGTCGTTGAAGACGCTCGGCGACTGCAGCGAGCGGTACAACGAGGAGTAGAAGGTCGTCAGTTCGTCGTCGGAAGCACCGCCGACCGACACCTTGCGCAGCGCGTCCCGCCAGTCGGCCCTGGTCTGCGCCTGGACGTGGCTGACGTTCCAACCGGGAATCTCAGCCGCGGCGTTGGCCGCCGCACCGGACGTACTCACGTACGACATACCGATCTTGGCAGTGACACTGCGGTCGGTGGAAGTGTCGAAGGTGAGGTAGGCGCCGGACCCGGAGCCGGCCGAGGTGGACGAGCCCGCGGTGACGGCCGTGGCACCGCTGCCGCTGCCCCCGCCGCGCTGCCAGGTGCCGTGGGCGGTGAACGGTCGGTCGAAGGTGATGTCGAAGTACATCGTGTACTTGCTGTTGCCGCACAGCCCGCGCGGGGTGGTCGTGCCGGAGATCTCGTGGTCGCTGACCACGTTCACCTTGGCGGCCAGGTCACCGCCCAGGCTCGTACCGGACTTGACCAGCAGCTGCGCCTGGCTGCCCGCCGGGTAGCCGAACGACGCGATCCCGGTCCTGGCCGTCGCGCCGATGTCCACCTGCACATCGGAGTCGGCGAGATGCACGTCGTACGAGCCGGGCGCCGCCTGCTCGTCGTCGTGCGAGAAGTGCTCGGTGCGCCCGGCCGGGTCGGCGCCGACCTCGCCGGTCACCGGCAGGATCGGGATGTCACCGAAGGATGAGCAGCCACCGGAGAAGTGGTCGAGGCTGAAGCCCTTGATGGTGGTGTCGGTGTACCCGTAGCCGGTCGGCGCGGTAGCAGTGTCCGGGCTGAACTGCATCATTCCGAAGGGCGCGGTGACGCCGGGGAACGTGTTCTCCCAGTCGACGCCCTTCTGCGTGCCGATGAACGTGTTGACGTAGGCCGTCGGGTCCGCGACGAGCGCGGTCCCGCCGCCCCGCCCCGCCGCTCCGGCCGGCCCCGCCGCCAGCGCGGCGGGCACGACCAGCGCGCTGACCGCGGCAAGTGCCGCCGCGACCACGGCAGGACGGCCGAAGCGGCGGCTGCTGCTGGTTCTGCGGTGGTGTTTCGCTCGGTGTCGGTACACGTCAGACCTTCCCTGTCACCTTGCACGGCTCTTCGGTGGGGGGCTGTCAGAAAACACACGCGACAACGTTGTCACCCACGCCGGAGGCGAGTCTGGACCCGCGGCGCGGACGCGTCAAGGGCAATCGCCAGCCTCGCCGGGCGGGCCGGTGGCAGGAGCCGGCCGTCGAAGGGCTGCCAGGTTCCGGCCGTCGCATGCGGATGTGCGCCCACTGTATACGTCGGATCACTGTGCGCGGAACGGGGGCTGACTCAATGGGCGCGTCTGTCCGATGGGCCGACTTTCTTGCGAAACCTCTTGACGGCCGTCAAGTAGGCTGCCAACCTTTGGCCGCATTGATCGGATGTCTTTGTCTCCCTGTGGGCGGACCCCGCGGGCCAGCGGTTCCGGAGCGATCATGAAGTGGATGGCGTCATCGTGGAAGATTCTCGTTTCCATAGTTGTGTTCGGCTTCGCCGGCGCGGCACCCGCCTGGTCGGCGGCGCCCGCGCAGGCGGCAACGCAGGCGGTGCTGTGGGCGGCGCCTGACGGCCATGGCGCGGCGTGCACGTCGAGGAATCCCTGCTCGCTGTCAGCGGCGCAGGCTGCGGTGCGGAAGGTTGAGGGGGGCCGTCACCCCGCGGGCGTCACGGTCGAACTGACCGACGGCACGTACCGTTTGAGCAAACCGTTGGAGTTCGGCGCCGCCGACTCCGGTAGCACCGGTCACCCGGTGGTGTGGCGCGCGGCGCCGGGCGCACACCCGGTGATCTCCGGCGCCACGCGGGTTACCGGCTGGTCCCAGGTCGGCAGCACCGGTGTGTGGTCGGCGAGCGTGCCCCGTGGCAGCGCCAGCCGGCAGCTCTACGTCGACGGCACGGAGGCGTCCGTCGCGCAGGCCACGCCTGCTGCCCTGCACTTCACGGGTGGCTGGGTCGGCTCGACCACCGGGTACGACCTGTCGAAGGATGCCGCGGCCGTGGCCTGGTTCGGCCAACTCACGCCGGCGCAGCTGGCACAGGTCGAGTTCGACTACCCCGGCGGCAGCGGCCCGTGGACCGACTCGAAGTGCCAGGTCGCCAGCATGTCCGGCAGCCGGCTGATCATGGATCAGCCCTGCTGGACCAACGTCACCAACGGTGCCCCGTTCACCCAGGGCTCCGGCGGCCTGCCGTCGATGTCCACCTCGCGGATGCCCTCCACGATCGAGAACGTCCGCGGCCTGCTCCAGACCGGGCAGTGGTTCCTCGACAGCGCTGCGAACAGGATCTACTACGCACCGAAGAGCGGTGTCCACGTCGCCGCCCTGGACGTCGAGCTGCCGCGGCTGGAGACGCTGCTGCAAGGCGCCGGGAGCCTGCGCGCCCCGCTGCACGACATCACCTTCGCGGGCCTGCAGTTCTCCTACGCCACCTGGAACGACCCGTCCTCCACCGTGGGGTTCGCCGACGTGCAGAGCAACCTGCGCAGGACCGGCGCGAACAACCAGGGCCTGTGCACCTTCTCCACGCCCGCCGGCAGCTGCCCGTGGGGCGCGCTCACCCAGCCCGCCGCCAACGTCTCCTTCACCGCGTCCAGCCACATCACGATCAGCGGCAACCGGTTCGTCGGCCTCGGCGGCGCCGGCCTGAGCTTCAAGTACGGCGGCTCGCAGAACGTCATCGAAGGAAACGAGTTCACCCGGATCGCTTCGACCGCGCTGATCCTCGGCTGCACCTACGACCCGACCCCCACGGCCACGCCGGCATCGGTGATCCAGGCCGGCTGCACCCCTGACCCGAAGGCCGTCGCCAAGGACCCGGTCGGGCAGAACGAGATCCTCGACCACACCACGGTCGCGAACAACGTGATCCACCAGATCGGCACCGACTACCCCTCGGCCTGCGGGATCACGCTGCTGTTCAGCCAGCACACCACGATCACGCACAACGACCTCTACGACCTGCCCTACACCGGCATCACCGCCGGCGTCATCCAGGGCCACGTCGACGAGGCCGACCACCCGCAGAACTCGACCAATATCAACGCCGACAACACGATCAGCAACAACCTGATCTTCGACTTCCTGAAGGTGCTCGCCGACGGCGGCGCGATCTACATCGAGGGCCACCAGGCGCAGTACGTCTACCAGGCCGACGGCACGATCGACTCGGCGGCCACCCTCGCGAACGGCCTGCACGTCACCGGCAACGTCACGTACAACGACGGCGCCCCGTACAACGCGTACTACGACGACGCGGGTTCCGAGTGGATCGACTTCAGCGGCAACGCGGAGTTCCACCCGCTGACCTCTGTCGCCGGGCAGGGCGGCTGCTCGTCCACCGGTCACTTCTGGGTCACCGGCAACTACTTCTCCGACCGGGTCGGCAGCTACGACTGCAACAAGCCGGTCGACTCGAACATCAGCGACAACACCACGATCCCCGCGTCGCCCGGCCCGGGCGTCATCCCGGACGCGATGCTCGCCGGCGCCGGACTGACCGGCGCGTACCAGTCGTTGGCCGACAGCCTGCGGCCGCAGGCGAGCTACATCTCCGCGCCCACGCCCGCCACTGCCGGGTCCTCCACGACCGACCAGGTGCTCATCGCCGGCGTCGGCTTCTCGCGCAGCACCCCGGTGTACTTCGTTGACCAGCGCGCGACGAGCGTGCGGCTGCTCTCCTCCGGGTTCCTGACCGCCACGGTGCCGCCCGGAGCGGACGGCACCGACGTCACCGTCGGCACGTACGTGCCCAAGCCGGTGATCACCGCTCCCGTCAACGGCGCGGCCGGCCTGGCGGACACCTACACGGTGCGCGGAACCGGAGTGGCCGGTGACACCGTCACCGTCGGTGTCACCCTGGACCACACCGGCTGCACCGCGGTGACCGGCACCGGCGGCACGTGGGCCTGCACGGTCACCAGCTCCTCACCCGGCCAGCACACGCTGACCGCCACGCAGTCCGACAAGGCCGGAGCCACGTCCAAGCGGTCGGCAGGCGTCACGGTCTACATCGGAGTACCGCAGGCCGCGGCACGGATCGACGACACAGACCCGTCGATCACCTACAGCGGCTGGAATTATTCGGCCGGCCGAAGCTACGGCGACTACAACGGCGACATCCACTACGCAGGGAGCGACGGCAGCAGCCTCTCGTTCACCTTCATCGGCACCGGCATCAAGGTCTTTGGCGAGCAGTACACCGACCAGGGCAAGATCAGTGTGTCGATCGACGGCGCATCCCCCGCCGTCGTCGACACGGTTCCTGCCGACGGCACCCGCCACGCCGATGCGGCCATCTACACCGGCGCCCCGCTCCCGGCCGGCATTCACACGATCGTGGTGAGCAAGCTGTCGGGACAGTACGCCACGTTCGACGGCTTCGAAATCGACAACCCGACACCCTGACAGCCCTAATGGGCCCTCGGGTTCGGCTCGCCTGAGCCGGTCACCCGGTGAACGGCGCGGCCTTCGTGATCACGTCGACTCCCGTCGGCCTGATCGTGAGGGCCGCTCCCATGTCTTCGGCACCCAGCCCGTGGCTCGACGGGCGCGCTCGCCGTCATGACGCTCACTGCGTGCCGCGCAGGCGACACCGGAAGGAACAACGTCGGCAACGGTGCTGGCGGTGTTCGCCTCATCGTTCACGTTTCCCGTGCGCGCGTTTGTTCGACCTGCTGGGCGGGCCGGCCGCCGGGATCGGCGCCGTGGGAGCACGCTGGCGCGGTCTCCTCGTGTGCCCTGTCGACGGCACGCTGGTAGCGGTGCCGTACGCACTGAAGTAGCGCGGACCGCACAGCGGGGACTGGATGCGGAGGGTCACATTCCCTTGGAACCAGTCCCCGCTACTGTCCGACAGGCTGCCCATGTACCACTCGTCGTCATGCAGGGGCTTCACGAAGCCCGCGAAATCGTTGCCTCAAACGCTACGCGGCCAGGGAGATCTTCCACCTCGTCACGGACCGCTGCAGCCAGGACCCCGCTCACAGGGGCTGTGTGGGAGGCCGCTGCGGGGAGCGGAGTACGAGCAGGGTGATCTCGCTGGGGGCGAAGACGCGGAACGGCGGGCCCCAGAAACCGGTGCCGCGGCTGGTGTAGAGGAGGGTGCGGGTGCCGTGGCGGCTGAGGCCGGCGAGGGCCGGCTGGTCGATGCCGACGAGGTGGTGGAAGGGCCAGATCTGGCCGCCGTGGGTGTGGCCCGAGAGCTGGAGGTCGATGCCGCCTGCTGCGGCCCGGTCGACGAACTTGGGCTGGTGGGCCAGGAGCAGGACGGGCAGGTCGGGGTCGGCGCCGTTCAGGGCGCCGGCGAGGTGGGCGCGGTGGCCGGCCAGGCCGGAGGACTCGGCGGTGACGTCATCCACGCCGGCGACCACAAGGGTGTCGCCGCCGCGTTCGAGCAGCAGATGACGGTTGCGCAGCGGCTCCCAACCCAGCTCGTCCATCAGATCGACCCAGCCCTGGGCCTCGCTGTAGTACTCGTGGTTTCCGGTGACGTAGACCCGGGCCCGGGTGGCTCGCACGGTGCCGAGCGGAGCGGCCTGGGCGCGGCGGCGTTGGGCCGTGCCGTCCGCGATGTCGCCGGTGTGGCAGACCAGGTCGGCCTCCAGGGTGTTGACCTTCGCGCAGACCCGGGCAGACCAGCGGGCGCGGTCGAGCGGGCCGTAGTGGGTGTCGGTGATGAGGACGACGCGGATGCCGTCCAATCCGGCTCCCAGCCGCGGGATTTGTACGTCGAGCTGGCGCACCCGTGGCACCCGGCGGGCCTCGGCGTACCCCCAGGCGAGCAGCCCGGCGGCTACGCCGAGGACCACCCAACTGACGATCCGGGCCCGGTTCTGACCGTTGCCTACACCGGCCACGGTCAGGGCGAGGCGCAGCAGGACGCCGAGCAGGACGGACCAGGTGAAGAGTACCCAGCTGGCCCCGAGGAGGGTGTCTCCGACGATCGCCGCCCAGTCCTGCTGCCGCCGGCCGTGGCCGCGCACCATCGCGAGCGGCATAGCGACCAGACCGAGGACGAACAGGGCGGTGCCGCCCAGCGCCACGGGGAGCGGCCAGTGCTGGCCGGCGTGCAGCAGCACCCAGCAGGGCACAGTCCACAGCAGGACGGGGGCGATCAAAGGGATGTAGCGCATCAGGCGGCGCAGTCGGCTCTGCTGGGTCGCTTGAGCTGCATCGTCCGCGGATCGGGCCTCGCTGGTGTCGGTCACGCTTCCCCTCCTCAAGTAACCAGACTGCCGGCGCGCACTGTACCCGGTCGTCCTGGTGACCTGAGTCGGGGATTCGTTGAATAGGTGGCGCGACCTTGCCGAGGATCTCGTCGGCGGTCCGGGTGTGGCCAGCTCGTCGGACTGGTCTGGGCTGATGAGCGTGGTCCAGCTGCGGCCGCGGTTCAGGGAGAGCTGGGACCGTTCGCGACAGCACGCGTGCGGAACGTACGTCCGAACGGTGGGCCAGGCAGGTCGCTTTCGCGATTCGTGATCCGTGGGAATGCCGGCCTGGCCCAGGGGCGACGGTGCGCAGTGCCTCGCTGTCCAGGATCGTGGCGACCGCCTGATCACGCGAAAGCTTGACATGGGCCACAGCGGTGAAAGGCCGCCGTCGACGGCGGTGCGCGTCACCCGCGGTCATGCTCCGGTCGACTGCGAGCTCTACCTGTCCAAATCCTGGACCGACGACCCCGAACGCTGCCGCGCCGCCCGCATCCCCCAACACTGCCGATTCGGGACCAAGAACGAACTGGCCCGCACCATGGTCCTGCGGGCCCTTGGATACCGGGCGGAGGATTACCGGGAACAGACCGGGTACGCGGTGGTTCGGCTTAAGACCGAAGGCAAAGTACCCGGGGCCGGGGAACCGGCACGAGCCGTTGCGCCGGCTACGTGAAGTCACGCTGCTCCGCTGCGCCCTGTACCCCAAGGTAGCGTCGCAGCGCCTGGCCCGCTTCCCGGACGTGGCTGCGGATGTGTTGCTCTGCGGCGCGCGGGTCGCCCTTGCTGATCGCATCCAGAATGTCCTGGTGCTCGTCGATGGCGACCGGCAACCGGCCGGGTGCCTGCGCGGAGAGACGGTTGCCCAGGCGCACCTGGGCGACGAGGTTCTCCGCTATGGGGATGAGTCGTCGGCTGCCTGAGCTCTCCCAGATGAGGCGGTGGAACGCGAGGTCCAACTCCCCGTAGGTTTGCAGGTCGTTCGCTTCGATGGCCTCGCGCTGCTTGGCCAGCAGCGTGCGCAGCTGTGTGGCGACCTGGTCGTGATCGGGTGCCTCGGCCGTCCGGCGTGCGGCGATCCCGTCGACGGCCTCCCGCAGCTCGTACAGTTCCAGCAGGTCGTCGGTGCCGGCTTCGGGGACGAAGTAGCCGCGGTGCGGGACGGCGACGAGGAAGCCTTCGCGTTCGAGCGCGGCGAGGGCGGACTTGATGGGTGTTGGGCTGAGGCCGAGCTGTTCGGTCAGCGGACGGACGGTGACGCGTGAGCCCGGGGTGAGGGAACCGTCGAGGATGGCGGCCCGCAGGTGGTCGTAGGCGGCGTTCAGCAGGGTGTGGCGCGGGACGGTCATGGCCGCGGGTGCCCCCGTTTCTTCGTGATGGTCGGTACCGAGGACGCTGTGTACTCGAAGAGACTACGGTCCGGCCGGGCGCGTCAGTGAAGTCTGCGCTCGTACCAGCGGGACAGCATCGTCAGTGGCAGACAGATGACGAAGAAGACGGCTAGCACGGCGCCGAGGATCGGTATTGCGTGGGAGGACCCGCCGGAAAGGGTGAGTCGTTCGACGGAGCGTTGTGATGCTTCGAGGATGTCGAGCAGCCCGATGACGGCGGCCAGCGAGGTCTGCTGGATGAGGTTGACGACGAGTCCGATCAGTGGGGGGAGCGCTCGCCGGGCGGCCTGGGGCAGGAGGACGTGTCGCATGCGTCCGGTCCAGGAGAAGCCCAGCGCCGCGGCGGCCTCCGCTTGCCCGCGGGGTACCGACTGGACGGCGCCGCGGACGACTTCGGCCATGTTGGCGCTGCCCCACAGGGACAGTCCGATGGCGGCGGCGGCGAAGGTGTCCACCCGTACGCCGATGATGGGCAGGACGAAGAAGATGAAGAACAGGATGATGATGATCGGCAGGCCCCGCCAGACTTCGACGTAGGCCCGGACCACCCCCCGGACCGGTCTGCTGGGCAGCGTGAGTACGGCGCCGAGCAGGATTCCGGCCAGGAGGCTGGCGGCGATGCTGACCAGGGCCAGCAGGGCGGTTTCGTGCAGGCCGCCGGCGAGGTAGTCGGCCACGGGCCCGACCCATGGGGGCATCAGTGTCCTCCTGATATCGCCAAGCGACGCTCGATGGCCCCGGCGCCCAGTGACATGAGCCAGACCAGTCCGAGGTAGATGACGCCGATGGCGAGAAACATCTCGAACACCCGGAACGTGACGGCGACGACGTTGACAGCGGTTTCGGTGAGTTCCGGGTAGCTGATCGCGACCATGAACGATGAGTTCTTGAAGACGGAGATGAGGGTGTTGGTGACCGACGGGAGTGCGATGCGGGCGCCGAGGGGGAGGGTGGCATATCGGAAGGCGGCCAGGCGGGGGAAGCCGAGGGCCCGGCAGGCTTCGACGTAGCCGCCTTCGACAGCCTCGAAGCCGGCGCGGAAGTTCTCCACGTTGTAGGCGCCGCCCCACAGAAGCAGTGACAGCCAGCCGACGGTGAAGCCGTCCAGCTGCAGCCCGGTTTCGGGCAGCGCGAAGTAGAGGAAGAAGATCTGCACCAGGAGCGGGGTATTGCGGAACAACTCGACGTAGGCCGCGATCAGTTGTCGGGCGACCGGTATGCGAAGCGCACTGATGGCGCCGAGCAGCACACCGACGAGCAGGGAGCCGGCCATGCCGATGGCGCTGATCGCCAGCGTTCGCAGCAGGCCGGTTCCGAGATCGCCGAGATGGTGGACGATGAAGCCCGGGTCGAAGTGGTAGCCGGAGACGTCGAGCATGCTCAGCACTTCAGAGTGGAGCCGGACGGGTAGGTCAGGTTGCGGCCCGGCCGGGGCACGTACTGGGCGAACTGCTGCTGCACGGAGGGGTCGGTGACGGTCTTCTGGAAATCGGTCCAGAGGAAGTCCGTCTGCTGCATGTGGGCCAGGGCGCCGTTGACCCAGGCCAGCATCTGCACATCGCCCTTGCGGACGCCCATTCCCCAGGGACTGCCGGCCTTGGCGTCGCCGACGGCCTTGAGCTTGGAGTTCTTCGCCGCCAGGTCGAGCAGAAGGGCGTCGTCCTGGGCGAAAGCGACACCGCGCTTCTGGTTCAGTGCGGTCAGTGCCTGGCTGGTCTGGGTGAACAGTGTCTGCTTGACGTCCTTCTTGCACTGGGTCAGCCAGAGGCTGGCGGTGGCGCCGCTGGTGCTGATGACCGTCTTGCCGGCCAGCTGGTCGAAGGAAGTGATCGGGGAGTCCTTGGGTACCAGCAGTTTCACGCCGCTCTGGAAGTAGGGGGTGGAGAAGTCGATGGTCTGGGCGCGTTCCTGGGTGTAGTTCATCGTCGCTTCGATCAGGTCGATGCGCTTGGAGGTCAGGAACGACACCCGGTTGGATCCGGTCACGCAGGTCAGGGTCAGCGCGTTGGAGTCGCCGAACGCGTAGGAGGCCATCTGGCGGGCGATGTCGATTTCGAAGCCCGCGTTCTTCGACGATTCGTCGATGTATCCGAACGGCGGGTAGTCGCACTTGACGCCGACGGTCAGCTTGCCCCTGCTCTTCACCTCGTCGGGCAGCGGCGCTCCCACGTCCACGGGGTCACCGGTGGCGGCGTTGGAACCGCCTGAACCGCTACCGGACGAGGATGACGCGTCGGACGAGGAGGAGCAGCCGACGGCGAGGACCAGGACCATCGCTGTACCTACGAGCATGCCGAATTTCGATCTCACAACACAACTTCCTTCTGCTCGATCGGGCGGGCTATCTGAGAACTTTGCGGAGGAAATGGCGGGTACGTTCGTTCTGGGGCCGGTCCAGCACATCGGCCGGGCGGCCCTGCTCCGCGATCACGCCACCGTCGATGAACACCAGCCGGTCGCCGAGTTCGCGGGCGAAGCCCATCTCGTGGGTGACACACAGCATCGTCATCCCGGAGCGGGCGAGGTCACGCATCACGTCGAGGACCTCGCTGACCAGCTCCGGGTCCAGTGCGGAGGTCACCTCGTCAAAGAGCATCACGTGCGGGTCCATCATCAACGCGCGGGCGATGGCGACCCGTTGCTGCTGCCCGCCCGACAGCTGCCTCGGGTACGCTTCGGCCTTGCCGGCCAGCCCCACGCGGCCCAGCAATGCGACGGCCCGCTCCTGCGCCTCGCCTTTGGGCATCCGCAGCAGCTTGCGCGGCGCCAGGGTGAGGTTGTCGATGGCGGAGAGGTGCGGGAAGAGGTTGAACTGCTGGAACACCATGCCGATGCGCCGGCGTATCGTGTTCAGGTCGACGCCGGGACCGGTCAAGTCCAGGTTCTCCAGCAGCACTTGGCCGGAGGTCACCGACTCCAGCAGGTTGGCACAGCGGAGCAGCGTGCTCTTGCCGCCACCGGACGGACCGATGATGGTGACCACCTCACCGCGGGCCACCGTCAGGTCGACGCCCTTGAGCACCTCGACATCGCCGTACGACTTGTACACCCCGCGCAGCTCCACCATGGCCGTCTGCGTGTCGGCGGGTGACTTGGCGAGCGGACCGTCCACACCCGGCGACTCCGTCATCGCGGTGTCCGACGGCCTTGGGCCGTGCCGGTCGTTCCGGCCGAGGAGGCCGCCTCGGGCGGCAGGTCGGCGTCGCGCAGCAGGCGGGGCGGCTCGCCGACCAGCAGGGTGTCGGCATACTTCAGCGCACTGCCGGTGTTGAGCACCAGCACTTCCTCGTCCCCGTCGAGCCAGCCGTCCGCGCGCAGCCGGCGTACCGCGGCCAGCGTCGCTGCCCCCTCCGGGCACATCAGCAGACCGTCGGAGGCCGCGCAGGCCGCCTGCTCCTCGAGGATCTCCCGGTCGTCGACGGCGATCGCCGTGCCCTTGCTGTCCCGCAGCGCGGACAGGATGAGGAAGTCGCCCAGCGCGCTGGCGACGTTGATACCGAAGGCGACGGTGCGTGCCCGGTCCGCCGGCCACGGTTCGGCGGTCTCGGCCCCCGACTCGAAGGCCTTCACGATCGGCGCGCAGCCACTGGACTGCACGGCCACGAACCGGGGCAGCCGCCCGGTGATCCAACCCAGCGCGGTCAACTCGTCCAGCGCCTTACGGATACCGATCAGGCCCACGCCGCCACCGGTCGGGTACACCACGACATCCGGCACCCGCCAGCCGAACTGTTCGGCGATCTCCAGGCCCATCGTCTTCTTGCCCTCGATGCGGTAAGGCTCGCGCAGCGTCGCGGCACTGAACCAGCCGTCCTTCACCGCCTGTCCTGCGATGCGACCGGCGTCGCCGATCAGACCGTCCACGATGTACACCCTGGCGCCGGCCGCCAGACACTCCTTACGGGTCACCTCCGGAGCGTCCTCGGGCATCACCACCAGACATTCCATACCGGCCCGCGCTGCGTAGGTGGCCCAGGCGGCGCCGGCATTGCCGTTGGTCGGCAGGGTCAGACGCTGTACCCCCAGTTCGTGCGCCCGGGAGACGCCGACCGCCGCACCCCGCGCCTTGAAACTTCCGGTCGGCAGCATTCCCTCGTCCTTGGCCAGCAGGCCCGGTACACCGATCCGTCGGCCGTACTCGGCCAGCGGCACGATCGGTGTCCAGCCCTCGCCGAGGGCGATCACGTTCGCGGGATCCCGTACCGGCAGCAGCTCCCGGTACCGCCACAGGTCCGTGCTGCGCGACGCGATGTCCTGTGGCCGGACCGTGGCCCGGACCTGGTCGAGGTCGTAGCGGACGAGCAGCGGCGAACCGCAGCGGCAGACGTTCTGGGGCACTTCCGCGTCGTACTGCTCGGCGCATCGACCACACTCCAGGTGGGTCAGCGCGCTAGTCCAGGTTCCGTCGTCATCGGGGTACAACCGGGTCTTCCTCTCTGTTCTGTCCGGCGGCCGGTGGTGGGGGCGGGGAGACCCGCCCCCACCACGCGATCTACTTTCCGAAACGCTGGAACTGGTCAGCGGTCAGCTTCGTGGACGGCCCGTAGTAGGCGGCGTTGAAGAGCATCCGCTGCTCGGACCGGTTCCAGGTGCGGAACCCGATCTCGTTGCCGAAGGTGGCGACGTAACCGTCGCCGATCTTCCAGGACAGCCCGTTGACCGCCGCGTTGAGGTGCTCGCCGCCGATCAACCAGCCGCTCTGCAACTGGTCGCCGCTGTCGGGGTACTTGGCAATCACGTCCACCGGATACGTGCTTGTGCTGGTCAACTTGTACGCGTCGTTCGACACGAACCACACGGGGTTGTTCGCAGGCACGCCCCAGGCCGCGGGGTTATTCGTGTCGAACTCCTGGCTCAGCAGCGATCCCGGGCAGTAGAAGTCCGAGGAGGAACCGCTGGGCAGAGTGGAGGTGATAGGCAGGCTGAACAGCGACTGCGCCGTAGCGGTCGCACTGCCGTAGGTGACCAGCGTGCCGCCGCCGGTCACGAAGTCGTGCAGCTGGTTCCAGCCGGTCGTGCCGACGCCGAACGCCCAGGCCCAGTCGGACGGGTACTTCGTCGAGTTCAGGCCGTTGACGATGGAGTTCTTGCTGACCCCATCCGGCATGATGATGGCGTCGTACTTACCGGCGAGGTCGGCGTAGTCGCCCGCCTCCACGACGGAGTAGTTCACCCCGTACTGGTCGAACACCCACATCAGCCAGCCGGACGGCATGTTGTCCGGGGGCTTGAGCAGGCCGATCTTCGTGCCCGGCTTGAGCTGGATGCCGGCCACGGCCGGCACCGCGCTGACGGCGGACACCGGGATGCCGGTGCTCTTCGACCGGGTGTGCAGGAGCTGCCGGGCCGCCGAGGACGGTGGGACGAGGAAGGTGCCGGCGGGGAAGGTGCGACCGCCGTCGGTGAACTGGGCGGCTGCGCGGAATGTGGGGATGTTCTGCTTCTGCAGCGCGGCGACGATCCGGAACACCCCGTAGGACTCCGGTCCGATCGTGTACGCCCCGGTTCTCGGCGGTGCGGATGGCGTGGCGACCACCGGCGGCTTGATGGAGCTCAGCAGCTTGGTCTCGGCCGAGAAGGACGTGGCGATGAGGTCGGCCTCGAAGCCGAGCAGCATCGGCAGGGTCTGCGCGGTTGTGTCGTACGGCCGCTGCGGCGGGCCACCGGGGTACTGCAGCAGCTGCGGGTATTCCTGCACCTCCAGCAGCGTCTTGGCGAACCCGGCGTAGGGCTGCTGCATGTAGATGATGTACGACCCGGCTGGGTACTGCTTGCCGCCGGCGGTGAACGCGGCCTGTGCCTGGCGGATCTCCACCGCGCCGAGGTGGAAGATCTCTAGGGCGTCGTAGACCGCCTGCGGGTCACGCTGCCCAGCTGGGATGACGTAGGCGTACGGGCTGGTCCGGGTCACCGCCTTGGCCCCGACGCGGTAGGAGTTGTAGAGCCAGTTGTAGTTGTCGTAGGCGACCGCCTCCAGGCCCGAGTAGAAGGCCTGGGAGACCCAGTCGACGATGTTGCGCAGCGTCCAGGTGTTGGAGTCGTACGGCTCGATGAAATTGATGTCGGTGGTCTGCTGCCCGAGCGGTTTCGTGCCCACTTGGGGGTAGGCGAGGTTGGCGGCAGACGCCGCCTCGGTCAGGATGCGCACCGAGCCGTGGTAGACGCAGTACTGCCGGGACGGCGACCAGTAGTCGTATGTCGAACCCCAGCCGTTGCCCTTCATGCCTGCGACGGTCATGCCCCGCTGCATCGCCAGGCCCACCGTGTCGGTCTGCTGCACCAGGATGCTGTCGATGTTGGGGTCGTACGGCGACAGGTACGGCGGCGTGAACAGCCGGGGAGCGCCGGCGCCGGCGCCGTGGGAGTCCTGGAAGACTTGGGGCCGGTATTTGTTCAGGATCGAGACGTTGTGTCTGCTCTCGATCTGGGTCAGCATGATCCAGTCACGGTTGTCGTCGTGGCCGGTGTACTTGTTGTACAGGTCGGGGTAGGTGCGCGAGTAATCGGTGTTGGCCGTGGCGGCGAAGTAGTCGTTGACGAGCACGATGCCGTCCGGGTTCTGGCACGGCTGGAGCAGGATGACCAGGTTGTCCAGAATTTTCTCGATGTAGTCGGACTTCTCGGTGGCCAGCCGGTAGGCCCATTCGATGGCGGCCTGGGAGTTACCGACCTCGGTCGAGTGGATGCCGGCCTGCACGTAGTAGAACGGCTTGCCCTCGGTGGCCAGCTTCTTGGCGTCGGCCTCGGACAGCCCTCGGGGGTCGGCCAGCCTGGCGTTGGTGGCGACCAACTTGTCAAGGTTGGCAAGGTTCTTCGGCGAGCTGATGGTCAGCAGGACGTACGGGTATCCCCGGGTGGTCTTGCCGATCTCCTCGAAGTGCACCCGGTCGCTGCGGGCACCGATCAGCTGGAAGTACGGGACCATCTTGTCCCATTGAGCCAGGAAGCCCTCGGTTCCGATCGCAGTTCCGAAGTACTCCGCCGGGGTCGGGATGGACCCGTTCTTCTGCGTTCCGGCGGACGGCTGGTCGTGGTCGGTCCGAGTCGGGGGTATCGCGGGCGCCGCCGAGGCGGTGCCCGGGTGGATCAGCGTCGCCGCGGCGGCGCCGGCCGCCGCGGTGGTCCGAAGAAGCGCTCGACGGGACAGTCTTGAGCTTTCGCTGCTGGTCATCTAACGACATCGCCTTTCACGGCCCGGTCGGACCGGGCCGTTGTCCGTCGCGAAGTCGGGGTGAGCCGGCTCCGCTGTCCTGGGGGTGTCGTACAACGCCGCGGGTGGCGCGGCGCCTCGATGGTTGTCGCGATCCCTGGGTGCCGCGCGCTGCTATCGGGCAGACCCGCGTGATCCGCGAACGCCCCGACCCCTGGCCGTGAAAACCTTGTCGTGCTCACGCAATCTGCCAGCCGACGGTGAGTCAGGGCAACGATTCGATACTGGATTTAATATCAAAACCATATTGCCGTAACACGCGGCTGGGGCCGGTGGCAGCGCCGTCCGCGTAGGGCGAGCAACCGACGATCGACGCCATGCTCAGCGGCAGCTTTCCGCGCCGGCCAACCCCCTTGCAGGGAACAGGACCAGCCCCACCCGTGCGTCGACGGCATTCGGGGCCACCACGGAGAGGGCTCGGTCGTACTCTGGCTATCGGCCCAAGAGGGGGAGCCGATGGGGCTGGTGCGCCCACTGCTGCCGTTGCCACGTGCCGCGGCCCGGCTGAGCCCACGGGGCGGTCGGCCCCTGCTTGGCGTGGCACTGATGCACTGCATCGCCCCCGGCTGGGTGCTGCCGCGGCCGCCGTCGTCCAAGCGTCGGCTGGTCTGGGTCGAGGAAGCGGTCGCCGTGTGCCTCGCTCGGGTCGAGGTGGAGGGCCCGCGTCCGCGGCACCGGGATCTCCTGGCTCGCGCCCTGTGCCTGCATGCCTTCACGCGCCTGCTCGTCGGCCGGTACGAAGAGGCGTGCACCTCGATGGACGCGTTGCCGGCCGTACCGGGCGCACGGTGGTTGCCGACAGCGCGAGAGTTCGTGCTGCGCCTTGGGGCGCAGGCGCAGCACGAACTGGGGCGGCTCGACGAGGCGCTGGCGTCGGCGGGGGAGTGCGTGGTGGCGTACCGCCGTCTTGTCCCCACCCGCCGGGTCCGTACCACGGCGGGCCGAGCCACGCTCAGCCCACCCCAGACGGCTCAGCAGTCGTCACCGCCGCCGACATCGCCCGGGTGCGCGGCCGGCAGCGCGAACTCGGCGTGCCGGAAGCATTCGAGTGCCTCGCTGAGGCGGAGCCGATGCTGCGCGCCCGTATCGAGGCCGTCGGCCTCCCGGTGGAAGAACGCCCGCTGATGGCCCTCGACCCGCACCACGCGATGCCCCCCGCAGCCCCTGCCGGACGGCGTCACGGTCCGCGCGCTGTCGGCCGACGACCCGGCCCTGCCCGCAGCTCTCGCCCTTCCCCGCCTGGCCTTCGCCGAGGCGGCCACAGCGGTGGGCTCGGCGGGCCGCGCGGAACTGGCGGCGGCGGCCGAGGAACTGGCCGCGGACGGCGCTGTCGCAACGACCCGCCCCCGCCATCCGCGCCGGGCACAAGACACTCATCGCTGCCGTCACCCCGGACGGCACCCTGCCCACCGCTCGCCGCCAGGGCCTGGCCGCCGCCGTCACGGCGGCCCTGACCACCCATGCCCGCGGCCACGGGGTGCACACCGTCTTCCTCGTCCGGATGATGACGCTTCTGCGAGGGAAAGCGGTCCGCGCACGTCGCCTACCGCACGGCGACGTGATCCCCGGTCGACGACTTCGCCCCCGAGGTGGAGTTCCCGTAGTACGTCCACCGCCACGTCCCCGACCCGGTGGCCTTCACCGTGGTCCTGAGCGCCCCCGTACTACTCGACGTCGCCTTCTTGACCGTCGTGTACGAGGAGGCGCCCGCCGCCTTGAACTGCAGGCTCACCGTGCGGCCCGCGTACCCCTGGTACGTGTGGGTGTCCCAGTTCGCCCGTGTGACCCGCCCGGTCACGGTGATCGTCTTCCCTTTCGCGACCGGCTCCGGCGAGGCGTTGACAGTGACGCGCGTGGCCCGCTTGACCTGCAACGGGAGGTCCTCGTCGTCAGTGTCGTGGGCGTCACCGGCGAGAAAGACCCGAGCAGCAGTTCCCCAGGTGCCGGCGTCCTCGTTCCCGAAGTCAAGGTTCCGCGGGTCGATGTACAGCCATTCCCCGAAGTCGCAGATTCCCTTCGCCCTGTCCACGACCTCACAGTCGCTGGTGATGACGGAGCTGTGCAGCGTGTCCCCAGTGTCGGGCTTCCCCCGGTAGGGGAACACCGTCGGCCCGAAGTCGTATCTGAGCCTGGTCGTCATCCGGAAGACCGCATGCACCTCGACCTCCTCCTTGACCCCGATCACGATCGGCTTTCCGCCGTTCACCGCGACCCGGGTGAAGGAGACCCCACCCTCCGCCGCCCCGGCCGGCACCGCCGCCACCCCTGTGAACACGACCGCCGCTCCACCGACCACCACCGCTCTCCACATCGTCTTCCCCATCTTCGAGCCCGCCTTTCCCCTGCAGCCTGGACCGAGCGCGTAGGCGCACCGGCCGGAGGTTCGTCCTCGCGGCTGACTGTGGGACAAGGCAGGGCTGTACGCGGTTGTACGCGGTGCGGCAACGATTCGATCACCACGGCACCGCCCCGCCGAGAAGTCGGCCGCCGGGGCGCCGCCGGGGAGCCTGCTGGCCGTGCTGCCGGTGATCGCCTGGTACGAGAACCACGCGGATGAACTGGGCGATTTCGGATTTCGCAGCGCACAGGTACACGCACTGGTTGACGCAGCACTCGACGACGCAGCACTCGCCGACCCGGACCACCCGAGGCTCCCGGAAGTACGGCACCTGCTGGCGTACTTCCTGTACCGGCAGGGCCGGTACAGAGCGGCCCGAGAGCAGTTCCGCCAGGTAGACGGCTTCACGGAGGCACTCCCTTGGAGGTATTCATCCACCAAATCGCTCTACTACCGGGCAATCCGCACGAAGACGGCCCGTAAAGCACTCACAGAAAGTCGCCGTCCTCGCTGATCACCACACCGATATAGCCGGGTCATAGCCCACCGTCTGACGCAGATGACGAACGGGTGAAATAGCGGGTACAAGCACCGGACGCCGAGGATCTGGTGACAACAAGCCTGCCTTTGCGACACCTGTTGCGCTTCGGCTCACCTCCGCGCAAAAACCGAGCGCCAGAGTGGCTTCCCAATGGAGAAGTCACTCGCCGCGCTCACGACGAAGCCAGCTGGAGCAAGCAAAGCCTGCGCCGGATCGCCCATCGTTGGCAGATTCCTCTCTGGCTGCTCAAGCGGATCCTCAGCCCACGTTTCCCCAACGAACGACCAGTGCCGCGGCCGACCATGCCGGAGGACACCTACCAACGGCTCAAGGACCACTACGCGCGGGGCCTCACCGCGACGCAGTCGTGGCGATCGTTCCTCGACGACCACGACACCTGGCTCACGCTGTCGGCCGTCACGCAGCTCCACCTCAGCTTTCAAGACTCCACATCAATCAAGCCGCGCCGCACCATTAAGCCGGAGCTTCGCTGCACCAACAGCTGCACGTTGGAAACGATCGTATAAAGTCCGGTGATCGACATCGGGCGTCTGGTGTCCGGTCACGCCGGGTGGTCGGGGCGGGGCGCGGGGGGCGATTCACATGGGTGGGACACGCGGACGAAAGAGTGCTCCGGCGGCCGGGCGCTCGCGTAGGCGAGCGGGCGGGAAACCGGGCGGGAAGTCGGACGGGCTGACGCGGCGGGGCCGGATCGTTGCCTGGACCGCCGGTATCGGCGCCGTGTGCGTCCTCGGCGCCGGCGGTGCCGGTGCGTGGATCTACAACGACCTCGACGGCAACATCCACGGCGCCCACCTCGACGGCAAGCTCGGCGACGACCGCCCGGAGAACCTCAGTCCCGGGTCGCGGAACATCCTGGTCGTGGGCTCCGACAGCAGGTCCGGGGCCAATGCCCGGTACGGCGGCATGGAGGGGGGCACCATGCACTCCGACACGCTGATGGTCCTGCACATCCCCGCGAACCGGAAGTGGGCCGCGGTCGTGTCCCTACCCCGCGACTCCTGGGTGCGAATACCGGCCTGCGACAAGGGCGACGGTACGACCTCCGAGGTCCATCACTTCAAGATCAACGAGGCGTTCTCGCTCGGCGGCACAGGCGGCGAGGTGGCCGACGCCGCCGCTTGCACCATCAAGACCATCGAAGCCAATACCGGTCTGCGCATCGACAACTTCATGTCGGTCGAATTCCAGGGGTTCAAGGGCATGGTCAACGCCCTGGAAGGCATAGAGGTCTGCCCTGAGCAGGCCATCCACGACAAGAAGGCCCACCTCGATCTGGAGGCCGGCTGCCAGACGATCAGGGACGAGAAGGCGCTCGGCTACGTGCGTGCCCGCTACAGCGTGGGCGACGGCTCCGACATCGGACGCATCGGCCGCCAGCAGGAGTTCATGTCGGCGCTGGCCGAGAAGGCCAAGTCGAAGATCACCGACCCCGTCGCTCTCTACAAGTTGCTGCAGTCCCTCACCAAGTCCCTGACCACGGACGACGAACTGGCCGGTGCGAAAGCCCTCACCGGCCTCGCGTCCGAGCTGAAGGCTGTCCCCGAGGACCGGTTGACGTTCCTCACCGTTCCCAGCTACCCGCGCGAAGCCGACGTCCCGACGGACAAGGCCAATGTGGTGTGGCAGTACCCGCAGGCCGCCACCGTGTTCACCGCCCTGGCCAAGGACAGGGAGATCGACAAGAAGCGCCTGGAGGCGGACACGAAGAATCCGCTGTACGCGTCCTCCGTGCACGTGCGTGTCCT
The DNA here is from genome assembly GCF_044453545.1 of Streptomyces sp. NPDC051664. Classification (NCBI taxonomy): domain Bacteria; kingdom Bacillati; phylum Actinomycetota; class Actinomycetes; order Kitasatosporales; family Streptomycetaceae; genus Streptomyces; species Streptomyces sp. NPDC051664. The sequence goes on along the minus strand of NZ_JBITCU010000021.1, from coordinate 15,700 downwards.
CAACGGATCGGACGCCGAGGGGAAGGCCGCCGCGGTCGCCGAGAGACTGCGCGAGGCCGGGTTCACCGTCACGGGCACCGGCAACGCGCCGCACGCCGGCCGCACCACGGTCACCTATCCCCCGGGCCTCGCCGACCGGGCCGCGGTCCTCGCGTCCCAGGTGCCCGGCGCGCGCCCTGTCGAGGACGCCGCCGCTCCGGTGGGCGAGGTCACCCTGGTGGTCGGCGCCGAACTGGACGTCGACGACCTGCGATAGGGCACCGCATCGAGAGACCGAACGAGCTGTGCTTCCGCGTCTGCGACAGGACGCGGGAGTACGGACTCCGCGTCCGTACCGGATGCCGTCGTGCTGCGGCGGAACCAACGGTGCTGCCGGCCGCGGATTCGCCCGCTGACGTCGACGCCGACAATCGAGCGCACGATCTCGTGGCTGTCCGGCTACCGCAGACTCAGCCCCCGCTACAAGCGCCAACCCGCCAACTACCTGGCCTTTCTCGGCCTTGCCGCTGCCTTGTGCTGCTACAAGCGACTCCTCAAACTCACCACGTAGGACACCGTCTAAGTAACCCAGGTCACTCAAACTTCGATGGCACAGGACAGCTCTCAAGAGCGCTGCTGTCCTCGACCGCTTCGCGCCGGGCGGTCTGGAGCGGATCTTCCCCTTGCGCGTCGAGGTTGCCGCCCGGGAACTGCCAGAGCCGCGAGCCGTAGACCGAGCGTAGCTGTACCGGCCGGTCGTGCTCGTCCCGGACGTACAGACAGCCGTACACCGTGTGGTGGGGGACGGTCTGCGCGTACTGCGATGGCGTCATCGGCATGGGGCGGCCGGGCCGGGCAGGGCGGTGGTCGAACTCGACGGCGTGCGGCGCCCTTCGGCGTTGCAGCGGTCCTCTTCGTCCTGCGTGGTGAACATCTGAGAAGGCACGCCCTTCTCGGTAGCGGTTCTGGCGACGGCAGTGCAGCGGAGCCGCCGAGAGTGCCGTCAAGCCGGTCGTCCGGATGTAGACCCCGTCAGGACCAGCCCATGGGGACGTAGGAGGTGCCGTTGGAGATGGCCTCCAAGGCGACGCGCGTGTACTCGACGATGGGCTCGGGCAGCGCATCCAGCGGCCACCAGCACCACTCGGTGCAGCACTCCGGTTCACGTACGACAGGCTCGCCCTCCCAGCGGGAGGGAGCGAAGAACAGCCCCATGCGCGGGATCGTGCTCCCGGGGTCGAGCAGGTCGAGGACGTGGACGAGTGACAAGTCGCTCTGCGGGATGCGGAGTCCGGTCTCTTCCTCCGCTTCCCGGACCATGCAGGTGACGGCGGATTCCATGTCTTCGCGGTGTCCGGCGGGAAGGTGCCAGGTCGAGGGGGCGAAGGCACTGTCCGGGTGGCGCTTGCCCAGAAGAACGGCCCCGTCACGGAGGAGGACGAGGTGGGCGCCGACGATGCTGCGGCTGCGGTGATCGCGCGGCTCGCGGACTTCCACCACAGGAAGCGTTGCGTCCTGGCGCCCAGCGGGCTGGTCCGCGTTGTGGTGAGCGTGCAGGACCGCGGCGGCGCCGGGGTCCATGGTCATCTCGGCGATTTCCTCGATACGGGTCCAGCGAAGCTGGATGCCCTCGCGTAGATCGATCTCGTGCGCGGGGGTGTTCAGCGTGCCGTGGTAGACGCGCACGCGGCCCTTGAAGGCCCCGCTCGCATCCAGGGTGTCCAGCGTGGCGAATCCGGTCAGGTCCGGGATGACGAGTCCGATCTCCTCGTCGAGTTCCCGGGCGATGGCTTCGTCGCAGGTCTCGCCCCTCTCGGTGTCTCCGCCGAGCAGGGCCCAGTGTCCCGGGCGCCAGATCGGTCTGTTCGCCGAGCGAAGGTGGAGCAGGTAGCGGCCGTCGTCGTCGGTAAGCAGAGCCGCGGTACCGGGAATCGTCGGCCAGTCGATCACGACGAGGGTGTGCTTCTTGACGAACACGTGCGGAGCACCGGTCGCGGGCGTGGGGCTGTTGTCGTCCAGGGGGTGAATGGTGATGCGCGGGCAGAGGGCGGCGCGGTGGTTGCGCTGCCAGTGCTGGACCTGCTCGACCATCTCCTTCGCAGCCAGGTGGCCGTGGGGCCCGTAGCCGTGGACGACGAACTCGTACAGGCCGTTGCCGTCGTCGCCGTCGGAGAAGCGCTCGGTGGCCAGCCGCGCGAGGGAGGAACCGCGGACGATCGCGGCGCCGGGCCAGTGCTTGGGCGGCGGGTTCAGGACCCCGTTGTCGCCGTCGGGGTCGACCGCAAGGCGGCAGAAGCCGGGCAGGGCGCCGGCCAGGTAGAGGGTGAGGGCGTCGAAGGGTTCCTGGCCGCCGACGGTGACGTGGGTGTGCGCCACGGTCGGTTCGCGGGTGAGGGCGGGGGCGAGCTGGTCGACGGGCAGTGGGGCGCCGTCTTCCCAGGAGAGGTGTACGCCGGTGCCGGGGACGGTGCGCCGGTTCGCCTTCCAGACGCCGTCGCCCTGCATAGCGACGAAGCCGCAGACGATGAGCGGCTCGTCGCTGTGCAGGGCCCTGTCGTGCTTGGTGAAGCCGATGGCCCAGTGGTAGCCGTGTAGGCGGAGCGGGGCGACGAGGCGTCCGCCGTCGGTGAGAGCGTCGATCCAGGGCAGGTCCCAGGTGTCGGCGGTGACCAGGATGGCGTCGAAGCCGCCGTCCGGCACGATGCCGGCGGGCAGGTGCTCGGCGTCCGCGGTGACCACGTGGACGTGGTCGTATCCGGTCTGGGGCAGGAAGCGGGTGGCGCGGTCGGTGACGGCCGGGTCGATGTCGAGGGTGGTGACGCTGCCGGTCGGGCCGACGAGTTCGGCCATGAGGGCGGCGTTGTAGCCGCCGGAGCCGATCTCCAGGACACGGTGGCCTGGCCGGATGCGGGCGGCTTCGAGCATGTCGGCCTGCAGCCAGGGCGCAGAGATGGAGCTGATGATGCTGCCGTCGTCGCTGTGGCGGGTGGCGACGATGTCGTTGGCGTACGCCTTCCGGACCGGTACTTCGGGGGAGAAGGCGTGCCGGGGCACGGTACGCAGGGCCTCGTCGACCGCGGGGCTTCGGATGTGACCCGCCTCGGCGAGCTGGTCGGCCAGCTGGTGGCGCAGGGTGAGTGCTTCGTCGAGGTCGGTGGTGGGGGGTGTCGTCACGGCGGGCCTTTCGTGCGAGCGGGTCATGCAGGGTCCGAGACGGTGGGTGCGGCAGGGTTCGGGATGCTGGCGGTGGGGGCGTACTGGGCGGCTTGGGTGTCGAACATGGCGGCGTACCGGCCGCGCGTGGCGATGAGTTCGTCGTGTGTGCCGTGTTCGGCGAGATGTCCTTGGCTGAGGACGTAGATGTGGTCGGCGTGGCGGACGCCGGACATGCGGTGGGTGACCAGGACGACGGCCCGGTTCGGGGCGGCGAGGCGGCGGATGCGGTCGAAGGCTTGGATCTCGGCTTCGGGGTCGAGGGCGGAGGTGGGCTCGTCGACGATGAGGACGGTGTCCGCCTGCGATGTTGAGCTACGCCAGTGGGTGCGGGCGAGGCCCACTTTCTGCCATTCGCCGCCGGAGAGTTCGATGGCTCCGCGGAACATGCGGCCGAGCATGCTGTCCAGCCCGTTGGGCAGTTTGGCGGTGACGGATCCGGCTCCGGCGTAGTCGACGGATGTCTGCAGGTCGCGGGTCGAGGCGTCGTGGCCGGGGCGGCCGATGCGGATGTTCATCGCGGCAGTTACGGGCCAGCGTTGGAAGTCCTGGGTGAGAAGGGAGACGCGGTCGAAGACCTGGGAGCGTTCCAGCCCGGAGATGTCGGCCTCACCCCATCTCACGGTTCCGTCGTGAGGGAGGAGCAGCCCGGACAGGATCTTCATCAACGTGCTCTTGCCGGAGCCGTTCTCACCCACCACGGCGGTGACCGACCCCATGGGGAAGGTGAGCGTCACGTCGTCCAGGGCCGGTGCGTCGCGGTCGGGATACCGGTAGGTGACGTGCTCCAAGGAGACCTGCCTGACCTGGGCAGGGACGGGACTGCCGGTCTGCGGGATGGCGCGTTGGGCGGCCTCGACCAGGAACTGTCCGTGGTCCCTGACGTAGAGGGACTCTTCGTGCAGCTGGTTGATGTTCATCACCAGGGCGCCCAGGCTCGCTGACCCGGTCCGTACCGCGATCACGGTGGTGCCGGCGACGGCGAGGCTCAGGTGCCCGGCCATGATCAGCCAGATCATGCTTCCGTAGGTGGCGGCCATCGCCAGCCCGGACAGCGCGGAGGCGACCCATTCGGTGATGGCCTTGCTGGAGGCCAGGCGTTCCTGTTCCGCTTCTGCGCTCGCGGCCATGCGCCGGTACCGGTCGAGAAGGAAGGGGCCGACGGCGTGGATACGTACTTCTTGGGCAGCCATTCGCTCGGTGAGAAGGTTTCCGATGAGACGGCTGGCCCGCAGGTGCTCAATCCAGCTCATCATCGACACATAACGTTCCTGTGCCACCCGCATGGCGCCCCAACCGCGGGGAGCCGCGATGACCAGCAGCATGGGCAGCAGTGCCGGGTGCAAGACAGTGAGCACACCGGCCGTGGCGATCAACGAGATGGTGCTGTTCAGCGCGGAGACGCAGGCGCCGATCATGCGGCGCGCGGAGGCGGGCCCGTACTGGGCGATGTCGATCAGGCGGCGGAAGTCCGGATCGTCAATCGCTTCGAGTTCGACGGCGGTTGCCGCGGCCAGGTATTGCGTCGTGGCGATCCGCTCGACCTTCGGCTCCAGGCGTCCGGCCCGAGAGGTCGACCAGCCGGCCAAGGCGGAGTTCACGACGGCGACGCCTGCGGCGGCGAGCAGGCCCGGCAGTAAGGCGTGCAGCCGCTCGACAGGGTCTCCGGCCCCCAAAAGCGCGTGCATGACTGCGTTGATGGCAAGCAGGCCGACCGCAGCGGCGATGCCCTGGCCGAGTTCGCTGATCGCCACCACCACGAGCGCGCGGCGATCCGCGCTCCAGGCCATCCGCAGGGTGGCGCTGACGAGTCTGGGCATCTGACGCAGCGCTGACCGCATGGTCAAGTCCAGGCCCGCGTGCTCGTGTTGGGACCAGCCCATGTCGTAGCGCAGTGGCCCACCGAAGAGCTCTCGCTCCGCGTCGGAGACCTGAGGCTCCGCCATGCGGACCTTACCGAAGAATCGCTTCACTCGCTGCCTCCCTGCGTCGGCCAGTTCAGAGCCCGGTAGGACGGGCCGTGGGCGAGCATGTGGAAGATGTGGGTGGCGTAGGGGTGGCAGTCCGGCGGGGGCTTGTCCATCGGCACCCAGAACAGACCTTCGTGCTTGTCCGGCTCGGCGTTGTGCGGCTCGCCCTCCCAGGACTGGGCGACGAACACAGCGGTGACCCTGTCCAAGCCATCGCCGGGTTCGTGGTGGTGGATGAGGCCGCAGAACTCCTGCTGGTCAGCGCTGATGCGGACCCCTGTCTCTTCGTTTGCTTCGCGCCGCGCGGCGCGATCGAGCGCTTCGCCGGCTTCCAGATGGCCGCCCACGACGGTGAGTTGTCCCGGTGCGAGGGGCGCGTCCCGCTTGCGGCGCACGCACCGGGCGGCACCGTTCGCACGGAGCAGGACCTGGGCCACGTCAGAGATCAGCAGGTGAGGCGCGTCGCTCACAGACGGCCCTCCTGCATCAGGCATTCGACGGTGCGCCGGCCGCGCGCGGTCACGAGCGGGTCGCCGTGCCGGGGGCCGTAGGCGAGTGCGCTGGCGGCGTCGGCTACAGAGAACGCTCTCAGCGCCCGTTCTTCTGTCTCGGACAGAGGTCGGCCGTACCCCTCGAACAGGGCGGTTCGCAGTTCGGGGTGGTCCGGCCACAGCGAGGTGGCGAGTTTGACGAAGTCGGTGACGAGAGGGCCCGGTTCGCTGCGCTCGAAGTCGATCAATGCGCAGCGTCGGCCGTTCCACAGCAGGTTGCGCTCCCAGAAGTCCCCGTGCCTCCACCCAGCCGGTAGCGGTCCGCAGCCGGGCAGCGCGCTCACCAGGTGCCGCAGCGTGTCGGCTTCCGCGGCGGACAGATGGTCGCCGGCCTCCGCGAGGTGCTTGTCCAGGCCGGCCACCGTGTTCTCGACGACTCTGGCGGCTTCAGGCTGGACCAGGGGGCCGGTCATTGCGTCGTGGAATCGGCGCAGGAGCTGGCCGGCCTGCCGGTGGGCAACGCGGCGGCGCGCGGGTGACTCCTCATCCTCCAACGGCTCGCCGTCCACAGCGGTAAGGATCAGGGCGAGCAGCTCTGCAGAACTGTCACGCAGCACCGGGGCGTTGCCGTGGCCGAGGTGAGGAACGGCCACCCGGTAGGCACAGGTCTCGCGCGTATACAGGATCGGCTTGGGCGCCACTTTCACGTAGTGGTCACCGGCCGGTCCGGTCACCCTCCACACCTGGGAGTTGTCGCGGGCATGCGAGGCGTCCCGCACACAGTTCAAGGGGCCCAGCTCGCTCTCCACCCAGGTGGCGAGGGAAGAGGGAAGACGAGTGGATTCCGTCATGCCAGGTACCTCGTATCCGGTCGTGACCCCTCGGCGAGCAGGGCGGCGCGGTCGGAGGTGATGCGAGGGTTGGTGCCCGAGGAGACAGCGGTGTTCTCGAACGCAGGATGAACGAGCGCAGGGCGGCGTACGGGATGCATGGGGACCCCTCGGGGCGAGATGCGGACAGGTGCTCGGGTAACGGAGGTTCTGCTGTCGCCGTAACGGGTGGGAGCGGGCGAAATCTAGAACCCGATTTCGAATACCAGACACTCTGCTTGTGTGGCCGAGTGTGGCCGAGTGTGGCGGGCTGTGATGCTGTGTTCGATCACTCATGTGGGAGCTTCTTCGCCGAGTACGACACCAGCAGATTCTTCGTCTGCTGGTGGTACACGAGCGTGATGCCCAATGACCTGGGCAGATGCCTACGTTCGAGGCTCTGCACAGTGCCTTGGCCCGGTACTGGTCCGGATCTTGAATCGGGAGGGGCGATGTGGGCCGTCCCCCGTCGGCAGTCGCAGCCGGAGCAGACCGCCCGCGACGGTGTGGGCGGTCTGACGCCTTGTCAGACGGGCTCGTTCGTACGGAGCTTGTGCATGCCGTCCCAGGGCGACGAAGTCCAAGCGAGTCGCGCGACTGGTCTGTCCTGCAGGGGAGGAGCAATGGCGGAGCCGGTACGAGTACGCAGACTGACCGATCAGGAGCAGCAACGACTGCAGCAGATAGTGCGCCGGGGCAGCGCCACCTCGGCGAACGTTCCGAGTGAGTTTGCCGTGACATGATCTGGCGCCGCGACAGGACTCCGACACGGCGCCAGATCTGCTTCGTGTCGTCGCTCAGCGTAGGGCGATCGCCGTCCATGAAATCGGCGGCAGCTCGATGGTGAGCACGCCGTTGACGAGTGTCGCGCTCGTGTTTGCGGACGGGGTCACCCGGTGCTGCTCGGCGAGCGTGTTCTTCGCGTACACGTCGGAGTCGGCGAGCGTGACCGCCTCGACGATGCGCGACGAGCCGAGGCTGCGCACGTCGATCACGACCTGCGCGGCCTCCTCCAGGTCACGGTTGACGAGGAAGACCGCGGCCCGGTCCTCGTCGATGGTCGCGACGGCGTCGATGACGGATGCCTCGCCGTGGCGCGCCGTTTTGTAGGTTGGCGTCTCGATCACAGGCCGGATCACCTCGCCGGAAGCAAGCCGGCTCGTGATCGAGAACGGGTAGAAGATCGTCTGCCGCCAGGCCGGGCCGCCGGGCTCGGTCATGATCGGCGCGATCACGTTGACGAGCTGCGCGAGTGATGCCGAGGTGACGCGGTCGCTACGTTTGAGGAGCGTCATCAGCAGGTTGCCGACGACGACGGCATCGGCCAGCGTGTACATGTCCTCGAGTTGCCGAGGGGCGTAGCGCCACTCGTCGTTGACCTCCTCGGACGCCTGGTGCTCCTTGAGGTACCAGACGTTCCACTCGTCGAAGGAGACGTTGATCTTCTTGTTTGAGCGCTTCTTGTACCCCACGTGGTCGGCGGTCGCGACGACGGTGTCGATGAAGTAGTCCATGTCGATCGCCGAGGCGAGGAAGGAGCCGAGGTCGCCGTCGTGCTCCTGGTAGTACGCGTGGCACGAGACGTAGTCGACATAGTCGTAGCTGTGCTCGAGCACCGTGCGCTCCCAGTCGCCGAATGTCGGCATGCCGGAGCCGGAGGAGCCGCAGACGACGAGTTCGAGGTCCTGGTCGGCCGTCTTCATCGCGGCGGCGGTGCGGGCGGCGATCTTGCCGTAGTCGTCCGCCGTCATGAAGCCGGTCTGCCACGGTCCGTCCATTTCGTTGCCGAGGCACCACATGCGCACGTTGTGGGGGTCCGGCGTGCCGTTGGCGATGCGCAAGTCTGACAGCGCCGTGCCAGACGGGTGGTTGGCGTACTCGAGTAGGTCCAGGGCGGGCAGGATGCCTCGCGTGGCGACGTTGACCGCCAGCATCAGCTCGGAGCCGGTGAGCTTGAGCCACTTGGCGAACTCGTCGAGGCCGACCTGGTTCGATTCGAGCGAGTGCCAGGCGAGGTCGCGGCGCACCGGGCGATTCGCGCGCGGGCCGACCGAGTCCTCCCAGCGGAAGCCGGAGACGAAGTTGCCGCCCGGGTAGCGGATGGTCGTGCTGCCGAGCTCCCTGACGAGTTCGACGACGTCCATGCGGAACCCTTCATCGTTCGCGCTCGGGTGCTCCGGCTCGTAGAGCCCGGTGTACACGCAGCGGCCGAGGTGCTCGACGAACGAGCCGAAGGTGCGGCGTCGGACAGGAGCGATGACGGCCTGCTTGTCGAGCTCGATGTGGGCGCGGGGCAATTCAATGGTCCTTTTCTATGGGATGGCGCGGGGCGTGCCGTGGGCTGAGCGATGCCGCCGATCAGCGGCCTGCCCCTGCCGAAGGCACGGCAGGGGCAGGCGTGAGACGGTCTGGGGGCAGAACCCGGTGCTGGCTTCAGCCCTTCACGGCGCCGGTGAGACCGCCGACGATCCGCTTCTCGAAGATCGAGAAGAAGATCAGCGCGGGCAGCATTGCGAGTGAGGTGAACGCGAGGACCTTCGCGGTGTCCAAGGAGTATTGCGAGGAGAACGCCTGGACGCCGAGCGGCAGGGTGAAGTTTGCTTGCGAGTTGAGGATGTACAGGGGCAGGACGTAGTTGTTCCAGCTACCGATGAACGCGAGGATGCCGACGGTCACCACACCGGGCAGTGACAGCGGGATCACCATGCGGAAGAAGAATCCGAGTCGGCTCGCACCGTCGATCGCGGCGGCCTCCTCGATCTCATTTGGAATGGCTCTGAGGAACGGCACCAGGATGATGACGGTCGTCGGCAGGCCGAAGGCGATCTGCGGGACGATCACGCCGAACAGGTTGTCGACGAGGCCGAGTTCCTTGATGAGGATGTACAGCGGGGTGATCGCGATGACCATCGGGAACATCAGGCCGGCGGCGAACAGGGAATACATCGCGCCCTTGAGCTTGAAGTCATAGCGTGCGAGCACGAAGCTCACCATCAGGCCGAGGACGACGATGCCGACGGTGCTCACGAGCCCGACGATGATGGAGTTGGCGAATTCGCCCCAGAACGTCGTCGACGTCAGGACGCTGATGTAGTTGCTGACGACCCAGGGGTGCGGTAGGGCGGCCGGGCTCGTGGTGATCTGCGAGTTGGTGCGGAATCCGCCGAGCACGATATAGAGCACCGGTGCGATGCAGACACCGATGAAGAGCAGCGCGATGAAGTAGGTGAAGGGATTCCCCCACTTCTGCGGCTTGTCGCGATTGTCGCGACGGTCGATGGGGGCATCCGGCTCCACGGCGGAGGAAAGCCAGGAGTTGGTGGTCGTCGCGCTCATCAGACGGCTCCTTCGGTGACGGCGCCCCGGAGGTCACGGCGCAGGACGAAGCGCTGGTAGATCAGCGCGACGATGAGCGAGATCAGGAACATCACGACCGCGACGGCGCTGCCGTAGCCGTAGTTGCCCGCGCTGCGGCCCTGGGCGACCATGTAGATTGCCATGGTCGAGGTGCCCGCAGTGCCCGCGACGTACTGACCCCAGATGATGTAGACGAGATCGAACAGCTGCAGCGAGCCGATGACCGACAGGAACGCCCAGATGCGGATCGTCGGCCCCAGCAGCGGCAGCGTGATGCGGCGCTGGACCTGCCAGTAGGAGGCGCCGTCGATCTGAGCGGCCTCGAAGAGCTCGTCGGGGATCGACTGCAGGCCGGCGAGCATCAGAATCACCGCGAAGCCGATGTACTTCCATGAGATGATGCCCATCAGCGTCCAGATGGCCAGCTTCGGGTTGGAGAGCCACTCAGCCTGCAGGAAGCCCAGGCCGATGTGCTGCAGCAGGTCGTTGATGGCGCCGTTGCTCTGGAGCATCAGGCTCCAGCCGGTGCCGACGATGACCTCGGAGACGACGTAGGGCACGAAGACCAGGACGCGGATGATCGAGCGGCCGCGGATCTTCTGGTTGAGCAGGAGCGCGAGGGTGATCGCGAGCGGGCCCTGGATAACCAGTGAGAGCACCATGATCAGGCCGCTGTGCCACAGAACTTGCTGGAACGCGGGGTCGGTGAGGATCAGCTTGTAGTTGTCCAGGCCGACCCAGTCGGTGGGCGCCCCGTAGCCGTGCCACCGGTAGAAGCCGTAGAACGCAGCGAGCGCGACCGGGAAGATCACGAACGCCAAGAACATAATGATTGCCGGTCCGGACAGGACCGCGATCTCGAGTCGCATCTTGACACGGCCGCGGCGGCGCCCAGCCGCTCGCGGCGAAGTCGGAGGCGCGGACTTGGCCGCGCCCCCGACTCCAGGCGTGCCCTGCGACTGGCGGCCTGTGGCCGTGTCAGTACCCAGGGTGTCGCTCATTGTCTACTTACTCAGCCCTTCGCGGCAGCAGCATTGGTGTCCTTGGCGATGCCGGCGGCGGAGCCCTGGCCGGCCATCAGTTTCACGACGGCGGTGTTCATGGCGTTGCCGACGTTCTGGCCGTACTCGGTGTCAAGGAACATCATGGAGTAGGCGGCCTTGTTGAAGGCCTGCAGTGCCGAGATGTTGTAGGAGTCGGTGACGACCTCCTGGGCCTCCTTGTTCACCGGGATCGTGTAGAAGGCCTTGGCATAGGGCTCCTGCTGGTCCTTGGTCACAAGGAACTCGAGGAAGCCAACGGCCTCCTTCGGTGCGTTCTTGGACAGCGAGAATCCGTCGAGGCCGCCCATGATGGCGGTCGGGTCGCCGTGGCCACCGGCCACGGCAGGGAAGGGGAACCAGCCCAGGTCAGGGAGCGGCTTCTTGTTCGGGGTCAAGTTGGCGATCACACCGGGGTCCCAGTTGCCCATGAGCTCCATGGCCGCCTTGTGGTTCGCGAGCATGCCCGCCGACGACCCGGCGCCCTGCTGCGACGAGTTCGTCAGGAAACCCTTCTGGAAGGGCTCGATCTTCAGGAACGAAGCCAGGTCGTCGCCGGCCTTGGTCCAGCACGGATCGGTGAACTCGAGCGACTTGGCAGCCCTCTTCATGGTGTCCTGGCTGCACGCGCGCAGGGCAAAGTTGTAGTACCAGTGCGCAGCCGGCCAGGCGTCCTTGGCACCGACCGCGATCGGCGCGACCTTGATCGCCTTCAGCTTCGCGACATCGGCCTCGAGCTCGTCCATCGTCGTCGGCGTCGAGGTGATGCCGGCCTGCTTGAACAGGTCCTTGCTGTAGTAGATGCCCTCGGGCTGCGTGTCGACCGGCATCGCGTAGACCTTGCCGTCGATCGAATAGCCTGCGACACCCGCCGCGCCTGCATTCGCCTTGTCAGCGGCGGTGAGGTTCAGCGCCTGGATCTGGCCGGCGTCGACCATGGCCTGCATCTTGCCGCCACCGCGCTGAAGGAAGATATCCGGCGCGGAGCTCGAGTTGAGCGCGGTCTGCAGCTTGCCGTCGAAGTCCTCGTTCTGGACCGCCTGGATCTTGATCGTGACGTTCGGGTGCAACGAGTGGTATGCCTTCGCGGCGGCCTTCCAGTATTCCGCACCGGGCCCGGGCGTCGCGTTCTCCCACAAGGTCAACGTGACCTTGCCATCGGACGCACCGCTGCTGTTGTCGCCGCCGCCGGCGCAGCCGGTGGCAGCGAGTGCGATGCCCAAGCCGATCGCGACAGCCGTCGCGCTGCGTGCTTTCCTCGTCATCGTGGAAACTTCCTGATCCGTCGTCATTGTCACAATGGGTGGGGATAGTTCGCGCAAGGCAATGGCCTGTTGGGTGTGCCAAAATTTCGTGCATGCGCTGATCTGGTGTTCAAGCGTCAGGCCAGCCGTGGCGACAGCGAGGGTCGGGCACAGTGCGCGAAGTCGTGTCGATCACTGCAACCCCTGCTTTCCGGCTCCGGGCATGCGCGTGTGGACGTGCCAGGTGGACGGGTGTGACCGTATGGAGTCGTGTCCGTTACGGAGAGGCGTCGATCGCTGGAGTATGCGCTCGGCGCAGAGCGGTAGTCAATGACTCATTTCCGAAAGTTCGCCGAAACTTACGATGCCGAGCGCAACTGACGTTGCGTCGTGTGGGCTTGGCGGGTTGGGCTGGTGGGTGATTACCGCTCTGCGGTGCAGCCGGAGACGAGGCCGGCGATGGTCGGATGGCTCTCGGAGTAGTACTTGCGGGGGCCGAGGTGCCGCTCGAGGGACCTCCACTGCTTGTGCTCGGCGTTGGCGTGCTCGACGCATATCCGCTCCGCGGATTGCTTCTTGCGGGCTTCCTCCCAGACAGTGATCTTCTCGGCCGACGCGTCCTTGGTGGGCTTCTTCAGCGGCGCCTGGCCTGGTCGGGAGACCGTTTGGCCCCGCCCCGGTATCCGGCATCCATCTTGGTCTTGACCTGTGGGTATTGCTCGAAGAGGGCTCTATCCCCTCGGTCTTGACCGCAGTCTGATCATGCATGCGGCCCGGCCGGAGCGCACCGGTCCACGGAGTGCGGCCCTGTCCGTCGGTGATGACGGTGGCCTTCTCGGTGTTCTGCCGCAGATCGCCGGACACGAACGCACGCCAGGTCAGGGCGGCCCGCCTTCGGACGCCGGACCCGTACCTCGGTGCCGTCCGCGCCCAGCTCAACACCTTTCGCGGTGGCGTGGGCGAAGGCATCCGCCAGTGTGTACAGACGCAGTCCTGCCTCGCCGGGGACTGCGAAACCCCGCGCCGCCAGGGGTTGGACGGGTCTCATGGACGGCGGATGTGACGGTGGAGCGGTCCACGCTGTAGAAGACAGCGAGGGCGGCGTGCGGAAGCTGGAACCGCAGGATTACCAGGGTCGCGATCGCCCGGTCGGTGAAGACCAGTTGCTGCCTGGGTCCGCCGCCCTCGGCGCGCAGACGGTCATGGCCTCGGCGTTCGCTCGGCCGGGACTCTTCCCGCGCCGTCCACGGCCTGGCCAACTCGGCGATGAGCGCCCCGAATCGACGCCTCGCCAATGCCCGTGCAGATATGACGCGAGCGACCACGACGTACCGGTAGCCGGCGTCCCGCATGCCCGAGGACACCATCGCGTCGGCGGCCTGGCGCACCTGGACCTCGGTCATCCCGCACCCGAAGCTGTTCCAGCTGTTCCACCCCCAGCGGCGAGGTGAGCGCCGGGCTGCCGGGCGCGGCCGTGGCGGTGGAGTGGGAGGAGGTCGTCACGGACGCGGTGACCGTCAGCATGGCGGTCACGAGGAGGCGGAGCCGTCGTCCGCCTGATCGGCTGGGCACCTACGGCTCCTTCGGATATTAGAGCGGCGACCGTAGGTCAACACCGTCCACGAAACCGGCCCCGCTCCGGCGCCAAAGGGCTGTCCATCCGCTCAGCCCGGCCATTCGATCGGCTTGACCTGTGGCGTTTCATCCATATAGCGGTGCGAATGTTTCGACGGCATTCGCGAATCATGCGAGAAGTATTGACACCGTTCCCCGGTTCCCTATCATCCAGGTTGCTCGACACTTCGACCTTTGTTCGATATCACGAACAAACTGGAACCGCTCCACTCGCACAGCAGGGCACCTCCAGGTCACGCCCACCGCAACGGCCGAGCTGCAAGGAGCGCGCCGGTCGGGGCACTGATCTGTACTTCCTCTACGCCTCTCGCTGAGGCTTGTGGGCATACAGCAGCTACTGGTTGAACTCGTGCTGTCATCGCAGGGCGGGGCCGGGACGTGGTCCATTTGGGAGCGGGACCGGGCGAGCGGTGGTCAGCGCCGAGGTGGTGCGGGAGACGCCGTGCAGGCTGTCGGCCGGAGTCTGCGTCTCGGGGAGGCACGCCTTGGTTCCTGCAGGAGGTCGCGGGTGTGGCCATGGCGGAGGCCAGGGTCTCGACCGGCTGCCAGTCGGTGTCCTGGTTTGTGCGGTGGCTGTTCGACGTCGTGGAGCGCTTCGTCGCTGAAGCGGACGGTGAGGTGGCTGATAGGTCGATGTGTCGGGTGGCGGTGAACAAGGGCGGCCGTTCGGGTGTTCTGGGGTGTTGTGTCGCGGTGGTGCGGCAGGTCGGCTATCGGGAGCGGGTGGTGCGGGGCTGTGCCGGAGCGGAGACCGCTATTGCCGGCAAGGTCTGCGGTTTGGAGCAGGGCGGGCCGAGTCGGATGGAGAGGGGTCCGCCCACGGCGTTCAGGTGCGCTTCCGCCCTGACCAGTGCACGGTCCTTCTCCCGGTCGGTCATGGAAGCCGGGAGCTGCAGGACGGTTCGTCCGTCCGCCCTGGACGGCTGGAAGCCGTGGCTCATCAAGACGGTGGTGACCTGCTCGGTGCGGGCAGGGGCGGTGACATCCGATTCGGTGACCGTCATGTGGACCTCGTGTCCGGCCGGGTCGTCGGTATGCAGGGTCGTGAGGTCGACGATGTCGTGCGTGAGCGCGTAGAGCCCGGTGTACGCGTCGATGAGCGCGTCCTCGGCCCCGCTACCAGGCGGGACTGCAGCTGAGTTCGCTCATCTTGTGGCTACGCGATCTGCTGCCGTGACCACCGGGCGAACAGACTTCGCCGCCTGCGAGGTTGATTCGTGAACGCCGTTTGCGGGACACCCAGCGCATCGAGCTGTGACAAGAGCCGAACCTCTTGCTCCGATGTGACAGCGATCCACAAGGCTGTGCCCGTGTCGCTGGCGCTGAAGATCTCTCGACCCTGTCGCCACGCCTCGGCATGAATCGTGTAGGGAGCCAAGGCCAGAAGCACGTCGAACTGCGTGTCGTCGCGGACATCGACGTCAATCCCCATGCCAGGATCACCTTTCGCAGACCGGACGCCCTCGGCCACCTCGTTGGCGGCCATCGACAACACCTGCTCGTACGCGGGCGCCACTTCCCGTGACCATGCGATATCGCTGTAGGCATCGACGTGAGCCGTCTCGATGCTGTCTCGCAGGACACGAAGCGCCTCACGGTGAACACGTACCACGTCTGCTGCCTCCAGGCCGTCTCGGAGGAACAGGTCTCGACGTGGTTCATCGGCTTCACTGGTCATGCGGCTCAGCCTTTCACGCGCCGATGTCGTCCGTTTGAAGGGCCTGACCTTTCGCGGCTGCGGCTGCCGATGTGGCCACGCAGCTGACGACTTCGCGCGCCCACAGCCTGATCATTTATCAGACAGTGCCTAGTAGGGCTTGGTCAGGTCGGTTGTGGTGGTGCGTGTCCTGGGGGTCCGGTGTGGCGTTGAGAGTGTGTGACTCCGGACGAGATTGCTGTGGT